>NZ_CP036271.1:2046153-2346153 GCF_007745175.1 Caulifigura coniformis | reverse complement strand
TTTTGAGGCTTTCCAGTCGTTTCCCGAGTCGGACGAATATGCGGTGATGGAACTCGACTACCGGCTCAAGGTGAACCGGAAGTTCCTCCCGGTGGGGCAGGCGATCGACAGCCTGGTCAAGTACGCCAACCGGTCGAATGATCCGGACCGTCTCGAAGAGGCGGTCCGCATCAAGGAGGAGTACGAGACGAAGTATCTCGGCGGATGCGATCTGCCTGACGAATCCAGATGGCTCGGCACGTACGACCGCAAGGGACGCTCGGTCATCTACGAACTCGCCATCAACGAGGTCCGGGCGGGCGGGACGTTCGATGGCCATGTCGAAAGCAACAAACGGCTTCGCGTCCACCCGTCCTATGACGTGAAAGGGACGCGCAACGGTGCTGCCATCGAGTTTGCCATGACCTCCAGGCAACAGGGGATGGTGACGGCGTTTACCGCCAAAGGCGTGGTAAGCGGTAACCGGATCATCGCGAACGTCGATCAGAGAATGCAGGACGGGGAACAGTGGAAAGGCACACTGGTCCTGACCCGCCAGTGAGGCGATGTGAGTCGGTCTTCAGGGGGGGAATGCGAAAACATGCGAAAACACGCAGTCCTGATCGGCACGTTGCTGGGATCGCTGGGATCGGCGATCTGCTTTTTCGCAGGCCTCTATCTCGGCGAGCAGCGGGCGCTTCAGCACTTTGAACACGCGTTGCGGGCACGCGAGCCGGTGAGCCGGGTGGTGCCGGCGAGCTTTGAATCGGCAGGGAATGCGAGACCAACCCAGTTCAGGAACCGCGGCGGCCGGCTGTCCGCTGTAGACGGCAGCGATTGATGCCAATCCCGATAGCTTCGTCCGGAGCATTGCGGTTCCTGGCGCCATCCGAACAGGTCACACCTCGCACGGCTCGGACGTAGAAATGGCTAACGTCTATTCAGATGCCGCGAAGTGTCACGAAATCTACGAGATAGTTCTTTGCAGGACTTTGATTCTGTGACAGGAAAAGTGACAGGAACTCGCCGACAAGGTCGCCAAAGCAACGAATGTCACTAGACCTACCGCTTGCGAGACTTAGAACTCATCTCGATCAGATCGAAATCCGCTCGACCAGGTTGCGAGTGATCTTCTTCTGGCGGCGATCGTAGAGCTTGGTCGTCCTCGAATCCGAATGCCCGGCCAACGCCTGGACGTCTTCGAGCGGCACACCCTGTTCGAGGAGGTCTGTTATGACCGTTACGCGGGAGGAGTGAGGGGAATAGCTCGTCGGAAGTCCGGCCTCTTTCAGGCGCCGCTTCATCAGCCGGTAGACATCGATGC
The DNA here is from genome assembly GCF_007745175.1 of Caulifigura coniformis. Lineage (GTDB taxonomy): Bacteria > Planctomycetota > Planctomycetia > Planctomycetales > Planctomycetaceae > Caulifigura > Caulifigura coniformis. The sequence continues at coordinate 2,344,850 of NZ_CP036271.1, read as the reverse complement.
CGCGGATTGGCTTCGCAGTGAGCTGGCCCGTTCGTCCGGCCACCGAGCGGAAGAGCGGAGCGTCCTTGCTCTCCGCGTCCGTGTCGATGGTGGCGAGATAGTCGAGCATGATCGCCTGAAGATCGGCCCGGCACGGGATGAAGCGTGACTTCCCGCCTTTCTCGGCGAAGCGGAAACCATACTGCGTACCGTCGTGGGCGAAATCGCGGAGCCGCAGAGAGGCGACTGCCCCGGCACGTGCGGCCGTGTAGACGAGCACTCCGATGATTGCGCGGTCACGAAGTCCGACCGGCCGGGACGCAGTGATCGATGCGAGCAGTCTTCTTGCGTTGTCCTTGCCAATCTCTGGCGTCTTTCCTTCGATGACCGAGAATCTTTCGCCCCGGACGCTTGAGAATGGATTCAAAAAGGCGGCCTGACGGACCACAAGCAGGTCAAAGAACGATCGAAGTGCCGCCAGAGCAAGCTTCCGTGAGGGAGCGGAACCCTGGTACTCAGTGATAAAGCGGCCGGCCAGAGCCGGGGTAAGGCGGGCAAGCGGCAGATCAAACTGCTCGGCCCATGTGAGAAAGCGGACGACGGCTCTTCGGTATGCCGCGCGGGTATGTGGATTTCGAAGGGTGGCCGCGAAGAACTCGTCCCAGGCGAATTCAGCAGCGGTGCCGGCCTCCATGATCAGCCGTGGCATGGGAGGTACGAGCGATGCCGGTAAGCGATGTGACTGTGGGGTGAGCTGGGTCATGATTCGACAATGACCGAATACTCGCGTTGCAGCTCGGACAGTTCGTCCCAAGGCTTTACCCACTGGGGTCTGCCGTCGGTGAATCTGGCACAGTAGTCGCGATGGTTTCCCACGGCATCACGGCCGTAGAGCCTGACGTCCCTGTGGATAGGTGCGATCACGTCGCGATCGGGCGTTCGGGGAAGCGGCATTCCTTCAGCGTCAAAGGTCCGCTGGTGGTGGATCAGCCGGCCCTCCTTATCGATCGTGAAATAGTCGAATCGGCAGCCGAAATCCTTGGTCTGGAACTCGCCGGTTCCAAGCAGCTCCGCACCGGGGACCTCGGTGTAGCATCGGACTGTGTCGCTCATTCCCATGCGCCCTCCTGCCAATGTCGGCTCGTGTGCAACACGCGGGCGATGTAGACCGCTGAATCGCCAACGCGGTAGACGACCACATAAGGCAAGCCACCGATGACCAGTTCGCGCGTGTTTTCCCGTACGCCAGGACGGCCGGCATGCGGGAAGGTCTCAAGGTTTTTCACCGCAGCCTTGATCTTGGCCGCGACATGCCCGGCGGCGACAGGATCGTCAACAGAAATGTAGTGGCGTATCGCAACCAGCGACCGCACTGCACCTGAGGCCCAGATGACCTTCACGCACCAAGCTCGCGGAAGGCGGCTTCGACTTCATCGTCGCTAGCGAGCTGGCCGGCTTCGATCTCGGCTAACCCACGGTCGATCTCTTCGAGTTGCCAGCGTTGCGAGGCAATGTACTCTTCGACCGCCTTCTTGATCAGATAGCTGCGGTCTCGCTCCATGTTGATGGCGATCTGATCCAGGAACGCAACGTCTTCTGCGGGAAGACGGCACGTGACATTGATTCTCTCCATAAGCCCTCCTTGGCTAGGTGATGCTTTGAGACTACACCGGACTGCAGCTTCGCGCAACGTGTTTCGTGGGAGTGCGCCCTTTCCCTTAGCGATAAATAACCTCCTTTATCTATCGCAAAAGAGTAGGGGTGAGTAAGTCCGTGTCCGATTCCAGCACAGGCCACACGGCTGGGACGCCGACGGATAGATTCCGCCTGTGCAGGACTCCGGGGCAAACGTCAAGAGCCAGTGAGAGTTGACAGTTAATTGTCAAATTCTAGGCTCGGGGTATGGAACCTCTGGATTCTGCACTCGCCGCGCTGGCTCGTCACCTGAAAAAGGAGTTCGACGAGCGGCTCAGCTTAACTGACTTTGGACCAAAGCATTGGGTTGTCCCGCTTCCTCGCATCCTGGTGATGGAGCCCAAGCGATCGACACAAACACTCGGCTGGTATGCTCCGAAGCGGTGGGGACAGGGTGCCGTAAAGCTGGATGAACTTGTGCTCACACCACGGGCGGTCAGCCACGGCGTCCTTCCAGCGGCATCTGTCCTAGCCCACGAGCTAGTTCATGTCGCTAATGCGATTGCCAAGAGGGCAGACACTTCGCGACAGGGCCGCTACCACAACGAGCTGTTCCGGCAGACCGCTGAGTGTGTAGGGCTCACATTCAAGGGCGATCGATCGGCCGGGTTCGGCTGGTACAACACCAGCCTGGGGAAGGAACTGGAGGCCGGGATCAAGGAGTTGATCAGAACCAAGGCCGTTGACGTGTACCCGCTCCGATTCCAGCGACGAACAAAGACGAAGGCAAAGCGTTCACTGGTCAAACTTGAAGCAAGCTGTAACTGTGGAGACGGTGGCGAATTCGTTTACGCGACCGCCGTTCGTGCCCCAGTCATTCAGCTGTGCTGTGGCGTATGCGGCCGCCGATACCGCGTTGCAGACTGAAGCATGCGATTAACGTTCGCGGCCTTTTGTACGGTCTGGGATCTTCTCCAGCATCTGCTGCAGCTTGCTCACAAGCGCCGGCTCAACGGCATGGATTTCCTTTTCGTCGTGCGGACCAATTCCGAAGTACGAGAGCAAACGATTGCACGTTTGCCGCTTCTCGCCAACGACGTCGATATCGATCTCAAACTTCAGGATGCTCGACATTTTCTGCGGGTTCTCACGGAAGGTAATCCGCATGTCATTCGGCCCGAGTCCCATACGCCTGAGGAGCTCATTTGCCATCGTGTAAATTGCAACTTCCCTGTTGTCCATGACGTCCGTTAGCACGCCATGCTCATCAGCGCAAGCTGTTTCGCTGGCACGGCGACGCTTCAGGCCTTGTCAGCTTCCGCTGTAGCGTGGCGGGACGATCATGTCCCGCGTGGCCATTCCCACGACATGGAGTACGGACCGCACGTAGGCTTTCAACGAGAGCGACCGAGACAGGTCAACGATCATTTCGTACAGCGGAATGTTACTTCCGGGAAGGCAGGTGCCGACCCGCTTGTAACCATCGGAGATGAGCCTGCGTTCTGAGACAGGCGTAGCTCCGAAGGACAGGCAGTGAATCGGCGGCAACACATACCCCGGACGGTACGTGCAGGCTGCTATCTGCACCATCACCGACATCAGGATTCGTCGCGAAATGTTCTCGTCCGGCCCATCGAGCTCCGGTGGCCGGTCCGCAACAGCTTCCAAAAGGATGTAGTTTGATGGGCGCTCAATTGCTTCAGCTCCGAGGTCGAGTGGCCACACGTCGCCGCGGCGAATGGACGTGTATACCGATTCTTTGAGCGGGAGAACGATATGAGCTCCGACGGCATGGCCACGGTAGCAGGAGAGTGCGATGGACCATGGATCGAACGTGAGTCGGTTTCGGATGATGCGGCCGTAGGACTCCTGTGACCGTCTGATCACTGCCGCACCAACACGTTCTGCCTTAGCCAGTTCCAGACTCTGCTCGGCTGCGGACCGCCCACAGGAGGCGAACAGCCACTGGACGACATCCGGCAACATGTAGTCGGGACAGCCGGCGACAACTCCCTCCACCAATGCTTCGGTATCCCATAGGGTCAGGAAACCGACCATCGCGTTGGAAAGATGGTCCTTCTCGTCCTCCAGCAGCAGCATGGAAGCGATGGCTGCAGGCCCCAGTTCGCTGACGTTCCGCGAGGACTTGCTGCTCAGAAACGCCTGCAGTGCCTCAAACGTCCTCCGGACGTTTTTCGTGGAGGCATTGTTCAGAACATAGGAGACAAGTTTTTGGGCGTAGACCGGACTAACCGCGGCCCCTTTCAGAAGCTTTCCGATCTGCCCGGTCTTCACCGACTCATGCTCTCTGAGCCAGCTCTCGACTGCGGTGCTCTTTGGAATGGCATCGTGCTCGCTCAGGCACTTGAGAAACTCCGGATCAAGCCGTCTACGCACGCGCAGCATGGGGATGGCTCCGCTGAGTAATGGTTTGGCCAGATCGGCCCACCGATTTTACGCAGTGGGTCAAGGGGCCATGTTCAAGGTTTAGGGAAAATTCTCTTCCCCTCGTTTCCCCTTCCCGGACCGCGGAAGCTCCGAAACCGGGCGTCGGAATGCCCGGGTTTTCGCGGAGGAAGCCAAACGCTCTTGTCGGCTTCCCATCGCTTTCCCAGCCCCGCTGACAGACCGGGAAACGCTCTTACGTTTGGCGACCGCGTGACGGCTCCTTCGACCAGGGCTTCACCTGGCCGGCCATCATCGCATTGAAGAGCAAGGAACAGAGAGATGAATTCGAAACGAGGAACGTGGCGGTCACCGAGCCGCCAGCAGAAGCAGGTTGTGTTCGGGTTTGCATCGGCGACTGCGGTCGCCGTCGCCCTGAGCTGGCTTCCAAGCAGCAATGAGCGGGATTTCGAAGTGCTTCCAGCAGGGGTGGCCATGAGCGCGGAGAGCCGCGGCGACGAGGACTCTGCTCAAGGAGAACAGCCGGCCGATGAATTGGAAAGCGGTGCAGACCAGGCCTCGGCGGACAGCCCGCAAGGTGGGAGCGATCTCGCCGCAAGCGCGGTCGACTTCGCGAAAGGAGTCGCGGTAGGTGTTACATCGGCCATGCCGAGCCGTGGGGCTCCTGATCAGGCGGAACGAGACGCGTTGATCAAAGCACAGCTTCATCAGGCGCGGATCAAGGCTCTCGACCTGTTGACGGGGTATCACGGGGACGTCGAGAAGGCGTTTGACAAGCTGTCTGACAAGGTTCCCGCCTTCGTCAAGACTGCCCGCAGCTTCTCAGCGAAGTGGTACGGCCAGAACCTGGCCGAGGCTTTCCATCGAGACGTTCTGTCTGAGTCTTCCCTCCTTGAATTGAAGGCCCGGCTTGAGCATGCCTACGCCGAAGAGCTTTCAAGGGTCGACAACGAAGTGTTTGTCGCCCTGAATCTCGACGTTGCGGACGAAGCCTCGTTGCCGCTCGAACTCAACTGGGATGTGCCGCGGATCAATCGCAGCATCGAATCGGCAATTGCCAAGGCAAGGACGGCCACTCATGCAGATCAGGTGGCTGATTTTGGGCAACTGGCCGTTTCAACGCTGATTTCCAATTCGCTGAACAAGGAACTCGTCGGCCGGTCGGGACTGAGCGGCGACGACTGGTCGAGCCGCCTCAAAGCAGGCGCTCTGACGCTCCTTGGTGGATTGGCTGCCGACGCTTTTGTGACCAAGGCATATGAGACGGCGGCTGATCCGGACGGTGAGCTGCAGCGTGGGATCAACGTACAGCTCGAAGCGATCAAGGCGGTGGTGATCGACGGATCCGAAGACTGTCCTGCTCTCACCGACCAGCTCATGGAGTACGAGATTCTCCGCGCTGCGCAGCGTCAGACCCGGGTTGAGAAAGCCCTGGCCAGTCAGGCGGCTCGGTGAGCTTCTCACCCCCTTCTTTCCGGGAGATCACATGTCTCGATTACTTAGAACCGGTCTGTGCATGGCTGTCATGCTCAGTTGCGCGGCGGCTCCCGCCGGCGTCGGAAAGCTTGTGAAGGAAGCGGTGGAAGCCGCCTCCGGAAAGCTCGCCAGGGAAGGTGTCGAAGAAGGCGTTGAACGGCTGGGAGCGAAGGCCGCCTCGCTTGCGGCACGGTACGGCGATGATCTCGTTGCCTCTGCTGTGCGGCGGGCCGGGCCGAAAGCCGCGGACCTGGCGCTGGACGCTGGCGAGCATGCAGGCCTCGCCCTGAACCTCCTGGCACGCCACGGGGATGACGCCGTTGCACTCGTCCGCCGGGCCGGCGCCTGCGAGCTGGTTGCAAAATTCGGTGACGATGCTGCCGTGGCCATCTTGAAGCACGGGTCGCTCGGCGAAAGGGTCGTTTACGAGCTTGGCGAACAGGGGGCCAAAGCCCTCGCCGGCCTCAGCGGCCAGAACGCAAGGCGTCTGGTGATGATGGCGCAGGAAGGAAGCCTGTCCGTCCCGCTGCTCGATGTCGTCGCCAAATACGGCGAGCGTGGGCTGGAGATCGTCTGGAAGCACAAGGCTGCCTTGGCGACGGGTGCGACACTGGCCGCGTTCCTGGCGGATCCCGAGCCGTTCATCAACGGATCGGTTGAGCTCGGAACCACCGTCGTCGAAGGCGTTGTCGAGCCGGTCTTGACCGAGGTGGTTGCGCCGATCGCGTCACTTCCAGCGGTGGTCGGTGCCGAAGTCGCACGCGGCGTCAACTGGACGCTGCTGTTCCTCGCGGGTGGTACCGGACTCGCGGGTGCTCTGTACCTGCGGGGTCGTCCCCTTGTCCCGACGCTGGTGGCTTCCCGGCTGGGAGTCGCTTTGCGGCGTCTCGTCGCCGAACGCATGCGGCGGCGGTAATTCGCTGTGAGCTGAGGGACGGGCAAATTGCCCGTCCCTCGTCTTGTCTTAACGGAGCATTTCATGAACAGCTCAGTGTCTCAGAACAGCATTCCAATCAATCGAATCAGGACCGGCCCGAACCCGCTGCGGCTCCACCTGGGCGAAGACACTCAGGAGATGCAGGATCTGATCACCAGCATCAGGGAATTCGGCGTGCTGGAGCCGGTAGGTGTGTGCGCGAGCGGCGACGGTTACCTGCTGATCTTCGGCAATCGACGCCTCCATGCCGCGAAGCAGGCGGGAATCGCGCATGTGCCAGCGGTGATTCACCCCTCGCCCGCAAGCGAAGCGGATTTCCTTGCGCTGCAGATTCAGGAGAACGAGCATCGGGTCAACGTCGAGCCCGTTGCGTTCGGCGAAGCACTCAAGACGATGCAGGGCAGGCTTGGCTGCACGCAGGCAGAGCTCGCCCGCCGGATGAAGATGAATCCGGTCAGGATGTCGCGACTCATCTCGCTTGCCAGCCTTCCCGATCCGGTCAAGGCCCTGGTTGCGGAGGAACGGCTTCCCGTATCAACCGCACTCGAACTCGCGCAGCTCGACGTTGCGGAGCAGGCCAGCTTCATCCTGCGTGCTTTGAAGGACGGTGTGACCAGGGACGAAGTCGTGGCTCACCGTCGCGCATCGCGATCGCAACAGTCCCGCAATTCAGCCGGTCGCGTCTCCGTGCAGCTGGACGGAAATCGCAGGCTCATCCTTACCGGAGTCGGCCGGACGATCAAAGAAGCCAGGAGCGCGATTCGTGAAGCGCTTGGAGTCTTCCGGAAGGCGGAGCAGGCCGGACAGAGCCTGGAGACCTGCATCCGCAGCCAGGCCGACCGCTTCAGGCCCGAGTCAGGGGCCGAGGCCGGTTCTAAATCCCGTGTCCCTGTCCAACAGGAGAAGTGACATGTACTTCCTGTCGCGCTGGTTGCAGAGAGGCTCGATTCTCCTATGGGCGTATTCGGGAACGGTGGTCGGGGTGGCTTACTGGCCCACCTCGGGGATTCTGCTGGTCGCCGCAGCGTTTGCTCGCATGCGCCGTCGCCGCGGGCAATGGAATATTCTCGGAAGCGCACAATGGGCCGATGAAAGGGAACTGAAACGCCACGGGATGATCGGCGCCAACAGCGGTCTCATCCTGGGTTACATCTATCTGCCGCCTGAACGGATCCGGGTGCTGCGGCGATTGATGTGCGGCTGGATGTCGTCGAAGGAAGCCTGCGAACAGTTCTGGCAGCTGTTTGGGCGATACCGCAGGGAGCCCGTAAGGCTGCCGCAGGCGATTCATACGGCTGTCTTCGCACCGTCAGGCGCCGGTAAGGGGGTGTCGGTCATCGCGCATTTCATGATGACGTGCGCGGACTCGATTGCCGTACTGGATCCCAAGGGCGAACACGCGAGGCGCTTTGCGGCCTACCGCGAAAAAGAGTTCGGCCAGCCGAGCTTTGTGATCGATCCGTTCCATAACTTCACGGACAAATCTGACAGCCTGAACCCGCTCGATCTGATCGACGCCAGCAGTCCGGTTGCAATCGACGATGCGGCCGCACTCGCCAAGGATTTGGTCGTCCGATCGCCTGAGGAGAAAGAGCCCTACTTCAACAACTCTGCAGAGACGTGGCTCAAGGCACTCATCTGCCTGGTTGTCGTGTATGGCGGTGCTTACGGCAGCCGGTCTCTTCAGACAGTTCGTGCTCTACTCAGCAGCCCTGAGCATCTGCAGCAAGCGATCAAGCTCATGCGCGAATCCGACGCGTGGGGCGGAATGCTGGCCCGAATGGGGGGCCAGCTGGAGCAGTTCGTCGACCGCGAGCGCGCCTCGGTCCTTACTACGGCCCAGCAGCACACGCGGTTTCTCGATACGCCGAGCATCGCGGCGATCACTCAGGCGAGCACTTTCGACCCGGCAAAGCTGAAGACGGAAAAAATGACCGTGTTTCTGATCCTGCCGCCTGAATACCTCCGATCGCTGTCGGGACTTCTGCGGATGTGGATCGGATGCCTGCTGCGGGCAGTCGTCAAAAACGGAAATGGCGATGAGTCTCGCGTGCACTTCATTCTCGACGAAGCTGCATCCCTCGGCTCGATGGAAGCACTCGATGATGCCCTGGACAAGTACCGCAGCTACGGCGTGCGTCTGCAGTTCTATTACCAAAGCCTGGGCCAGCTCAGGAAGTGCTTTCCGGAAGGGCAGGACCAGACGCTGCTGTCCAACACTTCGCAAATCTATTTCGGTGTCAACGATACTTCCACGGCCGATCTCGTCAGCCAAAGACTGGGCGATGAAACCATCGTCCTGAACAGCGGTGGTACGAGTTCCGGAACCACGCGTCAGCACACCGGCGGCTGCCATCCCAGCGACAGCATCAGCTATTCGAGCAACACGAACAGCAACTGGCAGTTCCAGGCCAGGCGGCTGCTGAAGCCCGAAGAAGTGATCGCACTGCCGCCGCGGATGGCGATCACCTTCACGCCGGGCGTCTCTCCCGTCTGCACCACCCTCACCCCTTACCACGAAGAACGGTCGCTACGACGCCGGGGCTTCGTCGGAAGGGCGGTTGCGGCCCTCCGGATGTTCGCGCTGTCGCTGATCTGTTTCCTGCTGAGTCTTGTCATGGCCGGCTTCGTCACGCTGTTCGTGGAAAACGCGCTGCGACGCTCCGGCCGCATCTAGTTTCGTCTCGTTTTGAAAGGAAAACCCAATGTCTGAAATCGCACGCAAGCTGTTCGAAGGTCTGAAAGCTGTAACGGGCCAAGCCCTGCATGCCGGCCAGGTGGTTGCCGCCGAGCTCGGACCAGAAACCCGTCGACTCACGACGCAAGGCTCGATGGAGCTCGCCTCCGCCGTGTTCCATGGCCACGGCTTCGTGCCTTACGGCCCCGGGCAGTACACGCCTAGTCCCGAGCATCAACATTCCGCCCAGGGTCAGGAGCAGGCGCCCGTCCAGGAACAGCAGCGCAGCTATGGCATCGAACGGTAGCCAGTCCAGAATCGATCGCCTGCGAGGATAGCAATGACCCAGGAACCGCTCCTTTCCATCAAGGATCTCTGTGTGATTACAGGAGTCTGCCGCCGCACGATCCACAGGATTCGCAAGGCAGGCGAATTGCCCGAACCGATTCGCATTGGACGGCGGCCACGCTGGCGCCGCGAAGACATCGACGCCTGGCTCAATCGCAGAGGAAGTCACGAGCCCAATGAACGATATCCAAGTCAGACAGCTGGCTAGGTCCCTCGCCCGTCGCTGCCGGCGCATTGTCCAGTGCTGCCTGCTGCACAGCGAGTGGCCCCTGGCCGACGACGAATTCACGAACGTGATTTATGAAGGAATTGCAGAACATCTCAGAACTGATGTCAGTCGCGACGGTGGCGAAGCGTCTCAAGCACTCGCCAGCGACGGTGTACGCGCTGATTGAGAGCGGAAGACTGGCGCACTACCGCTGCCCGGGCATCCGGGTCAGCGAAGAGCAGCTACAGGCCTTCCTCGAATCAGTAAAGCAGCCGGCGCAGAAGACAGAACAATCTCCTCCGCCGGCTCGAATCAAGCTGCGGCACATTTCGCTTTAAGAGGCCGCCGCGCCTCCGGAAGCACGCCGAGCCTGCTCCAGCATGTGGGCCGGATTGAGGCCCAGATGCTGGTACACACGGCTGAGCGTGGAAGGATCCGAATGTCCTAAAAGTATCGCAGTTGTGAGGGGGTCGACGCCTGACTTCAGCGCATTTGTCGCCCAGGAGTGCCGGAGGGCATACAGGGAGTAACGCGGAACATGCTTCTTCACGAGTTCGGCCAGTGCCTTCCTGCGTGCTTCCGCCTGCAGCTGCCGAGGCGACTTCGGAACAGCATCGCCTTCGATGATCCGCTCCGGACTGAGCATCAACCGAATACGTGTCGCCGCCTCGGCGACCAGCTCTTCGTTCGCCGGATTCGATCGCTGGAAGATCCGGGTTCTGAGCCGGTCGAACGCACAATTGGCCGAGTCCGGCGTCCACGGATTACCGTTCCGGTTACGGAACAGCGGCCCTGTCGGAAACTCGTTCATACGACGCTGCGTGATCTCCAGGGCCGCCGGCGTGAGATACACCACACGCGGCTGCCGCTTGCCTTTGGACTCCGATTTCGGAAACACCCATCGCGAATGTTTCAGGTCGACGTGACGGGCTTCAACGCGAAGCGACTCCTGGGGCCGGCAACCTGTCTCCCAGGTCGTGACGATCAGGTCGCGGAAGGCCTGGTCAGAAAGATGGGCGAGCAGCCGCTCGTACTCCTCGACCGTGACGAACGTTTCTTTGCGGTCGCCGCCGGGAACTTCCAGCTGCTCGATCGGGCTGCTGGCCAGGTAGCCCTGCTGGACGCCCCACTTCAGACAGCGCTTGACCGATCGGACGTAATTGCGCTTCGAGGTTCGGCTCAGCTTCGGATAGCTGTCGACCCACTGCTGGACGTGAAATGGCTTCAGGGCGTCGGTCGTCAGTTCCGGGTAACGCCGGCAGAAACGCTCGATGCGGTACTGGTACCAAGAAAACGTGTCGGGCGAGCGATGGCTCTTGAGCCAGCCCAGGAACTGGTCGGCCAGTGCGACGACCGATTCCGAGGTGAGAACCTTGGCTTCCGGCTGCCGCATGAGCTCGTGGTAGCGGCGGAACGCTCCTTCGCGATCAGGGCCGAGCTTGACCTGCTTGCGGTCGATCTCGACGTACCAGCTACCGCGCGAGCGCTTAAAGAACGGTTTCGGGAAATGGGGCACAGCGAACCCTCCAGTCGAATCCAAAAGGACTAACCAGAGGCGACCGAAAGGCTCGCTTCACAGCCTCGTCCGGCGGCAACCGGGCGGGGCTGTTTTCATCTTACGCCGCTCGAATTCTCGGACAACTTCTCGGACGGCGGCGTGTTTTGCAAGGCTCGACTTTCCGTAAGTCGTTGCCCCGTAAAGTACACCCCGGAGGGCTCGAACCTCCAACCTTCGGTTCCGTAGACCGATGCTCTATCCAATTGAGCTAGGGGTGCAACTTCCTCCCAACCAGCGGGAGGGTGATAAGAATAACGCCCACCACGCATTCCTCAAGCTCGCATCTCCGAAGAATGCTGCACTCGCAGCATTCCTCGTCACGCCGCCAGAATCTCACACCCATGAACGCGCGGGAGTCAACGACCGTCGTCTCGCTGCCGTCCCACGGTGGGGCAGCGCCTTCTGAGGACCGCAACGACGACCGGGAACGCCGGCCCTCTCCACTCCGACACCGAGTCGCCCCGCGGAGTTCGGCGGCCACAAACGCGATCGCGCTCCCCATCCCCCAACTCGGCCAGCGCCACGCCACGTTGGGATGCCTCACCCATAAAAACCAACAAAAAAGTCCCTGCCCGCAAACTGTTGCGGGCAGGGACCTCAAAAGTCGGGCTGGCGGGATTTGAACCCACGACCTCTTGCACCCCAAGCAAGCGCGCTAGCCAGGCTGCGCTACAGCCCGAGCATGATGCCGTCCTGGCGGCCGGCTCCGCAGACATCCGGTTGGGGAGCCGATGCTGGTTCTCGAAGCGGCGATGCCATGCGGTCTCATCGCGGAAGGGCAGACTATCTCAAGCGGCGTCATTCCATGCAAGGATGAAACCGAACTCTCGGCCGTGAAGTCTCCCGGAAACATCCGGACACCACTGCCACCTCCGCGGTTCGCGACGCACGGCCTCCGCCCCGGTCTCCGGGCCCGTCCGTCATTCGGGAAGCGGTTTTCCCTTCGTTTCGGGCAGGAATGGAAGAACCAGCAGGCCGATCAGGAACACTCCGCACATCGCCATGCCCGCCGGCCGCAGCGGTTCCGCATAGCCGAACGTGTTGGTGATGAAGAAGCCCGTGATCGCAATTTTCACCAGCGGGCCAAAGGCCGCGACGAACCGGCCGACGTTGTAGCAGAAGCTCGTTCCCGTCGACCGCAGCCGCGTCGGGAAGAGTTCCGGCAGGTAGACCGCGTATCCGGCGAACAGCGAGAGCTGGCAGAAGCCCATGATCGGCACGAGCACCATGATCTGCCACATGTCCGTCAGCGAGTGGAACACGATCACCGTGATCGTGAACGCCGAAATCAGGGCGATCGCGAAAGTCGGCTTCCGGCCAATCCGCTGAGCCAGCACGCCGAAGCCATACATCCCGAAGAAGGCGCCGATATTGATCGCGATCGACGTAAAGCTCGTGTACAGCGAAACCTTCGAACTGACCTTCTTGTCCATCGCCTCCTGGATCGCCTGGTCCTCGGCCGGCAACTGGTCAGAAGTCTTCGACTCGATCGCCGCCTGAACCCGCTTCAGGCTCTCGGCCGTGGCGCCCTCGGCAGCCGCGATCTCCTGCTCATAAACCTGCTTGGTGACCTTCGGAGTCTGCACCGATCGGATCAGGTCCGGAGTGTAGAATCCGACACCCCACAGCCCCACAACGCCCGAACACGCCAGCACAAGCCCCAGGAGCGCGTGCTTGCGCCACAGCGGGGTCGAAAACAGCTCGCGATAGGAGCCGAGCTGCTTCGCGGTGGCCCCCTCGTGCGACACTTTCGTCCATGCTTCCGGCTCTTTGAGCTTCAGCCGGATGATCAGCGCCAGGAGCGCAGGCAGCGCGCCGATCATGAACATGATGCGCCACGGACTCGTCGGGAGCCCATGCTCCTCGGCAACCCCCAGGCCCAGGTTGATCAACGCCGCCAGGATATTGCCAATCGCAGACAGCGCCTGCAGTGACGCGAGTGCATAAGGTCGCGCTGCCGCGGGCATTGCTTCCGCGATCAGCGCCACGCCGACGGCGAATTCACCGCCGACGCCCAGCCCCGTCAGGAAGCGGTAAAACGCAAAATCGTAAACCGAAGTCGAGAGCGCGCTCAGCCCCGTGCAGGCCGAGTAGATCAGGATGGTGAACATCATGGTCTTCGTGCGGCCGATCCGGTCTCCCAGCATGCCGAACACGAGGCCGCCCGTCGCCCATCCTGCAATGAACACCGCCGTCGCGATGTCGCTCCACTTCAGGATTTCCCCCTTCATGGCGGCCTCGGGAATTCCCGTGCCTGCCAGAAGCTCCTTCATCGCGGCCGGACGAGCCAGAATGAACAGCTGCTGATCAAGGCAGTCGAACAGCCAGCCCAGCGCCGCCACGACGAACACGAACCAGTGATACTTCGTCAGCAGCTTGTACCACGGAACACCGGGCGGCAGGGTGGCATTGTTGTCGGGACCGGTGTCGACGTGCATGGGTCGCGTCTCAAGAAGGCAAATCAGGCAACAAGAGCCCGCCAACGTGACCGCTCTCGCCGCCAGCGTCAAGCGCCCCGCCGCAGCACCGCCGGCCGATGCCCAAAATCAGCGCAAACCCGTCAGAACCTGCCCCTTCACTTTCCTGCATTTCGTACGATCGAAGGCACTCAACTTGCTTCGTTCCGCGAATTGCGACCGCCGACCCGCTCCAGCGGGCCGCTTCCAGTCCCGCGGCGGCTTGGAAGCGTGCGCGCTGGTCGCCCGGCAATCAGGACGACATTCGCCTATGTGGACCCGCGACTCGCTTCAAGAACTGATTCACGGTCGGCTGGCCGGTTACAAGTTCATCGTCGTGGCGAATCGCGAGCCGTACGTCCATCGGTTTGTTGAAGACCGCATCGTCCATTCGAAGCCCGCCAGCGGCATGGCCACGGCGCTTGACCCGATTATGCTCGCCAGTGGAGGCGTCTGGGTCGGCCACGGCAGCGGCGACGCCGATCACGCCGTCGTCGACGAGCACGACTGCATTGCCGTCCCGCCCGAAGACCCGAAATACAAGCTCCGGCGCGTGTGGCTCACCAAAGAAGATGAGCAGGGATTCTATCTCGGGTTCTCGAACGAATGCCTGTGGCCGATGAGCCACATCACGTTCACGCGTCCGAGATTTGATGCGAAGGACTGGGAAACCTACCGTCGGGTCAACGAACTGTTCGCGAACGCCGTGCTCGACGAGGCGGGGGACGATCCGACGCTCGTGTTCATCCAGGACTATCACTTCTGCCTGTTGCCGCGACTGTTGAAGAACAGCGGCCGGAAGAACCTCGTCGTCGCCCAGTTCTGGCACATTCCCTGGCCGAACCCCGAAGTGTTTCGGGTTTGCCCCTGGAAGGAAGAAATCCTGGACGGGCTGCTGGGAAATGACCTGCTCGGATTTCACCTGCGTTACGACTGCCGCAATTTCCTCGAGGCGGTCGACCGGTTCGCGGAGTCGCGGATCGACTACGAGCGGAGCGACGTCGTTCGCGGCGGAGCGACGACGAAAGTCTCCGCCTTTCCCATCAGCATCGATTTCGAAGAAACCAACCGGCTCGCCACCTCTCCCCAGGTCGAGCAGGCGATGGAGACCTGGAAGCGCCAGCTCCAGCTCGGCGACCGCATCCTCGGAGCCGGCATCGAGCGGCTCGACTACACGAAAGGCATCGTCGAACGGCTGCGCGGGCTCGATTCCTTCCTTTCGACGCATCTCGACTATGTCGGCAAGCTCCAGTTCGTGCAGATCGCCGTCCCCAGCCGCAGCCACCTGGCCGATTACCGCCGTATCGAAGATGAAGTCGATCGCGTCACCGATGAGATCAACTGGAAGTGGCGGAACGGCCGCTGGAAGCCGATCACGCTCATCAAGGAGCACCACGATCCCATCAGGATGGTCGCCCTCCACCGTCTCGCGAAATTCTTCGTCGTCAGCTCGCTCCACGACGGAATGAACCTCGTCGCCAAGGAGTTTGTCGCCAGCCGCACCGATGAGCAGGGCGTCCTGATTCTCAGCCGGTTCACCGGCGCCGTCCGCGAACTGGAGGACGCCCTGCCGATCAACCCGTTCGGCGCGCACGAAATCGGCGACGCCATCGCGGCGGCCGTCGTCATGTCTCCCGAAGAACAAAAACGCCGCATGACCCGCATGCGGGAAGTCGTCGCCCGGAACAATGTCTATCGTTGGGGCGGAAAGATTCTCTCGACCCTGCTTCAATTCGAACTTCCAGAAAACCCCGCCAACACGGAAGTGGTTCAGGATTCTGCACGATGAATGACACCGATGATCAATGGTACAAGGACGCCATCTTCTACCAGGTTTACGTCCGGGGATTTCAGGACAGCACCGGCGACGGCATCGGCGACCTGCGCGGCCTGATCCAGCGCCTCGATTATCTCGCCGATCTCGGGGTCACCTGCCTGTGGCTCATGCCGATCTATGAGTCGCCCCTCAAGGACGACGGCTACGACATCGCCGACTTCCTCAAGATCGACCCGCGAATCGGCACCGTCGACGACTTCCAGGCCCTTTGCGAAGCGGCCCACGCGCGCGGCCTCCGCATCATCGCCGACATGGTCCTGAACCATACGTCCGACAGGCATGCCTGGTTCCAGGAGGCCCGCTCGAATCCCGAATCGCCCAAACGCGACTACTATGTCTGGAGCGACACCGACCAGAAGTATCAGGGCGTCCGGATCATCTTTACCGACACCGAGCCCAGCAACTGGACCTGGGATCCCGTCGCCCGCCAGTACTACTGGCATCGCTTCTTCTCGCATCAGCCCGATCTCAACTACGACAACCCGGCCGTCCAGCAGGAAATGCTCGACATCATCGGGTTCTGGCTCGACAAGGGCATCGACGGCTTCCGCGTCGATGCCGTCCCCTACCTCTTCGAACGGGAAGGAACCAACTGCGAAAACCTGTTCGAAACGCATGGCTTCCTCAAGAAGATGCGCGCCTATTGCGACGAGAAGAAGCCCGGCACTCTGCTGCTCGCGGAAGCCAACCAGTGGCCGGCCGACCTGCTGCCGTATTTCGGTGACGGCGATGAGTTCCAGATGGCGTTCAACTTCCCGCTCATGCCCCGCATGTTCATGGCGATCCGCCGCGAGCAGCGTCGGCCGATCGTGGACATCATGGAGCAGCTCCCCTCCATCCCGTCGAACTGCCAGTGGGCCATCTTCCTCAGGAACCACGACGAGCTCACGCTTGAAATGGTCACCGATGAAGACCGCGACTACATGTATCGCGAATACGCCCAGGATCCCCGGATGCGGCTCAATCTCGGAATCCGTCGCCGCCTCGCCCCTCTCATGGAGAACGGCCGCCGACAGATCGAACTCCTGCACAGCATGCTGTTCTCGCTCCCCGGGAGCCCCGTGCTGTACTACGGCGACGAGATCACGATGGGCGACAATATCTACCTCGGCGACCGCAACGGCGTCCGCACCCCCATGCAGTGGACCGGCGACCGGAACTCCGGCTTCTCGACGGCCGACCCGTCACGCCTCTATCAGCCCGTCATCACCGACCCGATCTATCACTTCCAGGCCGTGAACGTCGAGTCGTCGCAGCGCTCGCCCACCTCCCTGCTGAACTGGCTCAAGCGGATGGTCAGGCTCAGGACGCAGCATCCGGTCTTCGCCCGCGGATCTCTCGAATTCATTGATGGCGGCAACGAACGCGTGATCGCCTACCTGCGGACCCTCGGCGACGAAACCATGCTCGTCGTCAACAACCTGTCGCGGTTCGCCCAGCCCGTGAAGCTCGATCTCTCGCGGTTCATTGGCTTCACCCCGGTGGAGTTGATGGGCAACACCCCGTTCCCCCCCGTCGACCACACCCCCTACTTCCTCAGCATTGGCCCCCACAGCTTCCTCTGGTTCAAGCTCGTGACAGCCCCCGTCGGAGAAGCGGTCGTGGCGTGATCAGGCGCGGACATCGCCGGTCTTACGTGTCAATCTGCTCGAACGGATGGTCCAGGTAAGGGTCGAATCCCTTGATCTTTAACCACCCTGCGATGCCCCACGCGACAGGCAGGAGCAGAGGGCCCCACCGTTCGTATTGCCTGACGTGCCGTCGCTCATGTTCCCGGCTGGCTGCCAGGCAATTCAGATCACGGGCGATGATGACATGCCCGAGGGTGACTGCTGCGCCTCCGCGTCGAAATCGACCACCCGAGAGAAGCCGTTTCGCGAGACCTCCCGAACACTCGATGACGCCGTCTCGAATCTGGATCTTCCCCTGGCTCGCACGCACGGCAACGGCGATGGCGAGACCAGTGGCGGTCACCGGAGATGCCCACAGGTAGGCCAGTATTCGAAAAGGCCGGCCCATGTCCTCACCCGGCGTTCGCAAGTGCCTCAATCTCACCCCGCGTCCGACATTCCGTCACCGCCACCAGCACTCCTTCCGGCAGGTCCGGATCCGCCGCCTTCAGCTGCGCCATCGTCGGTCCCACGTCGAACCCCGCGGCCCGAGTCTTCTCCAGCCACTTCTCCGTCCCCCCCTTGGCCCGCACGAAGAACTCCTTGAAGAACGGACGGTCGTACACCAGCTCGACCTTGCCCGACTTCACGAGCTGCTCGGCCGCATAATGCGCCTTCCGGCAGCAAAGCTCCGCCACTTCCTGGATTCCCTTCGGACCCAGCAGTGACAGGTAGACGGTCGCCCGCAGGGCGAGCAGGCCCTGGTTCGTGCAGATGTTGCTTGTCGCCTTGTCGCGGCGGATGTGCTGCTCGCGAGTCTGAAGCCCGAGGACGTAGCAACGGCGGCCGTCCCGGTCTTTTGTTTCCGCGATGATTCGCCCCGGCATCTTGCGGACATGCTCGTTCTTGCACGCCATCACACCGAGGTACGGACCGCCGTACTGCAGCGGAATTCCCAGCGACTGTCCTTCGGCGACGGCGATGTCCGCGCCGTAATCTCCCGGTCGCTCCAGCATCCCCAGGCTGATCGGATCGAACGACACGACCGCCAGGGCGCCTTTCGCCTGAGCGATCTTCGTGATCTCGCGGACCTCTTCCAGGCATCCGAAGAAGTTCGGGTGCTGCATCAGCACGCACGAAGTGTGCTCGTCGACGGCATCGGCCACCGCCTGCACGTCGGCCGTTCCCTTCGGCGTCGGGATCGTGACGATCTCGCACGACAGGTTGCCCACGTAAGTCGCCAGCACCTGGCGATACTCGGGGTGAACCGAGCCGAGAACCACGATCCGCGAGTGGCGGTTGGTCGAACGCATCGCCATGAAGGCCGCTTCGCTCAGTGCGGTCCCCCCCTCGTAAAGGCTTGCGTTCGACGCCTCCATCCCCGTGAGCCGGCAGATCAGCGACTGGTATTCGAAGAAGGCCTGCAGCGAGCCCTGGCTCGCCTCGGGCTGGTAAGGCGTATACGCCGTGTAGAACTCGCCGCGCGAAGTGATCTCATCGATCACCGAGGGAACGAAGTGATCGTAGGCGCCGCCCCCCATGAAGCAGGCGCGGGGCTGCCGGTCACGCGCCGCAAGCTGTCGGGCAAACTGCTCCAGCTCCAGTTCCGTCATCGCCGCCGGAAGGTCGAGCGGACGCTTCATCCGCAGGTCGGCCGGAATCGTCTCGAACAGGTCGTCGATCGAGGACACACCGATCGTGGACAGCATCTCCTTCTGCTGTTCGGGAGTCGTGAACAGATAAGCCACGGACAGAATTCCTGGAACTTCAGGGGATCAAGAGCAACGGAAAACGTTGCCGGCTGGAACCGGGCGTTGCCTGAGCGGGCAGCGGCCGACAAAGAACTTCAGACGACTGTCGCGGACGACAGCTCATCATCATAGGCCGGTCAGTGAGCCTGGCTCTCGCAAAACTTCACGTACTCGTCCTGCGACATCAGCGCCTCCAGTTCCTTGCGATCGGCCAGCTTGATCTCGGCGATCCAGCCTTTGCCGAACGGGTCGTCGGACAGCCATTGCAGGTTGCCCGGAAGCTCGCTGTTGACCGCGGCGACCGTCCCCGAAACGGGGCCGTACAGGTCGCTCACAGCCTTCACGCTCTCCACTTCGCCGAACACCTCGCCGACCTTCATCTCCGATCCCACCCCGGGCAGCTGCATGAACACGAGGTCGGTCAGTTCCTTCACCGCGAAATCGCTGATGCCGACTTTCGCGGTTTCACCTTCCGACAGCACCCATTCGTGGGTCCGGGCGAATTTGAGATTGGGATTGGACATGACGCAGATCAGGAAGTGGAGGACGCGGGCGCAGCGCGTAGCCTACCCGCACACCCGCCCGTTGTCGACCACGCGATAACGACCCAAACCGCGCAGTTTGACTCGGAAACTGCGCACTCTGGGCCCGCATGAACATCCGACGCACGCGCGAGTGCTGTCGCCAGCCGGTCCGAAAGCGTCGCCCCGCGCTCGCCCCGGTCAGCCCGGCGCAACCCCCGTCGGCGGGCCCCCCGCAACCCCCGAAACGGCCGCCGCCTCGTTCGCCTGACGCTCCCGATATTCCGCCGCCGCCATCCCCGACAGCGCGGGCCCCGAACCCACCGGCTCGGCCGCCGGCCAGTACACCTTCTTGAACGGCGTCGCGTCCTCCGCGTGTCGCAACAGGAAGTATGCGATCGTCACCGCCACCCAGAAATAGCTGTACACGAACACCGTCGAGAGCGCCATGAAGCCTTTCGCCCACGCCGCCCGCAGCCGGCCCCCCACGCTCGTTTCCAGCGGCGGCGCGTCAGGCTCGCTGTACGGAACCGTGTCCCACAGCTGCCGGTTCGCAACTTCCCCCATCCCGCCCGCCGTCGCGTGATCCGCCAGCGAATGGGCGAAAAACATCGCCCCATGCAGGAACAGCAGCAAGATCGCCCCATACACCAGCGACACGATCGTGATCCACAGCCCGTACCACGGCCGGCCGAACACGTAACTGTACGAGCGGCTCAGCGCGTCGAACGCGTCGCTCCCTTCCACGGCGATCGTCGCGTACATCAGCGGCCAGCACGCCGCCACGCCAATCAGGATCAGCGCCAGGATCGCCCCGCAGATGACCGACACGAAGTAGAACAGCCCCGTCAGGAACGGCCCGATCCCCGGAATCAGCCCCAGCATCCCGATCCCCAGCGCCACGCCCCAGAACAGCGCCACGCCCACCACCGGCAGCAGCACTCCCCCCAGCGTCGACAGCAGATACCGCGTCGAATGCTCGATCGCTTCCTTGAGGCTCGGAACGCCTTCCCCGGCGAGTTCCAGGGCCGCGATCCGGGCAATCGCCCCGCCAAACACGGCCCATACGACCAGCGCCCACAGCAGCTTCGTCCACGCCCAGGCGAAATCGGCCCAGGTCATCGAGAACATCACCCCGCGCGCCGGCTCCACCACGACACGCCACGGCGAAAGCAGCGTCCGCGCCTGGTAGACGACCGGAACCACGTATTCCCACGGCTCGTAAAGCACGTACATCAGCGAATACGGAATTCGCCCCGACGGCGCGCCGGGGAAATCGCTGTCCCACGGCCATGCGGCGATCGCCCGGTCGTCGTAAGGAAGCGGCACGTCGATTCCCCGCAGCGGGGCCCGGCCGAGCTTCGCCTCTTCGGTCGTGTGGGGCGAATACGGCAGCGTGGTGAAAATCAGCATGCCGATCGAGAAAATCACCGTCCCCGCAAACGCCAGCAGCAGCTTGCGGAAGTCCATCGCGATCCGGAAGCCCCGGAACAGTCGCAGCCACGGAAGCTCGCGTTTCCAGCGGGCAGTCGATGACTCGTAGAACTGTTCTTCCAGCATGGTTCACGCGAGGTTGGACCTGTCGAACGCCTGATGCGAGGCAGGTTACATCAAACCGCCCGGCCATACGAACGCACTGCCGCGGCATGACATACGGCGTCGTCATAGTCCCTTGGCAGACGAGTGACCGCTGTCAGCCGGACGCTCCGGTTCAGGCCCCATTTCCTGTCAGGGCGACCAGGGCCGGTCCGTCATTGGACGTCGCAGGTTCCCCACTTCGATGCGGGCGCCCACACCGGCCAGGCCCGCCCATCCTTGACGCTTGCGGCCTCCTGCCCAAACAATCCATCCCTTCGCGCCCACGTTGCGCGAACCTCCCCGCATGCTTCGACGTCAGGCTCCGGGCTCTACCCACTACCAACGACCCACTACCCACTCACTTCGCCATGCGTCTGTCTCCCGCTGTCAGCACCCTCAAGCCCTCCGCCACGATCGCCGCCGCCGCCAAGGCCAAGCAGCTCAAAGCCCAGGGAATCAAGGTGTATGACTTCACCCTTGGCGAGCCGGACTTCAACACGCCCGAGCACATCCAGGCCGCCGCCATCAAGGCGATGCAGGAAGGCCACACCCACTACACCGCCTCCGGCGGCATCGTGGAACTCAAGCAGGCCGTCTGCCGCCTGTATGAACGCGACTACGGCCTCAAGATCACGCCGAACATGGTCGTGGTTTCCAACGGCGCCAAGCACGCCATCCACAACGTCCTCACCGCGCTCTGCGGCCCGGGCGACGAAGTCATCATCCCCACCCCCTATTGGGTCAGCTACAGCGCCCTCGTCGAACTCACCGGCGCCACCCCCGTCCTCATCCCGACGACGCCCGAATCCGGCTTCTGCCTCTCCAGGCAGCAGCTGGAAGCCGCCATCTCGCCGAAGACCCGGCTGCTGATGCTGAACTCGCCGAGCAATCCGACCGCCACCGTGTATCCGCCGGAACGGCTCGAAGAACTCGCGAAGGTCTGCGTCGCGAAAGACATCTTCATCCTCTCGGACGAGATCTACGAAAAGCTGATTTACGGCGACGCGAAGTTCCGCTGCGTCGCGACGTTCGGCCCCGATGTCGCCGCCAAGACGATCATCATCAGCGGCGTCTCGAAGGCCTACGCGATGACGGGCTGGCGCATCGGCTGGTCGATCGCCCCCGTCGAGTTGACGCAGGCGATCGACAACCTGCAAAGCCAGGAAACCTCAAACCCCTGCAGCGTCAGCCAGTACGCCGCCGTGGCTGCCCTCGATGGCCCGCAGGACAGCGTTGCCGAGATGCTCGAGAAGTTCACCGAGCGCCGGAACTACGTCATCAAACGCTTCCGCGAGATCCCGAACATCAAGTTCGTCGAGCCGACCGGCGCGTTCTACATGTTCTTCGACGTCAGCGCCTACTTCGGCAAGAAGCTCGGCGGCGGCAAGGTCGTGAAAGACGCGACCGAGTTCTGCACGGCCCTGCTCGAAGAAGCCCACGTCGCCCTCGTCACCGGTGATGCCTTCGGAGCCCCCGGCTACGCCCGCCTGTCCTTCGCGACGAACATCCCCCTCCTCGAAGCCGGCATCGATCGCCTCGCCGCCTTCCTCAAGGGATAGTCGCCACTCCAGTCCTTCTCCCCGCATTCGACGTCCCTGTCACTGATGACGTTCCAGCGGGGAGAAGGTGGCCGACAGGCCGGATGAGGGGGCAGGATGGAATCTGCCGGGTGATTCCCTCACCCCGGCCCTCTCCCACAGCCAGGATTTTCCTGCGGCGTTGCCACGATCGTGGGAGAGGGAGGCTGTCGGGCGTTCGCTCCCCTGACGGGTCGTGGCTAAACTTCGCCCACTCAAAACTGATGGACCGCCCATGCCCAACGCGCTGCTCGAAGATCTCCGCTGGAAAAAGATCCCCGTCCTCAACGACGGCTTCGTCTGCCTGGTCGACGCCATGGGCGACGACTCCTCTGTTGTTCAGGCCGCCCGCGTGAGCTACGGCGCAGGGACCAAGAAGGTCTCCGACGACCGCACCCTGATCCGCTACCTCCTCCGGCACCGCCATACCACGCCGTTCGAGATGGCCGAGATCAAGCTGCTGGTCCGCGTCCCCATGGACTGCTGGCGGCAGTGGATCCGCCACCGGACCGCGTCGGTCAACGAGTACAGCACCCGCTACTCGCTCGCGATCGACGCCATGCAGACCACCGAAACCGGCGAATGGCGCTCCCAGGCCGTCACCAACCGCCAGGGCAGCGGCGACGCCCTGCCCGAATCCCTCGGTGAAAAGCTGACGACGACCGAACAGGAGTTTCAGGCCGCGGCCACCAGGCTCTATCAGGACCGCCTGGCCGACGGCGTCGCTCGCGAGCAGGCCCGGAAAGACCTCCCCCTCTCGACCTACACCGAGGCCTACTGGAAGATCAATCTCCACAACCTGCTGCACTTTCTCGCCCTGCGCATGGATTCCCATGCCCAACTCGAGATCCGCGAATACGCGACCGCAATTGGCCGGCAGATCGTCCAGCCGCTCTTCCCGGTCGTCTGGGAAGCTTTCGAAGACTACCGCCTCGGAGCCTGGTCCCTCTCCCAGCTGGAAATCGGTGTGATCCAGCGACTCGCACTCCTCGCCGGACAGAAACAGCTGGCCCCGCCCTACTCCCAGGAACTGTTCCTCGAAGCCCAGGACGTCAGCTGGAAAGACCTCGCCCGCAGCCGCGAGCGCGACGAATGCCGCGAAAAACTCGTCCGCCTTGGCCTCGTCGCGGAAGCTTCGTAGTCGACGCTGCCAGCGTCGACAAATGCCACGGTCAGCTGGCCGGTGGCTGCACTGAGCAAAGCGAAGGAAGCCCCGGTCGAGCGTTGCCGGGCCAGCCAGTTGCTCTCTCCGTCGAACCTGGCGACCGGCACTTGCTGCTGCTTTCGGCTGCGAACTCCCGGCCGGCCTTCTCGGTCCATGTCGTCTCTGCTACCTCCCGCTGTTCCGGGCGCGTCCTGCGCCCGTTTTCCAGCCGGAACCCTGCATGCGACGCTCGACGCACGCTGCCCTGCCCGCCCTCTGCGCCGCATTCGCGACGTCGATCGCCGCTGCGCAGCCTTCGGCCGGTCACTCCGCGTCCCCCGGTTCCTCCGGTCCGACCCGCCTCGTCCAGGCTGAAACCGAAGCCGATCCCCCGATCGAAGGCCCCGCCTTCCCCCCCCGGATCGCCCAGTACCCCCTCGAGAACGATCCCTACGAGCGGCCCCCGCAGTTTCCGTCGGATCAGCGGCTCCCGTCCAATCAGCCGGGCACGGTCGCCCCTCAGCGTTCCTACGCCCCCCAGACCGCCCCGCTCGTCCCGGAAGAAGACACCGGCTGGATCACCTTCGACCAGCTCCGCCTCAATGCCGGCGTCCTCCACGACAGCCCCGACGGCCTCGGCATCACCGACCTCGTCGCCACCGGCATCTTCAAGACCGGCATCCCGGGAGTCACGATCAGCCCCCAGTTCGGCAGCCACTTCTTCGGCTCGACCTCGATCAACAATGTCCCCGATCAGACCTACGACCTCTCCGTCGAGCTGACCGGCGGCATCCCCCTCAACGATGACTGGATCCTCGCAGCCGGCATCTCCCCCGGCGTCTTCACCGACTTCCAGGGAAGCGGCGGCGACCTGTTCCGCATCCCGGCGCGCATCCTGGCCTTCTACAAGTACTCCGACACCCTCAAGCTCGGCGCCGGCGTCCTCTATCTCGACCGCCCCGACGTCAACATCCTCCCGCTCGTCGGCCTGTCGTATATCCCCAACGACCATTTCAACGCTGAACTCTGGTTCCCCAGGCCCAAGGTCTCGTGGCGCTATCTCAAGATGGGCGACACCGAACGCTGGGTCTATGTCGTCGGTGAGTTCGGCGGCGGCGCATGGAACATCCAGCGCGACGACGGCCGCCCGGACCAGTTCGCCTACCGCGACTATCGTGCGATGGTCGGCTTCGAACAGCGCGTCGACGAAGGCTTCAACTGGTTCGCCGAAGGCGGTCTGATCTTCGGCCGGCAGGTCACCTTCACCCGCTTCGACCAGGAGATCGATCTCGACAAGACGGTCGGCCTCCAGTTCGGCGTGAGGTTCTGATCGCCCGCACGTCGCGAGATGAAAGGATGCGTGCGATTTGATCAGGATCGCGATACTGCCAGTGATCGCGGGACTGCTCATCGGTTCGTCGGCCGCGGCACAGACGCTCACGGACCCCGGCGCAGCGCCCCCCTCGGCCGCGATCGAGCCGGTCACGGCTGATGAACGCATCGCCTCCCTCGAGGAGCAGGTGCGCGAACTGCGGACTCTGCTCGATGACAAGAAGACAAAGCCTTCGGCTGTCGCCGTTCCGAAAGCGACGAAGTATCCGAACATCGAACTGAACGGGATGCTGCACATCGATGGAGGCGTCGTCGCCCAGGATCAGGCGAACATCGACCTCTATGGAGACGTCGACAACAGTCTCGGCTTCCGCCGCGCCCGCATTGGCGTCGATGGATTCATCACGGAGCACCTCTTCTTTCGCCTCGTTCCCGACTTCGCTCTCAGCGGACGCCCGTCCTTTCGCGACGCCTACGTCGAGTACCGCGACCTTCCTGGCATCGGAACGATCCGCCTCGGCGAGTCGCGCCAGCCCTTCGGCATGGACGCGCAGACCCCTGCCAGTGAACTCCTCTTCCTCGAGCGGTCGCTCTCCTTTGCGCTTTCGCCCTTTCGACAGACGGGCCTCGGCTTCCGCAACCACAACGAAGACGAGTCGGTGACCTGGCACGGCGCTGTCTTCGGCTATACCACCGATCCGTACGGAAACTCCATCAACGAGAGTGGCTTCGGCGCCGCGGCGCGATCCACCGCCATTCTCTGGGAAGACGAATCCGCCGAAACGCTCGTCCACGTCGGCGCCGACTACGCCTACCTGCATCCGGCCGATGAGGGGCTGCGCTACAGGTCCGTCCCCGAATACACCGGCCTGCAGCGGGGGCTGGGAGCATCGATCGCGGTCATGCCGTCATTTGTCGACACCGGCTTCTTGGATGACGCCACCTCCAATGCCTTCGGCCTCGAACTCGCTGCGGTGCGGGGGCCACTTCTGGTCCAGGGCGAACTCGTCGCCAGCGTCGTCGAACTCGAGGCCGGCGACTCGGCCACCTTCCGCGGAGCCTACGCCCAGGCAATTTACTGCCTCACCGGAGAAAGCCACGGCTACAACCGCGAGTTCGGCCACTTCAAGCGACTCGATCCGAAATGCCCTGTCAGTGAAGGAGGCTGCGGCGCCTGGGAACTGGCCGCGCGATTCTCCTTGCTCGACCTCGAAGATGGGCCGATTGAAGGCGGCACGATCAACGACCTCACGCTTGGCGTGAACTGGTTTCTGAACCGCCACACCCGCCTGCAGTTCAACTACATCCACGCCTGGACCGACCGCGCGCCCGTCGGCCTCAACGAAGCCGACATCTACGCCTCACGCCTCGCCGTCGATTTCTAGGCTCGCCTCCAACCCGTCTTCCTGCGCTCGACTCCCCCTGCTCGCGCGATAGACATTCCGACCCCCGCCGCCGACCATAACTCTCCCTCGGTCTCAACGCTCGGAGACGGACATGCGGCTCATCGGACTGGTGTTGTTGTTTCTCACCGCGACACTCGCGTACGCGGACGACCCTGTCGAACATCTGCTGCAGGGCGACTTTCGCTGGAAGTCGAGCCCGCCGCTCGTCAGGCCGGTCGAGCGCACCGACGATCCCTGCATCAGCATCAAGGATCCCACCGTCGTCCGGCACGACGGCAAATGGCACCTGTTCTGCACGATTCGAAGCCGGACGCGAACACACCAGATCGAGTACCTGAACTTCGTCGACTGGAAAGATGCTGACGCCGCCGAGCGGCACATCCTTCCCACCTGTCCCGGCTACTTCTGCGCCCCGCAGGTCTTCTATTTCACGCCGACGAAACAATGGTGCATGGTCTACCAGATCCAGGATGCCGAAGACCCGAAGGTCCTCCTTCCCGTCGTCTCGATCTCGGACACGCTCGATGATCCCGAAGGCTGGTCCCCGCCGCGGCTCCTCTTCGACGCGAAGCCGAAACATGTCAGCAGCTGGATCGACTTCTGGGTCATCTGCGATGACGCCCGCGCCCACCTCTTCTTCACGTCCAACGACGGCCGCATGTGGCGCTGCGACACCGCCATCGGCCGCTTCCCCCAGGGCTGGAGCCAGCCGCAGGTCGTCCTGAAAGGCGACATCTTCGAAGCCAGCCACACTTACCGCCTCAAAGGCTCGCCGCACTACCTTACCGTCATCGAAGCCATCGGCGAAAAAGGCCGTCGCTACTACAAGGCCTACCTGGCCGACCGGCTCGATGGTGACTGGAAGCCGCTGGCCGACACTCCCGACAAACCTTTCGCCTCTTTCAAGAACGTCGGCGGCGACGCCGGCTGGACCACCTCCATCAGCCACGGCGAACTCCTCCGTGCCGGTGTCGACGAGAAACTCGAAGTCGACACCGCGAAATTCGAGTTCCTCTACCAGGGCGTCAGCGACGAAGACCGCCGGGGCCGCCCCTACGGCGAGATCCTCTGGAAACTCGGCCTGCTGACACCTGAATAACCCCGGCGAGGCCGGCCAGTGAGCGGTCGGCACTAGCCGCCGGTCGAACGCTGCCAGCGCCCAACCTTCGGTTCCAGGCGCCCTCACACATCACACGCCGCCACCGCCTGCTTCAGCCCCGCCAGCGCATCCCGCGTCGGAATGAACTCCTGCCCGACGAACCCGTCGTAACCGATGTCGATGAGCGTCTTCATCACCGCCGGATAGTTGATCTCCTGGTTCTCATCGAGTTCCCCGCGCCCGGGGTTACCCGCCGTGTGGATATGCCCCAGGTATTCCTTGTGCTGCTTCAGACGCCGGATGACGTCCCCGTCCATGATCTGCACATGGTAGATGTCGAACAGCAGCTTCAGCCGCGGCGAGCCCACCCGCTTCAGCACATCAATGCACCAGTCGCAGTGGTCCCCCTGGTAACCCGGGTGTCCCTTCATCGGGTGCGAATCATCGCGCGAATTCAGGTGCTCCAGGCACAGCGTCACTTTCTTCTCTTCCGCGTAGCCCACGATCTTCTTGAGCCCCTCGACGCAGTTGTCCGCCCCCACCTCCTTCGAGATCCCGTTCGCCATCCCGGTGAACGTGATTACCCGGTCGACGCCGAACGCCACGCACTCGTCGATCCGCGACCTCAGCTTCTGGATGCACTCATCCCATTCGCCCCGGTTGTTGAATCCCACTTTGAATCCGTGGCTCCCCGCGATCGCGCACGTCAGCCCATGCTTCTTGAGCGTCGGCCAGTGTTTCGGGTCGATCAGTTCAATGCTCACGCAGCCAAGATCGACTGCCGCCTGGCAGAAGGCGTCGAGCGACGGAAAGTGTTTCTCGTAGCACCAGTTCACCAGCGACTGCCGGATGCGCCCCTTCCGGGCACCGGGAACTTCCCCATGAACGGCCGGCGTCGCGGCCAGCGCGCCCGCGGCCAGGGTCGATTGCAGCCAGGTCCGACGTGTTGAAATCGACATCAGATTGCTCCGGGTTCAAACAGCACTCCGCCAGTATGGCAATTCCCGATCTCCACGAGAACGACGCCCCGCGCC
Organism: Caulifigura coniformis; assembly: GCF_007745175.1. Classification (GTDB taxonomy): domain Bacteria; phylum Planctomycetota; class Planctomycetia; order Planctomycetales; family Planctomycetaceae; genus Caulifigura; species Caulifigura coniformis. The sequence continues at coordinate 2,316,281 of NZ_CP036271.1, read as the reverse complement.
TGTAACGAGTCCAGCGGCCGCAGCCTACGACGGACGCCGTTGCCGCTCCGCCTCCAGCAGCTCCCAGTGCACCCGCCCCACATGCCACATCCACCGCGGACCATATCCCGCCGTTCGTGGCCACGCGTTCTTCGTCGCCCGCGCGAGGGCCCCCTGCGCTTCCACTGGCCGATCCTGAACCGCATGGTTCAGCCCGATGTACAGGTCGGCGTAGAACAGCCGGCTCTGGCGCTCGGCTTCGGAAATCTTTGCCGCCGCGATCCCCTCCAGAATCTCCTGTTCGGTGATCGTCCCCGCGAACAGCTTGAACACGGCGGGGAACGGCTCCCGATCATCCTTTTCATACTTCAGCAGCGACTCGCGGGCCTTCTCCAGGCCGACCGACTTCGTCTGGCACAGGAACCGCCAGATGCCGTTCTCCCGATCGACGTTGTCGAACGAGTGATAGCGCTCGAACTGTTTCGCCCCCTCCTCCGCCCGCCCTGCATAGAAGCAGGCGATCCCGCGACGCCAGTGTGACGCATCGAGCGAAGGATCGGCCTTCAGCATCGCGTCGTAATCATGAACCGCCTCTTCAAACCGCCCGAGAGTGAACAGGGCGTCCCCGCGCTTGGAGAGCGCCGCAACGCCCGACGGGTCTGCCGCCAGCTGCCGGTTAGCCGATTCGATCGCCGACTCCGCCGCGTCGCGAATCTCCTTCAGAGTCGCTGCATCGAGCGGATGTGCCCCCTCCGCGCCGCACACGACGTCGACGCCGAGCGACAGGATCGCCGGCGTCACAGCCATCAAGCGGCACGCATCACGACGCGTCATCGAACGAGTCATAAGAGTTTCCTCCCCGCAGGTGTGAGCGGAAGGTGTTCGCCTCCGGTCAAACGTGGCCAGCGATTCCAATTCATCACCACGTGCGCCTCCGCTTTCACCACAAGACCCCCAACCCACCGGCCATTAAACTGCAGCATCTCTCTTCACTCACCGGAGAACCAGTGATGCCCGGGATCACCCGCTGCGAAGTCCTCCCGCTTCCGGATGACCGCTTCAGCTTTCGCATCGAGGGACGCGAGGTCGCCGCCTGGAATTTCAGCGACCGTTGGAAACGTCCCTTCCTCTTCCCAGTGAACGGGCCCGTGTCGGGAGAATCACTCACGCGCATGGGGCACCCCGGCGCGCCCGATCACGACCATCACGACTCCGCCTGGTTCGCCCACAACAAGGTTCTCGGAATCAATTTCTGGGCCAACAATTCCCCCGCCTTCATCCGCCAGCTCCAGTGGGTCGCCCTTGAAGATCACGACGACTACGCCCGCGCGGCCGTGAAGCTCGGATGGTTCGATGGCCACGATCCCCAGTTGCTCCTCGAACACGACCTCGTCATCGAAATCCACCCCCTCACCGACGGCGAATACACCATCGAACTCACCTCGCGGTTCACCCCGCGGGCCGAGGAACTCGAGTTCCAGAAAACCAACTTCGGCTTCTTCGCCGTCCGTGTCGCCCGCAGCATCTCGGCCGCGTTCGGCGAAGGAAAACTGACCAGCAGTACCGGAGCGACAGGAGAGAAAAACCTTTTCGACCAGCCGGCCGAATGGATGGACTACTCCGGCCCGATGCCCCGTCGGCTCGCCGACGGCTGGAGAGAGGCGATCCCCGAAGGAATCACCCTCTTCGACCATCCACAGAATCCACGAACGCCCTCCACCTGGCACGTGCGAAACGACGGCTGGATGAGCCCTTCGGTCTGCCACGCCGGTTCGCTCATCGTCCGGAAAGCTGAGCCGCTCCGGCTCCGCTATCTCCTGCACGCCCACGCCGGCCAATGGAACGCCGAACGCGCCAACGCCCTCCTCAAGCAATGGCAGTCCCGCCCTGCCCTCACGACAAAGAAATCCACCCGCCCCCACCACCACTTCGACATCGTCACCAGCGACTAAATCCTTCTCCCCGCCCTCGACTCCCCCTCTCTCTCAAACCCCACCAGCGGGGAGAAGGTGGCCGAAGGCCGGATGAGGAGCCAAGGCAGCTTCCTCAAGTGAGCGGCAAGGCGCTAGCCGCCGGTCGGATGAACCACTGGTTCTCCAATGTTCACACGGAGTTCCTTGGAAGCCGCAAACGTTGCCAGCGTCCCCCCGAACAGAAGACGACCTAACAACTCCCCCCGATTAACGCTCGCAACATCGACTGCGCCTCCTCAACCGTCGCCACCTCGCCATTCAACTGGGCCGTCCGGATCGCCTCCAGCAGTTCCTTTAACCGCGGGCCGGGCTTCAGCCCCAGCGCCAGGATGTCCTGGCCCGTGATCAGCGGGGGGGGAGCAAGATCTGCGGCCGTCCAGGTCGACGAGCGCGCGGTCAGAAACGCCAGCGACCGCGATTTGTCGGCATCGACGGCCGCCTGCACGGAGAACCACTTCAGCAGTTCGCCGCTCAGCGGGTGGGCCAGCAGACGTTTGAGGTCAGCGTCCGAGAATTGCGAAATCCGGTCCAGGTCGTGTTGATGCGCATGCAGCCACAGGCAGCTGTCACTGTCCGCGGTCGACAGCTTGAGACGGTGACAATGCCCGCGCACGGTTCCGGTCGGGACCGGTGCCTTGCGACGGTTCGGTTCCGGGTTCGGCAGCGACCGCATGAGAACGGCGAGCGCCAATCCGAAGGACGGCGTCTCGAGTCGCTCGAGGGCCTGGAGCGCCCCCTCGGGCGCCGGCTCCGTTTCAGTCCATCCTGGTAGAACGACGTCCATCAGCCCCGTCTCCAGGCACAGCTCGATGGCGCGTCGCCTGTTTCGGTGCAGCAGCATCTTGCGGAGTTCCTGCGCGATCCGTTCGACGCTCACCACCGAGAGCTGAGACGACATCGCCTTGACGGCTTCGGCCGTTCCCGGATCGAGCTGGAAATCGAGGACCGCCGTGAAGCGGACGGCGCGGAGCAGGCGCAACTTGTCCTCCTGCATCCGCGCATGCGCGTCGCCGATCGCCCGCACGATCCCTGCTTTCAGGTCCGCCTGCCCGCCGACGAAATCGAGCACGCGATGCTCCACCGGGTCGTAAAACATCCCGTTGATCGTGAAGTCGCGACGCAGCGCGTCTTCTTCGGCCGTCGCATAGACCACCGAGTCCGGGCGACGCCCGTCCTTGTACGGGCCCTCCGTGCGGAAGGTCGCCACTTCCACAGGTTCCAGCCCCTCCGGCGGAAGGACGATGATCACCCCGAACGACTCGCCCACCGCGAGCGTCCGCCTCGCCCCGAACAGCTTGCGAACGGCGCCCGGCGTGGCGCTCGTGGCCACGTCGTAATCCTGGGGACGCAGCTTCCGCAGCAGGTCGCGGACACACCCTCCGGCCCAATACGCATCAGCCCCCGCTTGTCGAAGCTCCAAAACGACGCGGGTCGCGAATGCAGATTGGGGGTCGGGTGAGGACGGATGCATTGATGCGTTCAATAAAATTCAGGGTGCCGATCGTCCGTTTTAGTCGTGATTCGATCGTAACGGGATGTTGATTTTTGGCGGCAGAATCTGTCGCAACCCGGCATCACGGATCATTTTGCGCCGCAGCATTTCTCCATTCTTCTGGCGAATAAGTTGTTTTCGGTGAAGTGCTTGCAGAATCCGTAGCATGTTTGCGTTCCCTGTGTGGTCCAATCATTGCGTCAGTGTGAGCCGACCACCGCGATGCATCGATTCGCGGCGTTCGACTCACCACCGGGATTCACGATGGCAGAGCGTAAATATACTCACGGGTTGTCCACCCGCGACGAGCACGGAGTGACCGTCGTCGACATTGGCGATATGGAGATCTGGGACGGCGCCGACCTGTCCCTGCTTCGCGATACCCTCGCGGTCCTGATCCAGCGCGAACGGTGTCGATCCATCGCCGTCAACATGTCGACGGTCAAGTTCGTGCCGAGCGGTTTCTTCGGCATGCTCTTCGACTGGTTCGAACAGGGCGTCGCCGTCAGGCTCATCGCCCCCCAGCCGCGCGTCATGAACATGCTCTGGTTCCGCCGCTTCTTCACCTGGGAGTCGGCCGAACGCTATCGCCTGAAGGATTCGGCCCCCGTCACCGAACGGGAAGCCGAAGAATGGTCGCGCAGTGAAGAACGCGCCCGCTCCGGTGAAAGCGATCCAGGCCTGGCTGTCGCCAGCGCAATCTAGTTCGCCTCTCCGAAACGCACGGCCGCCTGACACGACACGATCCCCGGATGTCCCCCCGCGACGCCCCGGTTTCCAGGCAGCTACTCGCGATGAGTCATCCAGGACCGGCAGGCCGCTTCTCCAGGCCCGTCTTCGCTGCGCCCGGCAGATCCTCATTGAGGCTCGGCGACGTTTCGGAAGGAGCGGCCGTCGCGTCGTAGATCCGCAGCCCGTCGTCGGCATGAACAAGTAACTTCATGCCGTCATCGGAAAACTGGATCTGATCGACCGGCCAGTCGATCAGACGGTATTCCAGCACCAGCGTGTTCTCCTTCCAGCGCCACAGGCGCAGGGCTGCATCCGTCCCGGCTGTGGCGACCGTCTCGCCGTCCGGCGAGAACGTGACCGCATAGGCTTCATTGGTGTGGGCGACCTCCCGCCACAGCTCTTTTCCTTCCTTCCAGTCCCAGACACGAACCGTGCGATCTCCAGACACCGTGGCCAGCCTCCGGCCGTCCGGTGAGAATTCGAAGTCCATGACCGTCGTCTGATGCCCCTTCAGCGTCTGCACGATCTCGCCGGTCTCGCAGTCGGCAATCAGAACGTCTTTGCTCTGGTCGAACGCCAGGTGGCCGTCACGCGAGAAACGCATCTCGTGAATGACACTCGCGCAGGGGATGGGGGGGACCTCCGGAAGCAGCGGAAATCCCACTCCAGTCGTCACCACACGGTCGGACGACAGCAGAACGACTGCCAGTTTGTTCCCGCTGGAATCAACCGCAAATTGCCCATACTGCAGCTCAGCGGGTCTGGCATGCACCAGTCGCGCTGTTCCGCCGCTCGCAGGAGCCGAGTAAATCTTGCTTCGGGCCCCGTAGAAAAAAAGTGTATCCGCCTCGGACGCGTACTGCAGACTCCCTCCATAGCCTGCAACTTTGATGGTCTGGACCGGGCCTTCTTTGGAGAGCGGCGAGAGCCTTACGCAGGTGTCGTCGCCCGTGGCGACGCGATCATTGGAGATGAGCGCGAAGTCATGGATTCTTCCCGGCAACCGTCGTGAACTGGAACTCCCCTCGTAATTCCAGGCCTTGATCGCCCCGTCCTGCCCCGCAGTCAGAAGTCGCCGGCCGTCGCCGGTGAATGCCATCGCGTACACCTTTCCTTCATGGGCCTGCCAATGGCGTGCCTGCCCGATGGTCGACGTCGGGAACAAGTCGGAGTGCAGCGCGAACATCGCGCCCGGGTAGAGATAAATGCTGCCGCTTCGATCGCCCACGGCGACCCACAGGCTCGACGCCCCTTTGTGCGTCATGGGAGTGAAGGCCACCGAATGCAACGAGTCCGGAAACACATACTGCCCCAGAAAACCTCCGCTGAGCGATTCGCGGAACGTCAGAAGCCCGCTCAGATGGGCCGTCGCCAGCAGACGGCCATCCGGGGAGACGGCCAGGTTGTTGACCCGTGAGATCGGCTGGTCGGCCTGGGCCCACATCGGCCCTGAAGATTTGAGATCCCAGACAGACACATGGTCGTCATCCGCCCCGGCCGCAACCCAGTCTCCGGCCGGGGCCGCCGCGAGCGCCTGGATCGTCGCCGTATGATGAGCATGCGCGCCGCGCAGTGTGAGATCCGGCAGATTCCAGACGTGCATCAGTCGATCCGGGCCGGCACTGACAAGTGCGTTCATCGCAGGCAGCGCCACGAGCCCGAAGACCTGCTCCTGATGCGCCTGGATTCGGCGCACTTCGTCCCCCGTCACAAGATTCCACTCGGCAATCGTGCCGGCATCATCGCCCGAGTAGATCCTCGAACTGTCAGCCGAAAACTCGACCGCGTTCAATTCGCTCGGCCCGGCGTCGATCGAGAAGATCCGCTCCAGCGATTGCCCGTCAAAAAGATGGATCTGCCCGTCCGCGCCGGCCGCGGCAATCGTCCTCTGATCCGGCGAAATCCGGATGTAGTGCATCGGTTTCGATGACTTGTACAGATCCTGCGATTGAATGCCGGTCTGGCTGTGCAGGAAGTGCCATTCGAATCCGCGGTGATCGACCTCGCCCGGGCGAGGCCTGTGTCTGGCAAGAATCTCCCTCATCCGGCGGACGTCGTTCGCCTTCCAGGCATCGACCGCCAGACGCATTTCCGAGGCGTACAGGAGCCGCCTCGATGCCAGTTCGCTGCCCCGCGCGCGGTCGCGCTCCGCGTCGGCTCTTTCCCGGGCCAGCTTCAGGTCGGTCCGGATCAGTTCAGACGTCCTCAGACGGTCGTCCGCCAGGATTCGGGCCCCATTCGCCTCGATGGCCTGCCAGATGGCGACCGTCGTGCCGGCGACCAGCGCCACCACGATCGCCAGGCTTGCCGTCAATGCCCGCCTGTGACGCCACGCCAGCTTCTTGAGTCGGTAGACCTGTGAAGGCGGTCCGGCCGAAACGGGCTCTCCACCAAGGAACCGCTCGATATCCGCGGTCAGGGCGCCCACCGAGTCGTACCTGCGATTCCGATCCTTCTCCAGAGCCTTCATGACGATCCAGTCCAGCTCTCCTCGCAACTGCCGGCTCAGCCTGCGGGTTTCGTTCCGTCCTTCACCGGCCACCCGCGTGCGGTCGCCCAGGTCGAGCGCCGCCACACGCGCGCTCGGATACGTCGGCTCCTCCTCACAGATAATGCGACGCCTCTCCACCTCGTGCGTCCGCGCCAGCGTCTCCGCATCGAAGGGCGTCGTCCCCGACAGGAGCTCGTACAGAATCACGCCCAGCGAATAGACGTCGCTGCGCGTGTCGATGTCCGCCGAGGACCCGGAGGCCTGCTCCGGGCTCATGTACAGCGGAGTCCCCACCCACTGCGCGGCCGACGTGAGCGTATTGTCCGCGGCCTCCGGACCGATCGCTTTCGCCACGCCAAAGTCGATGACCTTCACCACCGGGTGACCATCCTGGACCGTGACCAGGATGTTCGACGGCTTCAGGTCCCGGTGAATGATTCCCTTCTGGTGCGCGTGCTGGATGGCGCCGCAGACATCAATGAACAGGTTCAGTCGCTCCGGCACATCGAGTGACTGGTCGTCGCAGAAGTGAGTGATCGGGACCCCGGTCACGACCTCCATGACGAAGAACGGGCGTCCCTCGTCCGTCGCTCCGGCATCGAGCACCCGGGCGATGTTCGGATGCTCCATCATCGCGAGCACCTGCCGCTCCGATTCGAAACGCACGATCGTCTGCCGCGTATCGATTCCGGGCTTGATGATCTTGAGCGCCACGAACCGCTTCACCGGCGTCTCCTGCCACGCCCGGTAAACCACCCCCATCCCGCCCGCGCCCAGCTCTTCGATCACCTTGTACCGGCCCACCCGCTCGGGCATCAGCGTCAGCTCGGCCGTCTTCAGCGCCGAAGGAAGATGCGACAGCGGACGCTCCAGGAAATCGCCCGCCCGGCTGCAGGCCTGCAGCAGCTCGTCGACCGACTGACGCAGCCCCGCGTCGTCCCTGCACGCCTCGGCCAGAAACTCGAGACGCTCCTGAGCGTCCTCGATTTCGGTCGCCTTGAGAAAAATCTCATTGGCCCGTTCGTTCCAGTCCGACACGTCTCACCCCGGCCCGTGTTTCGCAGATCGCTTCGCGCTCTCGACAGCGCCGTGCTCGACAGCGGACTCCACCCGCCGCCACATCACGCCATCGTCGACCACGCCCCGCCATCCCGCAAGCAACGGCGGTGTTCAGCTCGTCGAAAGCCGTCGGAACAGCCACGTCCGAGCGAGCAGCCACAAACGATCTGCCGCGCGCCGCTCGATCCCCAGAACCTCCGCCGCCTCCACATGCCCAAAACCGGCAAAGTACCGCAGCTTCACCAGCTCCGCCGCCTGCGGATCGTGGCCAGCCAGCTCGTCGATCATTTCATCCAGGGCCAGCACGTCAATTTCCGGCTCGTCATCCGCCGCGACGACGGAATCGCTCAGCGGCAACCGCTGCCTGCCTCCTCCTGCCTTCGCCGTCTCCCGGTGCCGCGCCTTCTCGACAAGGATCCGCCGCATCGCCTCCGCAGCCGCGGCAAAGAAATGCCCCCGGCTCTTCCAGCGGAGTTCCGGCTGGTTCGCCACAAGGCGGACATACGCCTCATGAACGAGCGCGGTCGCCTGGAGAGTCTGCCCCGGCGTCTCACGCGTCAGCTTGCGCGACGCCAGCCGCCGGAGCTCGTTGTAAACGAGTGGAATCAGTTCGTCGGACTTCATTATTCAACGGTCGAAATGCCTGGCCGCAAAGCTTCGAAACCGAGGTGTCATCTTCTCGCCCCGACCGCAGCCTGGGCAAGCGTCCTTCCACCCTCCCCTCCCCCTTCTCGCTTTTTTCAGCAATTGCAGCGGCCGTGCCATTTCTCGCCGTCAACACCGTTCTGACGGTCCGGCGTCTTTCCGAAACGTGCCTGAATGTGTACATTTGTTCACATTGTCCGCCATGCGCAGTCCTGGCCCGGTTTTCCCCTGCGGATCGCGTCGTGAACGTCCACGAAAAGCTCGCCATCCTCGCCGATGCGGCCAAGTACGACGCCTCGTGCGCCAGCAGCGGCTCAAAGTCCACGCGCCCCGGCAGCCGCATCGGAAGCACCGAGGGAATGGGCATCTGCCACAGCTACACGCCCGATGGACGCTGTGTGTCGCTGCTCAAAATCCTCCTCACCAACTACTGCATCTACGACTGCCAGTACTGCGTCAACCGCATCACCAGCGACGTCCCCCGCGCCCGCTTCTCCACCGACGAAGTCGTCCGCCTCACCCTCGAGTTCTACCGGCGGAATTACATCGAGGGCCTGTTCCTCAGCTCCGGCATCATCCAGGACGCCAACTACACCATGGAGCACCTGGTCGCCGTCGCCCGCACCCTGCGTGTCGAACATGGCTACGGAGGCTACATCCACCTCAAGACGATCCCCCGCGCCTCCGGAGAGTTAATCGCCGAAGCCGGCCGTTGGGCCGACCGCATCAGCGTGAACATCGAACTGCCGACCGAGCACGACCTCGTCCAGCTCGCGCCCGAAAAGAAACGGTCCGACATCGAACAGTCGATGACCGACATCAAGGTCCGCATCGACGCCCAGCGCGACGATCGGCAGGCCGGGTTCAGCGCCCCCCCTTTCGCTCCCGCAGGCCAGAGCACGCAGATGATCGTCGGCGCCACGCCGACCCCCGATGCGGACATCCTTGCGACGGCCCATCACCTCTACTCTCGAAGGAAGATGCGCCGCGTGTACTACTCCGCCTACAGCCCCATCCCGCATGCCGATGCCCGCCTCCCCGCACAGACTCCCCCGCTCGTCCGGGAACACCGGCTCTATCAGGCCGACTGGCTGCTGCGGTTCTACGGCTTCCAGCTTGAGGAACTCGTCACCCCCGCGAAACCGAACCTCGATCTCGATGTCGATCCCAAGCTCGCCTGGGCGTTGCACCATCGCGAGCAGTTTCCCGTCGACGTGAATCGCGCCGACCGCGAGATGCTGCTCCGCATTCCGGGCCTTGGGGTGAAAACCGTCGACAGGATCATCGTTTCGCGGCGGCACCGCACGCTGCGCGCCGACGACCTGCGGAAGCTGCGCGTTCCGTGGAGCCGCGTCCAGCATTTCGTTGCCACCGCCGACCACAAACCGCGCTCACAGCTGTTGGAATGCCCCCAACTGGTCCGCAAGTTGCACCCGAAAGTGTCGTCCAGGCAACTCTCGCTGTTTGCGGAGGCCTGACGTTTCGAACCGCCGGATCCTGTCCGGCCTTCAGCCATGCTCCTCGTCCACGATTTCGACGACTGGCGACGCACAGCCCGGCGCCAGCTTCGCGACGGAATTCCGCCGGAAGAAGTCCATTTCGGTTCGGAAGAAGACCACCAGCCCCTGCTCGATCTGCCCGCTGGGCCGCCCGGGCAGAACCATGAACACGTCCCGCCCGGCATGTTCCCCCGCGTTCCGGCCGGCTTTCTCGAAACGGCCCGCAGCGTCGCCTGTCACTCCGATCGGCATCGCTGGGACCTCCTCTACCGCGTCCTCTGGAGGTTGACCCACGGAGAACCCGAGCTGCTCGATGTCGCAATCGACGATGACGTTCACCGCCTCCATCTCATGGAACGGGCTGTCTCCAGGGACGCCCACAAAGCGAAGGCGTTCGTCCGCTTCCGTCGCATCGAGGGGGATCACGGGGACGAATACGTCGCCTGGCATCGGCCCGACCACCGCATCCTCAAGCTCGTCGCCCCGTTCTTCTCCCGGCGTTTTCCGGAGATGCGCTGGTCCATCCTCACCCCCGATGAATCCGTGCTCTGGGACGGCCGCAGTCTTCACTACGGGCCCGGAGTTCCTTCAAGCGAAGCGCCCGAAGGCGATGCTCTCGAGGATCTGTGGCGCACGTACTACGGATCGATTTTCAATCCGGCCCGCATCAAATTGAAAACGATGAAGCGGGAAATGCCCGTCAGGCATTGGGCCACCTTGCCCGAAACGCAGGTGATCCCGCAGCTGCTCGAAGACGCTCCCGGGAGGGTTGCCGCCATGCACAAGGCCACTGCCAACCAGCCGCGATCGGCGGCCGAATTCCTCCCCGATCGGAAGACCCTGAAAACACTCGCCGCCGCGGCGGACCACTGCAAAGGATGTGAGCTTTACAAGGACGCGACGCAAACCGTGTTTGGCGAAGGATCGAAAACGGCCCGCATCGTCCTCGTCGGTGAACAGCCCGGCGACCAGGAAGATCTGGAAGGGCATCCGTTCGTCGGGCCAGCCGGCCGCGTGCTCGATGAAGCCCTCGCGGAAGCCGGGATCGATCGCGAGGACGTGTACGTCACCAATGCCGTGAAACATTTTCACTGGGAGCCGCGCGGCGAGCGTCGGCTGCACAAGAAGCCCCCCGCCCGTGCGATGTCGGCCTGCAGGCCCTGGCTCGAAGCGGAAGTGGCGGTGCTTCAACCGGAAGTGGTCGTCTGCCTGGGCGCCACCGCCGCTCAGTCGGTTGTCGGCCGTGAAGCGAAAGTCACCCGCGATCGCGGACGGATCATGCGCAGCGCTCTGTGCAGGCAGACTCTCATGACCTGGCATCCCTCGGCGATCCTCCGGGCGCCCGATGCGACCGCTCGCGAACGGATGCGGATGGAACTGGTGAACGACCTCAGGACAGCTTTCCAGGCGATGTCGGACGGCGCAGGAGCAGGCCAACTCGCGACAAGCGGAAGCCGGTAGGCGCGTCGTCACCCGCATCCCTCCGGCGAGCGGGGGGCGTCAGCCCCCTGTGCTCCCACGCCACAAAAGCTCTCTTGTGTGCCACGGCTCTGCGAGCCGTGCAACCGTGAAAACGCTGGCACTCGCACACGGCCGGGACGGCCACGGCGCCCAGCCACGACATGCATCCACTCAAAACGGCTGGCGGCAATCCTCAACCCAAATGTAAAATTCTTTCGATCCCGAGGGAGGGTGGGCATGCGCGCGTTTCTCGTCATCACGGCGTTGTGGGCGAACGTGGAGCCAGTCAGGGCGGCCGAGGGGCCGATCGGACCCTGGATTGCAAAACTCGCAAACTCAGCGATGAAGAAGTGCGCCGCCGGTAAAGTCTGGTTCGACAACTGGGCCAGCCGGACTCAGGAGGTGATCTTTGACGTCCAGGTGATTTCGCTGGAAGAAGAAGCAGCCAACGAAATCCGGTTCCTGGCGGATGTTCAGAGGACATCGCGGTCCCCATTGACCGTCATCCGCTCCGGGCGCGTCGCCCAGGTGCGTGCCTTGCTTCCCCACATCGTTGACGCCGGACACGCCCGGCAGGAAGCAGAACACACGGCCGCCGCCGCCGTCGGGAGACCGGCGATGGCAATCAGGTACATCAAGCACCCGATGAGGTACATCGATGCGCGGGGGAACGTCCGCTCGGCCATCACCAGGGTCCCCGATGGGGACATGATCACCTTGGTTCCCAGCGTGGTTTCATTGACGTCCACGCAGCTTCAGGTTGCGATTCATGCAGCGCCCCCCTTGCCCGGGAACACTCCCGCATTTCGGCCGCAAATGCGGACGACCGGCAATTCGATCAGCGCGCCTGTGGGACCGGAAGAGCAGCTGCTGATCCTGCGCGAGCCGATCGCACGCGACACCGGCCCGGCTCGTGAGGGAGTTGTTCCAGTGGCCCTCGAGCCATTGGATGCCGAAAAACCACGGGCAACGCTCTTCATCATCACGCCCCGCCGGGCGCTGCGAGGAACCCTCGGACCGAACAACCCGGCGAACCAGCCGCAGATCTTCCGCTTCTGAAACGGTCCAACCGTGCTACGGCTCTGTGAGCCGTGCAAACGTCGACAACCTCCCCCTGCCAAACCACCCGACGCGTCTCGCAAACCGCGAGAGCCTCTCCAATGCTGGTCTTCCGGGTTCCGCAGGCGATGGAGGGACGAACGCGAATCGACAACCGTTCAATCGCCCGCGCAGGAGCCACGGGAATGGCCTATCCCCGGGTCGCTTCGTCGATCGACTCGAGCGCCGTCTCGCACAGCTGGTTCACAAGGTCGCCCGGCATCCCCGGCGCCGGCATCAGCACGACCACGTCACCGAGCGGGCGGATCATCACGCCGCGCCGGCGGGCGGCCAGCGTCACAAGGTGCCCTGTGCGCCGCTCCGCTGTGAACGGCGTCAGCGACTCGCGGTCGGCCACCAGCTCGATGCCGATCATGATCCCCTTCTGGCGCACTTCCGCCACGTGAGGATGATCTTTCAACACGGACAATCGGTCCGCGAGACGGTCCGCGTTCCGCCGCGCATTCGCGACGACATTGTTCTTGGCAAACAGTTGCAGCGACGCGAGAGCCGCTGCACAGCCCAGCGGATTTCCGGTGTAAGTGTGTCCGTGGAAGAACGTCTTTCCGGCGGCCGGTTCATCGAGGAATGCGTTGTAGATCGCCTCCGTCGTCATCGTCGCCGCCAGCGGCAGGTAGCCGCCGGTGATCCCCTTGGCCAGACACAGGAAATCGGGGCTCACCGCTTCCTGCTCGCAGGCCAGCATCGTTCCCGTGCGTCCGAAGCCGACGGCCACTTCATCGGCGATGAGCGGCACATTGTACTGCCGCGTCAGCCGGCGAACGTGACGCAGGTAACCATGCGGATGGACGAGAATCCCCGCGGCCCCCTGCACCAGCGGCTCGATGATGAACGCCGCAAGTTGCTCATGCTGCTCACGGATCACCCGCTCGACTTCGTCGAAGCACCATTTCAGGTAAGACTCGCGGTCGCTGAAACCTTCCGGCAGCCGCAGCGCCACCGGCGATGGCACGCTGACCGTTTCAAACAACAGCTTCCCGTACACCTTGTGGAACACCGGAATGCTGCCGACGCTCACGGCGCCGACGGTGTCGCCGTGGTAAGCGTTGCCCACGGTCGCGAACAGCCGACGCTCCGAGGGCATCATCAGCTTCTGGGTGTGGTACTGCCACGCCATCTTCAGCGCGACTTCCACCGCCGTCGCGCCGCTGTCGGAGTAGAACACCTTCGTCAGCCCCGGCGGGGCGAGCTTCGCCAGCTCGCGCGCCAGCTCGATCGACACCCGGCTGCTCAGGCCCAGCAGCGTCGAATGGCTGACCTTGTCAATCTGCTCGCGGATCGCGGCATCGATCTCGGGTACGCGGTGGCCATGAACGTTGCACCACAGCGACGAGATCCCATCCAGGTACGTCCGTCCGACGACGTCCGTCAGGTGGAAGCCCTCGGCCGATTCGATGATCGGTGCGTCTTCCGTCCGGTACGCCTGCATCGCCGTGAACGGATGCCAGACGTGGTCCTGGTCCCAGCCGCGGAGAGTGATTGGGTCATGCGACATGGCGATGGGAAACCTCGAGAAGGGAGGGCGAGGCTCCCGCCGAGCCTTCTGAGGGGCTGACGGCCCCGTGTGGTGAAAAGGAACTGAGCTTCCTCAAGTGAGCGGCAAGGCGCTAGCCGCCGGTCGGATCAACCTGTGGTTCTCCAACATTGCAAACGGAGTTCCTTGGAAGCCGCATCCAGGTTGAGACTATTTATTGTGATCGAGGGAACTCTCGCAACGGCTGCCAGAGCCAGGTTTCTGAGAAGAAGACCGTGTTCGTTGAGGGCCGCTCAGCATGAGCTTTGCCCTTCCGAACATATCGATCCAGTTTGCAGGTGACCTCTCAGAGGCGCCGCCGCGGTCACCGCAGGAACGGCCGATTTGTCATCGGTCCTTCATCACTGGTCATCTGTCATTGAAGCGGCAAATGACAGATGGCCAGTGATCAATCAACGTCGTCACGCCTCCAGCGCCTGCTTCCAGTCGGCGATCAGGTCGTCGATGTGCTCGATGCCGACCGACAGCCGCATCGTCCGCTCCGAAATCCCGGCCGCGCGGCGCGACTCTTCCGTCATCGTCGCGTGGCTCATCGTGTCGGGATAAGCGACCAGCGACTCCACGCCCCCCAGCGACTCAGCCAGGCTGAAGATCTTCAGGCTCGTCATCGCCTTCTCGGCCGTCGCCCGGCTTCCCTTGATGTCGGCTGTCACCATCGCGCCGAAGCCCTTCTGCTGCTTCTTCGCCAGCGCATGATGCGGATGCGATTCGAGGCCGGGGTAGTAAACTCGCTCGATCTTCGGATGCTTCTCCAGGAACCGGGCCAGGGCCATCGCGTTCTTCTGATGGGCTTCCATCCGCGGCCCAAGCGTCTTCAGTCCACGCAGCACGAGCCACGCATCGAACGGTGAGCACGGCGTTCCCAGCGAGTTCACCAGATAGCCGATCTTTTCGGCATGCTCCTTCTGCCGCGTAATGACGGCCCCGCCGACCACGTCCGAATGACCGTTCAGGTACTTCGTGGTCGAGTGGAGAATAATGTCGACACCGAACTCGAACGGCCGCTGCAGATAGGGCGACAGGAACGTGTTGTCCGCAACTGCGATGGCCCCGGCCTTGTGGGCGATCTCGACCAGCCCGGCGATGTCGACGAGGTTTAGCAGCGGGTTCGAGGGAGTCTCGATCCAGATCGCCTTCGTGTTCGGCTTCACCGCCTTGCGGACCCGGTCCAGATCCTGCTGGTTGACGAACTCGACATCGATCCCGAACTGCGAGTAGACCGCTTCGAACAGCCGATAGGTCCCCCCGTAGATGTCATGTCCGGCGATGATGTGATCGCCCGACTTGAACATGTGCATGATGGTCGTGATCGCCGCCATTCCGGTCGCCGTCGCCCGGCAGTCGAGGCCCCCTTCCAGGGCGGCCAGGTTCTCTTCAAGAGCCCGCCGGGTCGGGTTCCCGCTGCGGGTGTATTCGTAACCCTTGTTCGTCTTCAGGTCGCTCCAGCCGAACGTGGAGGACGTGTAGATCGGCGTCGTGGCGCTGTCGAACGCGCCATCCTTGTGGACGCCGGTATGGATGCAGCGGGTTTCAAAACGGAGCGACTCGGACGAGGACATGGCAGATGCTCAAAGGCGGGCGGACCCTGCGTGGACGGCCTGAAGCTGCCCGGGGTTCGCCGGATTTCGTGGGAACCGCGGAGTGTAGAACCGCCGGGACGGGCATTCAAACTGGACCACGAAGGCTTCCGCCGTCGATCGCATCCGCCAATGAACGGGACCCGGAGAGCGGGGGGCGTCAGCCCCCTGTGTCCACCTGGCACACAGCTCCCAATTCCCAGTGAAGGAAGTTGTGAGGGGCAGGAAGTCCTTGGGTGTCACCGGTTCCGCCAGTGCAATCTGCCTTGGGTGGCACTGGCTCCGCCAGTGCAATCTGCGGGAAAGCGGCATGTCATCACACCGCCAATTCCAGCCTTCTCCCCGCACTGGGAGTTCCTCCCGGAAAACACCTCCACTGCGGGGAGGAGGTGGCCGAAGGCCGGAGGAGGGGACAACCAACAGCGCCCCTCTGCCGCCAGTCGCATTTCCCGAAAGCCAAACGGGTTCCTGCGGCAACGGCATAAAGTCGATCCTCGCGGGCCCCTCCCGAGAGATCGCGCAACCCCTCACGTCAGAGTGGAGGGAACAGGGTAAGCCATCACCGCCGGAACCAGCACAATGAAAACCAGCACCGATGGGGCGTCACGCATTCAATGCGCAAAGGTCGTGACGGACAAACGACCAGCCCGACGCCGCGGACACAGCCCCTCCGTGAAAGAACAGCGGGAAAGAGTGCAAGAAGACACAACCGCCCCCTGACTCCGTTCATCTTGCTTCCTCGCCGGGGGAACCCGCCAGCTCGCCCGGGGCGATTCTTCGTCTGAAGCTGCTATCATTCGGTCTCCATCACCACTTCAGAACTCGGTCTGACTGACGCTATGCCTACGGCGAACGAAATCTACGACGAAGCGATCAAGATCAAGGACGCCGGCGACCTGCCCGGCGCGATCGCCAAACTCAACGAAGTCCTGGCCATCGAGCCGGGACACACCGACACTCATGCGGCCCTCGCCGTCTACTACCAGCGGCTCCACCAGCCCGAGCAGGCCATCGAGCATGCCAAGAAAGTCGTGGAACTGATGCCGGACGACGTCTTCGCCTACACACAGCTGTCGGTGATCTACATGCGCTGCGGGCGGATCCTTGAAGCCGAGGACGCGAAGGCGAAGGCCCACCAGCTGTCGGGCCACCGTCACTGATCGACACGCATCCGCAGGCGACAATCGTGGGCTCCGGGCAGGACACCTATGGCCGCTGAGATTGAAGACACCTACGCCGAGGCGTTTCGCAGCATCTATGCGCAGGTGCTGGTGACGGCCGTCAATCGCACCTGGCTCGACCACGCCGTCAACGCGGCCACGGGCCACGCTTCCAGCTCCATCCTCTGCGACTGTGAAGCAGGGGTGGATCGCTATGTGGGGCCCGGCGGCGACGAATCATTCGCGACCCCCGACGGCCGCCCGGGCGTGATCCTGCAGTTCCACCTCCCCCGCTTCAAGAAGGATCGCGAAGCGACCCTGGAGAAAGTCCTCCTGGCGCGTCTCAGCCAGAACATCCTCACCTGCCCCACAACCGCCTGCTTCAACCTGCTCGACACCGATCCCTATTTCAAACTGGGACGGAAGATCGCCCTGTTCGGCGACGGCTGGCAGTATCGCACCGAGCGCTATGGCCGGAAGATGTGGGCCATCCCGATCATGTCGGGCGAGTTCGTCCTCGACCGCCGGTTCGGTTTCCGCGACGGAATCATGGGGGGCAACCTGTGGTTCATGGGTGTCACCCAGCAGGCGGCCCTCGAAGCCGCGGAAAAGGCCCGCGACGCGGCCCTCACCGTCGCCGACGTCATCACGCCCTTCCCCGGCGGCGTCGCCTCCAGCGGATCAAAGGCCGGGAGCAGGTACTCCTTCCTCTTCGCCAGCACCAACCACTTTTTCTGCCCCACTCTCCGCGAGAAACTCGGAACGGATTCGCAGGTTCCCGCAGGCGTGGTGGCGATCCAGGAGATCATCATCAACGGCCGCGACCTCGAGACGGTCACGAGCGCGACGCACAAGGCGATCGAGGCGGCGAAGGACGTTCCGGGCGTCGTGAAGATCTCGGCCGGCAACTACAACGGCCGGCTCGGGAAGAACTTTATCTACCTGCGTCCACAGGGCGAGAAGGCCTGAGCGACTGCCGGCAGGATCAGGCGCTTTTGCGAAGCGGAACTCCGTCCGCATCGTGAGGAATCGGCGTCCGCATCGATTCCTCGATGGAGATCGAATCCCGCGGCCGCATGGCGATCCGGGCGGTCATTTCCGCCAGTTGGGCCATGACGTCCGCGATGAGTTCTTCTTCGTTGATCCCGGTCGTCTCCGCCGCGATCGATTCCTGCAGGAGTTCGCCAGTCGCCGACGGACCCTGCCCGTCGATCACCGCCGCAGCGAGGTCGGCCGTAAGACGCTCGACAAGTTCCTCCGCCGTGAACTCCGCGAGCCGGCCGACGAATCGGTGAGGCGCATCCACATCGGCGAGGGCGACGGTGCGGGCGACGTCGATCGGATTGAGGAGATCCCGCTCCGCCACGGCCGCGAGATGTGCCACGAGAGTAAATGGGCCGAGTTCAATGACTTCGCCGTCAAACAGCGACGCCTGCCGGACGACTTTTCCCTCGACCCGCAGTGGCGGTTCGGGAACGAGGGCCTCGATCGTCCAGCCTCCCGGGCCGTAGGAGATCACGGAATGCGCCATCGGCATGCCGCCCCCCAGCTGGAGCTGGCAGTTGCTGCCCGAGCCGATGAGGAACCGGTCGCCCTCAATGGGCCGCTGCGGGAAGCGGGTGCGTCCGCCGCGGATCTCGATCCACGGTCCGGTGACGGGCGTCTGTGAAGCGTCGTGCTGTCTCATGTGGGCTCCTCAAGATTGAAGAGTTCGCGCCTGCCGGCCCGAGTCCATCAATGGCCCCTGATTCTGGTGTCGGCTGACGACAGGAATTGTCAGCAATGTTTCACCCGCCCGGCACGATTTCGAGGTTGAACCCTCTCCCGCGCCGAACGCTTTCCACGGGCAAAGAAGCGTTCGGTGATAAGTCGGGCGAACCACGCAGACTTTGACGCGCGGCCGCGGATTCCAGGGACGTCATCGCGATCGACACGCCACGTCTAACCCAAAACGCGGCCACGAGGCCAGACGAGATCGCGGCCGTTTATGTGAACTTTGAGACAATCACGAATGACAACCACGCGGCGACATAGGCCAGGGCCGTCATGTAGCTGAAAGTCAACACGGGCCAGCGCCACTGCCCCGTCTCCCGGAAGATCACCATCAGCGTCGCGCCGCATTGCGCACAGAGCGCGAAGAAGACCATGATCGAAACGGCCGTCGCCACGGTGAACAGCGGCCGGCCGTCGGGCCACGTCGCCGAGGCCAGGGCCCCGCGCAGCGATTCGTTTTCCTCGTCCACGTCGCCGCCCAGGCTGAAGATCGTCCCCATCGTCGCGATGATCACTTCCCGCGCCGGGAACGAGGCCACCGCCGCCATGCCGATCCGCCAGTCCCAGCCCAGCGGCCGCACGGCCGGCTCGATGAACTTCCCCGTCCGGCCCAGCAGGCTGTTTGAAAGGAGTTCCGAGTCGATGTGGTTCTTCTGGTCCTTCAGTGCCTCGATCCGCGGCTTGTCAGGTGTCTCCTCGCCTTCGAGCGCCTCAATCTGCGCGGCCAGGGCGTGAGACTCCGTGTGGTCGCCCGGGAAATAGCCGGCGGCCCACACGAGAATCGTCGTCACGAAGATCAGCGTGCCGGCCTCTTCGAGGAATCGCCACGCCTGAGAGATCACCCTCTGGACCACGATCCACGGCGAAGGCCACTTGTATTCCGGAAGCTCCATCACGAACGGCGACGTTTCACCGGTCAGGATCGTCTTTTTCAGGAGCCACGCGATCGGCACGGCCACGACCGCCCCGAGGATGTACATCACGAACAGCGTGAGCGCCTGCAGCGGCAGCCAGCCTCCCAGGAAATAAACCGCCGGCACGAACGCCGTGGTCATCAGCAGGTACACCGGCAATCGGGCCGAGCAGCTCATGAGCGGCGCAATCAGGATCGTCGTGAACCGGTCGCGCCGGTTCTCGATGACGCGTGCTCCCATGATCCCGGGAATGGCACAGGCAAACGACGACATCAACGGGACGAATGACCGGCCGCTCAGGCCGAACTTCGTCATGAACCGGTCGATCAGGTAGGCCGCCCGCGCCAGGTAGCCGCAGTCCTCGAGGATCGCGATGAACAGGAACAGGAGCGCGATCTGCGGGATGAACACGATCACCGACCCGACGCCGTTGATGAGGCCGTCGACGATCAGGCTTCGCAGCGTTCCCGGCGCCATGTTCGAAGTGACAAGGTCGCTAACCCAACCCTGTCCTTCCTCGATGTTCCCCATCAACCCGTCGGCGAAGATGAACAGCGTCCAGAAGATCGTGAACATGATGCCCACGAAGATCAGCGTTCCGCTGAACCAGTGCGTGACGACCGCATCAATGCGGTCAGTGATCGAAACGCGGCCGGTCTCGGAATGCGTGACGAGTCCGTCCAGTTGCGACTGGATCCACCGGTAGCGCGACAGCGATTCGACGGCCGCCAGCCGAAGCCCGCCGTCAGTCAGCCGCTTTCGCGCCTCGGCCAGCTTTTCGCGAGCGCCCGCAGGCGTTTCCGCGAGGAACCGGAGTTCGGTTTCGCCGCCGACGTCGAGAATCGCCCGCTCGACGAGGTAATGCGGTTCTTTCTTTCCCTGCGACGCCAGCCAGTCCGTCAGGACCTGCTCCTCGCGCCTTACCGGTTCGGGGAGCAGCTCCGGAGGCGGCGCGGCCGTCGTTGAGGCGGCCGCGACGATTGCTTCCCTGAGCGGCTCGAGGCCCCGCTTCCGCTGCGCCTCGCAGGTGACGACGCGAACGCCCAGCTGCTTCTCCAGCCCGGCGACGTCGATGTTCACACCGTTCCGCTGTGCGACGTCCCACATGTTGAGCGCCAGCACGATCGGAATCCCCAGCTCCCGGAGCTGCGTGAACAGGTACAGGTTCCGCTCGAGGTTCGAAGCGTCGACGATGCAGACGATGACATCGGGGCGGCCGACATCGGGCATGCGTCCAAGCAGGACATCGACCGAAACCATCTCGTCCGGCGACCGCGGGGAGAGGCTGTACGTTCCTGGAAGGTCAACCAGCCGGATCGGGCGTGACCCGATCTGCAGCCTGCCGATCTTCTTTTCGACGGTGCAGCCGGGATAGTTGCCGATCCGCGTCTGGATCCCGGACAGTGCGGAAAAGAGCGTGCTCTTTCCTGTGTTGGGATTGCCGATGAGGGCAACGGTCAGAGGCGCGGACGCCGTTGCACTGGGAGAGAGAGAAGCAGACACGTGACGGCCGGAGTGCGTGGCGGGGAGGCCGCGGGCAGGCGGGAACTCGAATTACAAAGGGGCGACTGCGACGCGGCTGGCTTCCGAGGATCGCAGCGACAGGCGAAAACCACGCACGAGATACTCGCGGGGACCGCCGAATGGAGCAGCGCCGACGACTTTCACGGCGACGCCATCGATGAGGCCCATCTCCATCAGGCGAATGGACACACCATCGTCGCCAGAGATCTGAGCGACGCGCGCCGTGTTTCCGATGGGAAGCTGGTCGAGAGTCGTTGTCATGCTCAGATTTGAGACTGAATCTCAATAGGGGTCAACAGACCGCGCCGGATTTCTCACAGGGGAATCGGCTTTCCGGGCGCCGGATGTGAGCGCGCGGTTCACGGAGACCTGGCAAGAACGCAAGCCGTGGCCGTTCAGGCGGGCGCGGCCATCGCGATGCCCTGTTTCGGGCGTTCGGCGATCTCATTGCGGCGGACGCGCTTGATGAGCGTCACTTCATTTCCGGTCGCGTTGTACTCGACCAGATCCATGAAGGTGCGCATCAGCAGCAGGCCCCGGCCGCTGGAACGCTCAAGGTTTCGCGGGTCCGTCGGATCCGGAAGGGACCGCGGGTCGAAACCGCGGCCCTGGTCGTGAATGCGGTAGACGGCCCCCTCGGACGTGAGCTCCACGCTGACCATGACCCGCCGGTCGCGGTACGGGAAGGCCTTGGCCCGCTGACGGGCCGTTTCGTAGTACATGGCGAAGTCGTGCTCACGGAGTTCGGAGTCGACTTCGAGATTGCCGTGATAGGCGGCGTTGAGCAGTGCCTCTTCCAGGGCGACGCCGACCCGCAACCGGTCGCCTTCCGAGAACAGGCCCATCTCCTGAAGGTGGGCCTGAAGTTCGGCGACGAGGGAGGTGAGCATTCCGGGCTCGTTTCCGAGCTCGTACTCCGCCTTGAACGATTTCAGGCAGCGACGGAGGCTGGCCCGCTGTTTCCGTTCGCCGGCAATCGTTCGTACCCGTTCGACCGTTTCCGGCAGGAGATCGAGTTCGCGTTTCGGGACGTAGCTGGCGGCTCCCGCCTCGAGTGCCTCCACCGCGATCGTTTCACTTCCCTGTCCCGTCATCAGGATGACCGGGAGCAGAGGGAATTCGCGTGCCAGCGTCCGGACGAGGCCGAGGCCGTCGAGTTCGGGCATCTGCAGGTCGGTGACAACGACGTCAGGCGTGTGTTCGCGCACCTGGTTCAGAGCTTCGGCGCCGTTCTCGGCGAAGCGCAGTTCCCAGTCGCCGCTCCGTTCCAGGAGGGCGCCTGCGCGTCGACGATCCACGAGCGAGTCATCGACGACGAGCACCGCGGTCATGAGATTCGCCGTATTATGAGTCGGCCGGAAGTGGCCAATGGGCCCACAACCACCATACTTCTCTCCCCCATGATTGCCAAGCCGCCTGCGCCGACATTGGGCGACATGGAGGCCGCACAGTGCGCACAATCGCTGCCGTAACTACACTTGGCCTGAACCCACCCACCGTAGGACTCCGATGGTCGGCCGACGCCGGAAAAACCCGAAGACCCGCCTTTCCGGCAGCCACCAGCGATGCTGGATCTGGGGCCGGAATGCCGTGTTGCAGACCCTGGCGTCCGACCGGTGGAGGCCGCTTTCGCTGCTGGTCGCGGATCGCACCGAGGCCACGTTCCGGGCCGAACTGGAACGGCAGGCCCATGAGAGAGAGGTGGAGATCCAATGGGTGCACTACGACCAGCTCACTGATCGCTGCCACTCGACCGAGCATCAGGGGCTGATGGCCATGATGCCGGAGTACCCGTACTCGGCGCTGGAGGAAAGCCTGTTGCCGACAGGCCGGCCGGCGTTCCTGATGGTTCTGGAAGGGATTCAGGATCCGCATAATTTCGGCGCGATCATCCGGTCGGCGGAAGTGTTTGGCGTCGATGCGATCGTCGTTGGCGAGAGCGGCCAGTGTGACGTGACTCCGCATGTCGCGCGGGCGTCGGCCGGCGCGGTCAACGAGGTGACGATTGCCCGTGTCCCGAATGTGGTGGACGCCGCCCGGTGGATGCGGGATCGTGGCGTGCGGCTGCTGGGCGCTGCCGGCGCGGCGGAACGGAATCTTGTCGAGACGACGCTGACTGCGTCGATCGCGCTGGCGATCGGCAACGAAGGTTCAGGCTTGAGCGAGGCGATGCTTGCCGTTTGCGACCAGCTCGTGCGAATTCCGCAGGTCGGACGGACGGAATCGCTGAATGCGGCCGTGGCAGCGGGGATCCTGTGCTACGAGGTCCGGCGCCAGCGTTCGGAATCGTCAACGGCCTGTGAGTGAACAGCGTTTCTTTGTTTTTGATGGGTAGCCGCTCGTGAGTCTCCTGCATCTGAAGAATCCCCATAGTGTCCTGGCGGCCCTGGAAAAACGGCCACAGGACGTCGTCGAAGTTCGAGTCCCGCCGCGGACGTCGTCGGATGCCTGGCGCGCGGTCGCCACGCAGGCGGCGCGGCGCGGCGTCGCCGTGAAGTCGGTCCTGCCGTCCGAGAAGCCGCGCGGGCGCAGAGATGAGAAGTCGTCCCGTGAAGGCGGGACGGAGGGGATCGTCAAGGAGCGGAATGATACGCATCTCGATGCGCTGTTTGCCGGCGCACGCGAGCAATCCGGGTTGTGGCTGGCGCTCGACACGCTGCAGGACCCTCACAACGTGGGGGCGATCTTCCGAACGGCCGCGTTCTTCGGCGTGCGGGGAATCGTGCTGACGAAGGACCGGTCGGCCCCCATGTCGGCGACGGTGTACGACGTCGCCTCGGGCGGGCTCGAGCTTGTCCCCTTCCACAACTCGACGAACCTGAACCAGGTGCTGGAAGTTGCGAAAGCCGCCGGACTCTGGACGCTGGGAACGGCGGAGGAAGCGACGCAGGACATCTCGGCCATCCCGCGGGATCGGTCGTGGCTGATTGTGATGGGGAATGAGGAGCAGGGACTGCGGCGTCTGGTGCGCGAGCATTGCGACGAGCTTTGCCGTCTTTCGGGCCAGGGCGGGCTGACTTCGCTGAACGTGTCTGTGGCCACAGGAGTGGTGCTGGGGCTCATGCGCCGGAGCTGATGCCACGGGGTGGCCTGCGATTCCGGGCAAGCGCGGGGGACTTTGACGATTGGCCTCAGGTCGTCGGCGAGAATTGCCGATAGTTTGAGAGAACCCTGTCGTCCGTGTTGCGCGGAGGCGGGCCCACTGCGCCCGAACCCCGCGCCGACGAAAGCGCCCGCCATGTCCTCCGACGCCTCGCAGTCGATTCTCCGAATGACGCTCCTGGCCTGCGCCACGGCGGCCTTCATGGTCGTGTGGAGCGGCGATGCGAGCCGGACCGTCGGCATGTCGCTGGCCGAGCGCAATCGACAGGTGGCGCCGGCGCACGCGATCGCAAACCCGCAGGCGGTGACCCAGCTGGCGGCCAGGCCGCGGGCGCGCGTGGAGCGGTCGTCGGAAGCCAGACCGGTGACGACCATGAAGCCCGCGTTGGACGCTCGCGCGGACGTGAACTCGTTGCCGGCAGGCACGTACCGGGTTGTCTTCGACGACGGCCGCGTGGAGTGGCTGACGGTGATCGATCGCGCCGGCGGCGCGGATCTGATGGAACCGTCAGTCATGGTGACTATGGTGAACGGCGAGGCGGCGCATGTGATCCGCGTCACGAGCCGGCCTGCCGGCGGATCGGCGATCCGGTAGCCCGCGGCTACAGCTGCGATGTGCTGCCGCGGAGCTGTGGGCGTTCGGCCCGCCGCAGCTGTACTTTCAGGCCGAAGACGTCTTCAAACATTCCGCTTCCCTGCCTGATCGCGAGCTGCTCGACCGACAGGTCTTCGACATCGGGCGCCGTGATAATCAACCGCTGTTTATGGCGCGCGCACTGGATCGCGTGAATGCGCTGGCTGCGCGAGGCATCGAGGGCGATGGCGATGCGTAGAATGGCAGCCATCTTCAGCACGGCGACGCGACGATCCCGCTCGAGCGTGTTGAACCCGGGATGGGTCGATTTCGGAGTGGCCCGGCGGTGGTAGCGGGCGACGAGCCCCACGAGCAGCATGTCCTGCGACCCCAGTCCGAACAGGTCGCTGTTCGTGATGAGGTACATCGAATGCTTGTGCATGCTGGTATTGCTGACATACCGGCCGATCTCGTGAAGGGTCGCAGCAAGGCTGAGGATCAGCTCGTAGCGTGAATCGAGCTTGTGTTCGTCCTTGAGCGCCTGGAACAGCTGCCGCGAGAGCTGGGCGACATGCGATCCATGGTCTTCGTCGAAGCTGTACTTGCGTCCCAGTTCGATCGCGGAACGGAAGATCTGGCGACGGAAATCTTCGGTCCAGGTCCAGCCTTCGGCCATCTCGCGGAGCAGGCCGTCACGGAGGTTGGCGGAGGAGACGAGGATCTGCGACGCGCCGAGAGTGCGCGCGAGGTGCAGATAGGTCATCAGGGCCGGAGCGAGAGTTTCGGCGTCCGGGAACGGCAGGTGGAAACGGCGGACGATGGCATCGTCGGTCATCGGGGCGACGCGGTCGGTCAGCTTTGCCAGATCGTCCACGGAGATCGCGGCGAGCGTGCGGGGATCCCAATTGGAAACGAGCTGGCGGGCGGCGAAACGCAGGTCGCCGCCGAGGCCGATCACCCTGCGGTCACCGGGAGGGATCAGCTCCGGGATCTCCTCGAGCGACCGCTCGATTTCGGACTGCATGATCCCCTGCACCTTGTCCTGCGGGGCGCGGAAGCTCTCCATCGCCTGTCGCAAACGCAGCGAGCCGAGGCGGTAGGAATGGGAATAGGCGACGTTGCCCCGGTCCACGATCAGCAGTTCGGTATTGCCTCCGCCGACTTCGCAGATGATGGTCTGCGATTCGACGAGACTGCGTTCGCTGTGGAGCAGCGGCTGAATGCTGCGGAACGTGATGCGGTGGACTTCGGCTTCTTCGATCGGCTCGATCGTGAGGCCAGTGCTCATGTAAATGCGGTCGAGCAGCGCGAGCCGGTTCACGGCTTCCCGCACGGCGCTCGTGGCGACGACGCGGATCTGGTCGGGGCGGGTGATGCCGTATTCTTCGAGCTTCTGACGGTACGACCTGAGGACGCGGACGGTGTCTTCGATCGTGGCGCGAGAGATTTCGCTGCGCGAGAACGTGTCCTTTCCCAGCCGCACGCCCTGGGACAGGGTTTCGAGCGTCTGGACCTGGCCGGCGGAGTCGACTTCCGCGATCGCCATGCGGATGGCGGAGGTTCCGATATCGATGACGGCAATCGGGCGGTTGGGCGCGGGCGGGCCGCTCGTGCCCGGAGGCGCATTGACCGGAGATAAAGGTGTTTCCGCGGCAGCCATTCTCAAGCCGTCTCTTCCTGGTGTTGGTTCATGGTAGCAGCGGTTTGCGGGGGAGGCACCCGCCTTCTTCGCCACGCCGCAGGGCAAGGGAGCAAGGAGGGCGCGAGTGGATGTGTGGTGCGTACTTCTCGCCCCTATTCCCCCTCCCCCATGGGCCCCATGAATGGAAGTTGGCCGCAGTCGCGGACTTGCGATTCCGGCGGAATCTCAAGTCGCGAACGGGCGTGTCTGACAGGTTGAAAGTCATTGTGTGCATGCTCCCTGCACCTCTCCGTGGCGGGTTGCGCGGAAAGTCGGGCACATCGTTTGCGTTTTTCACGAGTGGTCCACGCCGGTCCCTCGTTTCCGGCCGTTTTCGGACGACGTCTGCGCCGAACTCCGCCTGCACGCGATCGGTCACCGTCCCTGGCGTCCGACCATCGTTCAACTCCCGGTTCTCACGGAATCGCTTCCCATGACTGTCCTCCACGAAACGAAGCCACTGTGGCTTGAAGAAGATCGTCCGCATTTCGGCAGGGTGCACAAGGACGCGGTGTATGACGCTGTCGTGGTCGGCGGCGGAATCACCGGGTTGACGGCGGCGTACCTGCTGAAACAGGCCGGGCAGAAGGTGGCCGTCGTCGAGAAGGGGCGGATCGCCGACGCCGAGACAGGACACACGTCGGCCCATCTGACGCAGGTGACCGATACGCGGCTGGCGGAACTGGTCGACCGATTCGGCGAGGAGAAGGCGCGGCTGGCGTGGGAAGGGGGAGCGGCGGCCATCAACCTGTTGGAGTCCATCATCGGGCGCGAACAGATCCGGTGTCACTTCCAGCGGGTCCCCGGATTCCTGACTTCGCCGATCACGCTCGACGCGACGACCGACGATGTGGAATCACTGGAACAGGAAGCGGAGCTGGCGCGGAATCTCGGTTTTGATGCGCTGTTCGTGTCCGCGACCCCGGTCTTCAACCGGCCGGCGATCCGGTTTGCGAACCAGGCGGTGTTTCATCCGCTGATGTACCTCGCCGAGCTGGCGAAGAGGATTCCCGGCGACGGCTGCGATCTCTTTGAAGAGAGTGAGATGAGCGAAGTCATCGACGAGCCTCTGGCAGCCGAGGTTGATGGATTCCGGCTGCAGTGCAGAAAACTGATCATCGCGACGCATGTGCCGCTGATGGGCAAGGCGGGGCTGGTGAGCGCGACGCTGATGCAGTCGAAGATCGCCGGCTATTCGAGCTACGTGATTGGCGGCGAGATTGAAAAGGGAGTGGTGCCGCATGCGGAGTTCTGGGATACGCAGGATCCCTACTACTACCTGCGTGTCGAGCCCCGGGAACAGACCGACTACGTGATCTTCGGCGGGCAGGATCACAAAACGGGACAGGAGACGGACACCGAGAGCTGCTATGCGCAGTTGGAGACGGTTCTCAAGGCGTACCTGCCGGGTATCGAAATCGACCATCGCTGGTCGGGACAGGTACTGGAGACGCCGGACGGCCTCCCTTACATCGGCGAGGAGGCCGAGAACCAGTTCATTGCGACGGGCTTTGCCGGCAACGGAATGACGTTCGGAACGCTGGCGGGGATGATGGCGTGCGACTACGTGCTGGGGCGCGACAACCCCTGGAGCGACCTGTTCAGCACGGATCGTCGGGCGCTGAGGAAGGGCTTGTGGAATTACCTGAAGGAGAACTTCAGTTTCCCGAAGCACCTGCTCGGAGATTACTTGTCTGCGCCCGACGGCGATTCGCTGGAGTCGGTGCCCAGGGGCGAAGGGAAGATCGTGAAGATGGACGGGCATCGCTGCGCGGTCCATCGTGACGCGGATGGCCGGGTGACCGTGCTCTCGGCGGTCTGCACCCACATGGGGTGCCTGGTGCGCTGGAACAAGGCGGCGGAGACGTGGGATTGTCCGTGCCACGGATCGCGATTCGCGACCGATGGGCATGTGATCGCCGGACCGGCCGAAACGCCGCTGGAGAAGAAACGGCCTGCATCCGGGGAGAGTTAAGACCCCAGATCCTGGGTGTGCTTTCGGATCGCGAGATCAGCCGGCGAACGCATCCCGCTCTCTGTCGATTCAGTGATTGAGTGCGAACTCGTTGGAGTTCAGCAGAGCCCAGAAGACATCCGCCAGCGCTTTCTTCGAATCCTGTTCCGGGCCGC
The DNA here is from genome assembly GCF_007745175.1 of Caulifigura coniformis. Classification (GTDB taxonomy): domain Bacteria; phylum Planctomycetota; class Planctomycetia; order Planctomycetales; family Planctomycetaceae; genus Caulifigura; species Caulifigura coniformis. The sequence goes on along the minus strand of NZ_CP036271.1, from coordinate 2,287,862 downwards.
CGGAATCGACGTACGCCTGAAATCGGCTGAGTTCGTCGGCGTGGGGCGGCCGGCTGAGGGCGGCCAGGAACAGCGCTTCAATCCGTTCGGGCGTGTTGAGGAACGGGGCTTCGATCACGGCGGTCAGCGACTGGCTGGCGGCGATGTCGGTGGCGGAGGCGACGAACGAGCCGTTCATCAGGGTCAACGCCTGAAGAATGGTGGACTGGCGTTCGACGGTCGACTCGCTGTCGTTGGTGAAGGTTTCCAGGAACTCCTGCCGCGCGGGGTCGTTGCTGAAGTTCAACGGCTGTTCGGGATCGAAGAAGGTGAAGCGTCCGGTCGCCTGGGCGAGACTGTCGAAAATCTGCTCGGGCGACATGGCGCGAACCGACATCCGCGCGAACGTGCGGGGGGCGTCCTGTGAGAGATCCGTCCGCCGGCTGGTGCGCTGGTACGTCTTGCTGAGGGCGATGGCCCGGGCGAGGAAACGTAGATCGTGCCTGTTCTCGACAAACGCTTTCGCCAGTTCATCGAGGACTTCCGGATGGCTGGGCGGATTGTTGGCTCCGAAGTCGTCGACCGGTTCGACGATCCCCTGGCCGAACATCTGGGCCCAGACGCGGTTGGCCGCGGCGCGGGCAAACCACGGGTTGTCGGAGGAGGTGATCCAGTCGGCGAGTTTCTCACGCGCGGATTGCTGGTCGGTCCATTCGGGCTGCGGGCCTCCGAGGTAAGTCGCGTTCACCACCTGTTCGGTGTCGGGAATCTTGAGCGAGTGTTTGTCGGGCGTGAGGGCGTTCTTGAGGGCTTCCGTGACGGGCCCTGCGGCTGGCTGTTGAAACTCGGAGAAGAAGGCGGCATAGCTCCAGAACTCGTCGCGCTTCCACTTGTCGAAGGGATGGTCGTGGCATTGGGCGCATTCGAGTCGGACACCGAGGAAGAGACGCGAAGTGGCGGCTCCCAGGTTTTCCGGCTTCGCCTGCTTGGCGCGGTAGAACGCTTCGGGGGTGGATGCGTCGGGCTGGTTGAACGCCTCCATCATGTTTCCCCCCTCCACCGGCAGGGTGAGAATCTCGCGGACGATTTCGGCGTAGTCGCGGTTCTCGGCGATGCGGGACCTGAGCCACGATTCGAAGGTGGGGACGGCGATGCGTTTGAGGATGTCGTCGGAATCGGCTTCGGGGAGCATCGCTTCCCGCCAGCGGTTCGTCGCGTGGACGATGTAGGTCGGAGAATCGAGCATCCGGTCGATCGCAGCGCGGCGTTTGGCCGGCGAAGCATCGGCCATGAAGTCGCGGACTTCAGACCCGGCGGGGATGCGGCCGCAGAGATCGAGAGAAGCCCGGCGGAGGAACTCGGCGTCTTCAGCGACCGGGGCGGGGGTGATGTTGTCTTTGGCCCATTGCGCTTCGATGAGGGCATCGATGCGGTCGGCGAGTCGCTGGGCGGCGTCCGACGGGGCGACTTCCGAAGATGCTTTGGCAGGAGCTTCGGCCGCGATGAGTGCGGGACCGGGATCAAAGAGCGACGCCTGCAGGGCGAGGAAGGCCGCGAGTGTTGAGTTGAGGAAGAGCCCGCATCGCCGAACGACCATCGCAGTGACCTCCGCAGAGCGCCGGGAACAGGCGGCGAAATCACCCGTCGAGGGGCGCCCGCCCGTCAGCTCTACAGGATATCCGCGCCGCTTGTACGAGGAAATGGGGGGGAGCGTTGGGAGGAAACCTGGAAAATCGGGGAGGACCGGATCGGCAGTGATGTTCGTTGGTGAGGCGATGACACATCTGGCCGTCACGCCGCTGGGAATCGTCCCAGGTTCCTGCCCCTCCATGGCGATCCGGCCCCACAGTGATCCGAACAGAGCCCCTGATACCCTGGCACGTTCGATTCCGCCCCGCGCGCAACCTCTCCCGGACTGGGAGAGAGTTCGTTCTTTCGCAATTGGAGACTGACGAGTGATCACCGGGCGAGTCGGAGGGCAAATGACCTCCAAAAACTCGTCACAGCTGTCACAGCTGTCACAGGTCACGAATCCCCAGGGGTTCAGACCAATTTCTGCTGTCACAGGTCTCCGTCACAGGTCGTCACACATCGCCCATCAGCCCGCCGCAAAGGGCCTTCAACAGGTGAGGCCGACAGGCCTCGCCCGCTTCGAGCCCCGCGACGTGAGGCGACGTCCAGAGAACCCGGCGCCGGACTTTGCGGTTCACCGACGCTGGCAGCGTCGGCAGCGAACTCCACAGGCGGGCAACGAGTTCAGGAATAGAGGCCGGTGATGGGGCGGCCGGTGGCGAGGGAGAAGGGGCGGCCGGTGAGATCGTGGAGTTCCTGGGAGTGGTCGATGCCGAGCGCCGCAAACATGGTGGCGGAGACGTCCCAGGGGCCGATGGGGTTGCTGCGAACAGCGGCGCCGTGTCGATCGGTCGCGCCGTACGTTGCTCCACGGGCCACGCCAGCGCCGGCCATCACGATCGAGTAGGCGGCGGCCCAATGTTTTCGGCCGGGAGTCGCTCCGGCAAAGCGCGGCTCGAGTGCGACGAGAGGGGCCCGGCCAAACTCCCCCATGCAGACGACGAGCGTCTGCTCGAGCAGCCCGCGCTGGTCGAGATCTTCGATCAGCGCCGAGAAGCCCTGATCGAAGCGCGGCAGCAGGCGGTTCTCAAGCGCATCGAAGATGTCGTTGTGGGTGTCCCACCCGTAGGCATCCGTGCGATCGGGCTGGGTGTCCTGTCCGCGATTGCTGGGAGACCAGATGACGTTGATCCATGGGACCTCCGCTTCCACGAGCCGGCGTGCCAGCAGGCAGGCCTGGCCGGACTGGTTACGACCGTATCGTTCGCGAACGGCGTCCGGTTCTCTCGAAAGGTCGAAGGCCCGCTGCGTCTGGGGCGAATCAAGCAGGCGATAGGCCTGGTCGTAGTGGCTATCGAGCCGATGCATCTCCGTGACGTTCCAGGGCGTCGCGGACTCTTCGACGGCGCGGAGGAGTGAGCGGCGCCGGGCGGAGCGAGTTGTGGAGAGATCCTCGAGCGGGTCGAGGCCTTCCAGCGGAACGGTTTCGCCGGAGACATCGCCAAGCATGAGCGGGGCGAATTTTGCTCCGAGACAGCCGGCGTTCTGGCCCGGGGCCGGGAGGATGGGGACGAGGGCGGGGGCGTTGATGTGGACGGCCGAATAAGGATGGCGCGGCGAGGGGCGGACCTTCTTCACTACGGCCCCGAAGGTGGGGAGGTCGAACGGCGCGGGGGGCGGGTTGGCGGAGCGGCGGGCGTGGTAGTGCCCGGTGAGCGTGAGGTATGTGGCCGATCCGTGGTCCGTGTCTTCGTGCGACATGCTGCGGACGACGGTGAGCCGGTCCGCGACGCGTGCGGTTAAAGGCAGGTGCTCGCAGAACTGCACTCCCGGGACGGCGGTGGAGATCGGCGAGAATGCCCCGCGGACTTCAACGGGCGCGGCCGGCTTGGGGTCCCACAGATCGAGCTGGCTTTGTCCGCCGCTCGCATAAATCATCAGGACGGATTTCGCCCGGCCGAAGCCGGGGAAGCTGGAGGGGGCCGCGGCGTTCAGGCCCGCCGGCGCTGCACCGATCGAAACTCGCAGGGCCGCGAGCGTTCCCGCAAGCCAATTGCGGCGCGAGAGCCGCGTGGAGGTTCGGACTCCGGAGTGATTCCTGGCCACAATGTGCTGGGTCGGTGAGAGTCATCGAAGACACGGAGCGAGCGTCGACATGATCCTACCGGCCCTGGACGCACGTCACGAGGCAATTTTCGTTCAGGGAGGTCTATCGCTTTCCTCGGGCGGCCTGAACTTTGACGCGGACGCGGGCCATGACGGCCTGGGCCTTCGATTCGCCGTCGCGGGCCGGACCGTGGTGCGCGGACTGCATTTCGGTGTTGAGCGACTGCACCGTCTTGCGGTGGACTTCGAACAGGTGCTGGACGGCGGCGAGGTTCTCGAGCGGCCGGCGGGGCGTGATGAACTGGCCGATGAGATCGTCGAAGCGGTTCCGCACTCCGGCGGCGCTCGTCGTGCCGATATCGTGAGCGCGGACGATGCGAGCGAGGATCGCTGCCCCGTCGCGGATCCAGCGGCGCGCTTCCTGCCAGTCGCGGTGATCCTGGGTGTCGGAGGCGTTGCGTTCGTCCGGGCTCATCTCGCGGTTGAACGCCAGCATCCGGCTGAGCGACGCATTGAGCTGGTTGCGGAGGATGAGGTTTTTGGATTCGAGGATCTGAATCGCATGCCAGTCGGACTCGATGGTGTGGTACATCGCCTCCGCGGCGTGTCCACAGGGCTGGCGCGCAGGAAGGCCAAACGCTCGCGCGGCGGGAGCGGGGCGGAGGGCCGGCGTTGATGAGAGCGGTGCGGCGAAAACCGTGGGTGGGGCGAGGTGGACTGTGGCCGAGGGATTGGCTCCCCGGGCTGGCGGCGAGAGGGGGAGATCGAGCTGCGGGTTGAGGCCCTGCATGGCGTCGAACGACTCGGCGCCGATGAAGCACATGCGGGTCAGCCGGCAGTCGATTTCGAGTGCATCGAGCAGCCTTCGGATGGTGAAGACGCCTGGAAAGGATTCGCAGGAGTGATACGAGATCTGGAAGATGATTCCACAGGCAGCGGCGGGCGGGCGAATCCAGGCCCAGATGGCTGCACCGGGGACATCAGGGAGACAGACGGCCTCCCAGGACGCAGACGGCGGACGGAGGAAGATGTCCATGACCCAGAGCAATCGGGGCCGACCCAGGACCTTCAACAACGTTCCATCAGCAATGACAACACAGTACCTGTGGGTTGCGAGTGCTGTCTATGGGTTGAATCGTATCGGGATTCGGTCTCAAGCGTTGACGACGCGGGCGAGCGCCTGGGCCACGACGGCGAGCATGATTCCGCAGGCGGTCATGAGAGCGAAGCCTCCGCCCCATGAGCCGGTCCACTCGGCGATTCCGCCGACGGCCACGGGGCCGCTGGCAGCAATGAGGTAGCCGAGTCCCTGGACGGCGGCGGAGATGTTGCGGTTTTCGTCGAGTCCGTTCGCGGCAGCCATGGCGAGCATGAAGATGACGGTGATTCCGCCGCCGGAGGCGAAGCCGCCGGTCATGCACCAGGCGGGCCAGAGTGCGGGAGCGAGCAGGAGTCCGAGAGTGGTGGCGAGCCAGGCGATGGCGATGACGAGGAGCAGCGTGGAGCGCGCGAAACGGCCGGTGGCGGAGAGCGCCGGCACTCCGAGAGTGCCGGCCAGGGCGAACAACTGGAAGAACGCCGTCGCGAGGCCGGCGCGAGTGGGGGACATGCGTGCCGCCTGCTGCAGGTATTCAGGAAGCCAGGCGGCGAGTCCGTAATAGATGAAGAGATGGGCTGCGAAGCCGGCGACGAGCAGCCAGACGACGGGACGGCGCAGGACGTGGGTGGCGCTGGCGACGGGGGGCGTGGCGTTCTGCAGGGCCGCGGTCGCCTGGGGATCGAGAACGCTCCTTGCGATCCGGCGACGAACGATGACCCGCCACCAGAGCACGAGAGCGGCAATGGCGAGGAGGCCCCAGGAGACGAGCGCCCAACGCCAGCCGATCGCTTTGGCCAGCGGCTCGGACAAGGCGGCGGTGAGCATGGGGCCGACGTTGAGTGCGGAGGTGTAGAGGCCCATGACGGCGGCGGCGCGGGCGGGGAAGTCGCGGGCGATGAGGACCAGACTGACGATATTGCCGATGGTGATCGACGCTCCGATCAGGAATGTTCCGGCCAGTGCCAGCGAGACGCCTCCAGCGGATCGGAGCATGATTCCCGCAAGGACACCGGACAGCGAGATCAGGATCGAGGTTTCGACGGACGTGCGGGCGATACAGCGCGAGGCGACGGGGGCGAGCAGCCCGAAACAGAGGACCGGAATGCTGGTGAGCAGGCCGGCCACCGTTTTGTTGATCTGCAGTTCCGCCTGAATCTCACCGACGATCGGGGCGACGGCTGTGAAGGGGGAGCGGAGGTTGAGAGCGAGGGCGATCAGAGCGATCAGAAGCAGGACGTCGCTCGACGTCCAGGCCGCAGGTTTCATTCGTGGAGCAATTCGCGGGAGCTGAACATGCGGAGAACAATAGCGGCGACACGGAAAACGCCAATGGGCAAATCGATCGAAGTGACCGATGTCGGGGCGGGCGCGAGGGAAGTGGGGCCGTCCGACCGCGTGCCTGACCGGGGCCGGTCGCGGGATTGATCAGGGGCTGACGTCCCCCGCTCGAGCTGACCTGGTTGGTGGAGAATCGGTCTCAGGCGTTCCCGGGGCGCTATGATGGGAGGGAGGACAGGGAACGACGGTCGGCTCAGCACAAGGTGGCCAGTTGTCAGACACGTTCGAGACTTCGGATGCGCTTCGTGGGCGTCTCTTCCGGCATGTCGACATGCTGGCGGGGGTGATCGGGCCCCGGCCGCCGGTGAAGCCCGAGGCACTGCACGCGGCGTCGGCCTACATCGAGCGCGAACTGTCGGCCGCTGGGGATGCCGTCGCCCGCGAGGAATACGAGGCGCTGGGGGCGCCGGTGTGGAACCTGATCGTCGAGCGGAAGGGGACGAAGCGGCCGGACGAGATCGTGATCGTGGCGGCGCATTACGACAGTCTCTTGTGCACGCCCGGGGCGGACGACAATGCATCGGCCGTCGCGATGTTGATTGAGGTGGCGCGGGCGCTGGCCGGTCGGACATGCCAGAGGACGTTGCGTTTCATTGCCCTGACGTGCGAAGAGCCGCCCTATTTCAACCTGAACTCGATGGGGAGCCAGATTCACGCGCGGAGGTGTCGACAGCGGGAGGAGAAGATTCACGCGATGCTGTCGCTGGAGATGGTCGGGTTCTACAGCGACGCGCCGGGGAGCCAGTCGATTCCGCCGGGCATTCCGAAGGGGCTGCGGTGGCTGTTTCCGAAGCGGGCGAACTTCCTGGCGGCCGTCGGGAACCCGAAATCGGCCGGGCTGCTCTGGCCGTTTCGGCGGGGGTTCAAGCGAGGCTCGAAGATGCCACTGTTTACTGTGGCGCTGCCGGAATCGATCCAGGAGATCCGCCGTTCGGACAACAGTTCGTTCTGGGATCAGGGTTACCGGGCGCTGATGATTACCGACACGAGTTTCCTGCGGAACCCGAATTACCACGAAGCGAGCGATACGCCGGAGACGCTGGACTACGAGCGGCTGACGGAGGCGACGAAGGGAGTGACGGAAGCGGTGGCGGGGCTGGCGGGTGTTTGATCGAAGAGGTCGCAGGCTCGAGACTCGGCCTGCGGCGCTTCGACGTCCGCTGTCATGGCGAGGGTGAGAGCCTGCGAAGCTGGCTGATCAGGCTTTTCATCAGCTTTGACTGGTAGCGGTCGGGGTTCCAGCACATGGCGATCGTTCGTTTCGGGCGGACGCCATCAAGGGAGCGGTAGATGCGCCTGGGGTCGGCGTCGCGACGCCGGGCCATCTCGGGGATCAGCGACACCCCGTGCCCGAGGGCGACGAGTTCCTGCACGGTGGCGAGCTGGGTGGTTCGGCCGGTTGTGACAGGCTGGAACCGCTTCCGCAGGCAGAACGAGCGGATGTCGCCGGAGAGGCAGTGGGCCTCATCGAGGAGGACGAAAGGTTCTTCCTGGAGGTCTTCGAGCCGGGCCTTTCGCGCCGTGGCCAGGGGATGGCTCGCCTGGACGACAAGGAGCAGTTCCTCGTCGTAGAGCCGTTCGAGATGGAGATAGCGACGTTCGGCGGGGAGCGCGAGCAGGCCGAGGTCGATTTCGCCGTTGGCACAGCGTTGCAGGAGGCTGGCGGTGACTTCCTCGTGGACTTCGACCTGGGCCCGGGGACAGGCGTCGCGGAATGCGCAAAGAACCTCGGGGAGCAGATAGGGGGCGATGGTAGGGATCGCGCCGATGACGATTTTCCCCGTCTCGCCGTCGTCCGTGACGATCCTTCGCGCGTCGTCGGCGAGGGCGACGATCTGCTCCGCGTGGCGTCGGAGTTTGTCGCCGGCTTCGGTCAGCGTGACGCGGCGTCCCTGGCGCTCGAACAGGCTGCGTCCGAGCTCGGTTTCGAGCTTGCCGACCTGCTGGCTGATGGCGGGCTGGGTGACTCCGAGATCGCGGGCGGCTTGAGAGAAGCTGCCCCGTTCAGCGATTTTGAGGATGGCCCGAAGAGACGGCAGGTCCATTAGCAGTGCTTATTGAAAGTATAACGTGATGCCCTGTTGAATTATGGGTGGGTGGGCCTAAGATGTCCACGATTGAAGCTTGCGAAAGGGAGACGCCGGTTGGCTCGCCTGGCGTCACGTCGACGCAGGGCTTTCTGGACGCTCGATGCAGGCACGACGCCTGTGCACCCTGATCTTCGAAACGCCCCCCGGACGGCCTGTTGGCCGGACACCAAGTAACGACCTGGAGAGAATCTGATGCTGAATGTGGGACAGAAGTTTCCGACCTTTTCCGCAAAGGCTTGTGTTGGCAGCAACGACAAGTCGCTGACCACGGTGTCCAACGAGAAGTCGACCGGCCGCTGGACGGTGTACTTCTTCTATCCCAAGGATTTCACGTTCATCTGCCCGACGGAGCTGGTGGAGTTCAATCGCCGGCTGGCGGACTTCAATGACCGCGACTGCGACGTGGTCGGCGGGAGCACGGACAACGAGTACTCGCACCTCGCGTGGTGCAAGTCGCACGACGACCTGAAGGGTCTGAAGTACCCGCTCATCGGCGCGCAGCGGCTGGCGTTCGACCTGGGGATCGTTGACCCGGTGGAAAACGTCTGCCTGCGTTCGACGTTCCTGGTGGATCCGAACGGCGTGATCCAGTGGGCCGCATCATATCCGCTGAGTGTCGGCCGGAGCGTCGACGAAGTGCTGCGGGTGCTGGACGCGGTGCAGTCGGACGAGCTGTGCCCGTGCAACTGGAAGAAGGGCGAAGCCACGATCAAGGTGGCGTAAGGCGCTGGTGGTTGGTGATGCGGTTTGATGGCCGGTGTTGGGATTGCACTGGCAGAGCCAGTGCCACCCGGCGTCATGTTCCGCCCGGTGTCATGATGTCGACCCCGGTCGCCCCAGGGGGCCGGGGTTTTTTCGTGGACACGCGGCCGCGCAGGGGGCGGCCGGTCCGCGATCGCACGGCTCACAGAGCCGTAGCACCCACTTTTCCGCAACGAATGAAACCATGCCGACTCTCGACGAACTCAAAAGCCTGCTGAACGACGATACCAAGGACCTGCGGCTGAACCTGGGGAGCGTGCTCGATTCGGGCGACCTCGAGCCGCAGGAGCGTTATGCGATCGCGCTGTGCAGCGCTGTGTTCCTGAAGGAAACGGAACTGGCCGAAGCGCTGATCCAGCAGGCCGGCACGACTCTCTCGCCCGAGGCGATCGCGGATGCGAAGGGGGCGGCCGCCATCATGGGGATGAACACGGTGTTTTACCGGTTCCGCCACATGATCGGGAAAGAGAGTTATACACAGCGGCCGGCGGGTCTGCGGATGTCGCGGATGTCGAAGCCGGCGGTGAGCAAGAAGCTGTTCGAGATGTGTTCGATGGCGTGCGCGGTCCTGGCCGGGTGCGAGATGTGCATCCGGGCGCATGAGAACAGCCTGTTGCATGAAGACGTGACCGAAGACCGGGTGCAGCAGGTGGTGCGGATCGCGGCGGTGGTGCAGGGGTTTGTGGTCGCGGTGGCGGCGGCCCGGGTCGGCGCGTAAGCGCGGGTTCGGGAGTGGGTGCCGGCCCTCGGGACTCGGTATGATGGTGGGGCCGGCGGTGGTGGCCGGGACCCGGATCGTCATGCGAGCATTGGTTCGATGATCGGCGTTCGTTTTCTGGCAGTTCTTCTTCTCGTTGGCGGTGTGACGCCGGTGGATGGGGCGTTGCCGCCTGCGTGGAGGAAGCCTTCGGCCGCAGTGCTGCTGGAGGGGGGAACCCGGCTGGCGGTTGCCAACGAGGGGACGGGCTCGCTGTCGCTGGTCGCGCTGAAGTCGGCCGGCGACGACGCGGGGGCGGGCGATTCTCGCGTCGTGGAACAGGCGGTCGGGCGTTCATTGACGGATCTCGCGGCCATTCCTTCGACGGGCTGGCTGCTGGCGACGGACGCGGGGACGCACGAACTCCGCGGATTGAAAGTTGATGGCGACGCAGTCGTGACCTTGGGGACGGCGCCGGTCGCGAAGCATCCGGTCAGCGTCTGCGTGAGCCATGATGGCCGGTTGGCGAGCGTGGCGTCATTGTGGTCGCGGTGTGTCACGCTGGTGGAGCTCGATCTGACACCGGCGGGCCCGGAGCTGCGGCCCGTGGCCGTGCTGCCGCTGGAGTTCAACCCGCGGCTGCAGCTTGTGCTGGATGACCGGCGTGTGCTGGTGGTGGACGCCTTCGGTGGACGGCTGGCGCTGATTGACCTGGCGGAGCGCACCGTTAAGCCGCTGCGCTCCCTTCACGGTGGCAATGTGCGAGGGGTCGCGTTGTCGCGCGACAAAGAGCACGTTGTTTTTGCGCATTCGATCCAGAATCCCCTCGCGCACACCGACTTCAACGACATCCATTGGGGGATGCTGACCAACAACGTGCTGCGCGAGATTCCGCTCGCCGGCCTGATCGATCCGTCGTCCGCGGAGCGCGAGACGCCGGTGCGGCAGGTGGGGCAGCCGGGATTCGGCGCGGCGGACCTGGCGGGACTGGCCCAACTGCGCAATGGCAATTGGGCCGTGCTTTCGTCCGGGACGGGGGACCTTTCGATCCTGACGACTCCGGCGGGAATCTCGGCGCGGATCAGCGTCGGCGCGCGGCCGCTTTCGCTGGTGCTGGATGATCGGGGAACGGTTTTCGTCGTGAACCAGTTGTCCGATTCGATCTCGGTCGTCGACCCGGCGGGCGGCGCGGTGGTCGAGACGATATCCCTCGGTCCGATGCCGGAGCCGACGCCTGCTTCGCGTGGGGAGCGGCTGTTCTTCAGTGCGAAGCTGTCGCACGACCAGTGGCTGAGCTGCCATTCATGCCACGTCGACGGGCATACGACGAATGGGCTGGCGGATACGCACAGCGACGGGACATTCGGGACGCCCAAGAAGATCCTGTCACTGCTGGGAACGCGGGATGCCAATCCTTGGGGATGGAACGGCGCCTTCCGCGAGTTGCATGAACAGGTGGAGAGTTCGATCACGTCGTCCATGCAGGGGCCACAGCCGACCTTGGAGGAGGTTTCGGATCTGACCGCTTACCTGCACACGCTGCGGGCGGCGCCCCCCGTGCTGGACCCGGTGGGGGAAGAGCAGGTGGAGTCTGTGGCGGCTGGACGGCAGGTGTTCGAGCGCGAGGGCTGCGCGAAATGCCACGTTCCTTCGCTGACGTTCACGACGGATGCGGTTTTTGACGTGGGGCTGACGGACGAGGAAGGGTTGTCGAAGTTCAATCCGCCCTCGCTGCGGGGCGTGAGCCAGCGGTCGACATTTCTGCATGACGGCCGGGCAAAATCGCTCCGATCGGTGTTCGAAGACCATTCGCACCAGATCCCGGGAGGACTCGGGCCTCAGGACTTGAACCGGCTGTTAGAATATCTACGGTCGATCTGACGGAACGTTTCTGCGGACGGCCGAGCAGTCGAGAGCCGAATTCCCTGTTTCCCCACGGCGGCAGCGCCGTGGCCACATCCCATGCCAATTTACGTCTACGAAATTGTTCAGGCTGATGGGTCCGAGGGGCCTCGCTTCGAGATTGCGCAGGGGATGAAGGAGAAGCCGCTGACGGCGCATCCGGAGACGGGAGAGCCGGTGCGGCGGGTGATTGTCCCGGTGGCGATCGGCGGATCGTGGACCGAGGGCTCGATGAACCGGGCGATGAAGGACGACAAGAAGCTGGACAAGCTCGGCTTCACGAAATACGTGAAGGCGGGGGACGGCATCTACGAGAAGCGGGCGGGCAAGGGGCCGAAGATTATTGATAAGAACAACCGGATCAAGCCGAGCGATCTGAAGCATCTGGATTAGTTCCGTTGCGATTCCGCGGTTCTCTGATTGCCGCGTCCTGTTTGAACTCGCACGACTCATAGAGCCGTCGCACACGGAACACTTGCCGCCATGGGTTATCGTTCGCTTCGGGAATGTGTCACGGACCTGGAGCGGGCCGGGCAGTTAAGGCGGGTCTCGGTCGAGATCGATCCGTATCTCGAGGCGGCGCTGATTCAGCGGCGGGTGTATGAAAAGGGTGGGCCGGCGATCCTGTTCGAGCGGCTGAAGGGGTGCAGGTTTCCGGCGGTCAGCAACCTGTTCGGGACGCTGGAGCGGACGCAGTTCATGTTCCGCGACACGCTGGACAATGTTCGGCGGCTGGTGGAGCTGAAGGTTGATCCGGGGAATGCGGCGAAGAGGCCATTTCGGTATGTGAAGGCGGTGCCGACGGCCTGGGCGATGCGGCCGAAGTATGTGTCGAACGGGCCGGTGTGTGAGAACCGGACGACGATCTCGGAGCTGCCGCCAATTGTGAGTGCGCCGGCCGATGGCGGGCCATTCATTACGTTGCCGATTGTCTACAGCGAGGATGTGCGGTCACCGGGGTGGATGAAATCGAACCTGGGGATGTACCGGGTGCAGCTGTCGGGGAACTCGTACGCGAAGGATGAGGAAGTCGGGCTGCACTACCAGATTCATCGCAGCATTGGGGTTCACCATGCGGCGGCGATTGCAGCGGGCAAGCCGTTTCGGGTTTCGATCGCGGTCGGTGGACCACCGGCGTTGACGTTGTCCGCGGTGATGCCGTTGCCGGAGGGGCTTTCGGAATTGACGTTCGCGGGGGCCCTGGGGGGGCGGCGCGTGCGACTCGTTCGCGACGTGTCTTGTCGCGGTTTCAAGGATCGACGCAGCGCCGGGTATCAGCCGATGGCCGGCCTCGCCGATGCGGACTTCTTGATCACGGGAACCGTCGATCCGGACCGTCAGCTGCCGGAAGGCCCGTTTGGAGATCACCTGGGTTATTACAGCCTCGCGCATGATTTCCCGGTTCTGAAGGTCGAGGAGGTTCTGCACCGTAAGGACGCGATCTGGCCGTTCACGGTCGTTGGCCGGCCGCCGCAGGAGGACACGAGCTTTGGGGCGATCATTCATGAGATCACGGGGCCGGTGATTCCTACGGTGCTGCCGGGAGTGAAGGCCGTGCATGCAGTGGATGAGGCGGGGGTGCATCCGCTGCTGCTGGCGATCGGGTCGGAGCGGTATGTGCCGTATGCGAAGGAGCGCGAGCCGCTGGAGATCCTGACGCAGGCAAATGCGATCCTGGGTCAGGGGCAGCTGTCGCTGGCGAAGTACCTGTTCATCGCGGCCGAGCAGGATGATCCGCGGCTGGATCTGCATGACATCGGTGTGTTCCTCAAGCATGTGCTGGAGCGGGTCGACTGGCGGCGCGACCTGCATTTCCAGACGAAGACGACGATCGACACGCTCGACTACAGCGGATCGGGACTCAACAGCGGATCGAAGCTGGTCGTCGCGGCGGCGGGGTCAAAGCGGCGGTCGCTGCTGGGGGAGGTCCCATCCAACACGCAGTTGCCGGACGGGTTCTCGGAGCCGCAAGTTGTGATGCCGGGGGTGTTGTGCGTGCAGGCGCCGCGACATGCGGGCGTATCGGAGTCGATCGAGGAGCGGCTGCAGCGGCCGGCGGAGTCACCGCGGAAGTCGGATGGCGAGCTGCGGCGGTTCTGCGACTTCATGGGGCACGTGCGATCGCTGGATGGGTTTCCACTGATCGTGCTCTGCGACGACAGCCGGTTTGCGAGTGAGTCGTTGAAGAACTGGCTGTGGGTGACCTTTACGCGATCGAACCCGGCGGCGGATGTGGACGGGGTGGATGCGTTCGTGGAGGAGAAGCACTTCGGGTGTCGGGGGCCACTGGTGATTGATGCCCGGATCAAGCCGCATCATGCGCCGCCGATCGTGGATGATCCGAAGGTGGTGAAGCGCGTGGAGGAACTGGGGGCGAAGGGAGGCCCGCTGCACGGATTGATCTAGGCCGCCCGCGACCGGACATTCAACCTGCTCTCCGCGCTGGCGAAAACGTCCCGGCTCGATGTCAGGATCTCGATTCGGCACACGACGCAACCACCTTCCCAAAGGAAGGTTAGGGCCCAATGCCCCTTCAGCCATGCGAAGATTCTTCACGATGCGCAACCCCTCACGTCAGGGTAGAGAGTCCGTTCTTTGGCAATGCAAACAAGGGTGATCAGCCCCGCGAGAGGGGGTGAAAAAAGACTCCACTGCTCGTCACACATGTCACACGTGTCACAGGTCCAGAACTCCAATGTTTCAGGCGGTTTGTCGCTGTCACAGGTCGTCACAGTTCGTCACAGGTCTACTCCCGGGGGCCGGCCTCCGCGACAGCGAATGTCCACGCCCCCTCGGCCATTCTCATGGCTCCTGTGCAGGCGATAGAACGATCCTCGATTCGCATTCGTCCATTCATCGGCTGCGGAACCCGGAATACCAGCTTTGAAGATGTCCAGGTCCCGATCGGTTCCTTCATCGCGGCGAGGGGGGCCCGCCCGCGAGTCGAGGCGGCTTAACGGACAGCATTCGGGAAGAAACGGCGGAACTCATGCAGTGCAGCAATCGAACGCGACAAGCGCGGCGTCTCATTCGGGCGACCGTACTCGGCGTTGTGGCGACCGTTGGCCTTGTTGTTCGGGCGGCCGAGCCGGCGAAGGCCGTGGTGATTTCCGGCGATGCCGGGATGTATCCGGTGGCGCGGTGGAAGGCTGACTGGCCTGGCTGCGAGTATGAGGATGGCGTGAAAGAGGGACGTGTTTCAGTGGTTCGGCGCGAGGCCGGGAATGCTTTGCGGATTACGTGCAAAGCGGGCGCAATCGGGCCTGCCGACGGCGGGGCCGGCTGGAGGTACCCGTACGGCCGCTCGGATGACCTGACGATCTCTTACACCGTGTGTTTCGATCCCGACTTCGAGTTCGTCAAAGGGGGAAAGCTTCCAGGGATTTCCGGGGGGCCTGAGTCCGTGACCGGCGGCCGGCCCGCCGATGGAATGAACGGGTTCTCTGCGCGGCTGATGTGGCGGAAGGACGGTCGCGGCGAGGCCTACGTTTATCACATGCACCAGCCGGGGAAGTACGGAGAGAGCTTTCCGTTCCCGAGTGATTTCCGGTTTGTGCGGGGCGAACCGACGCAGGTGAGGATTCAGACGCGGATGAATCGGCCAGGCCAGCGTGATGGCGCGCTGCTGGTCTGGATTCAGCAGAAGGGCACGGCAGAGCAGCTGGTGGTCGAGCGTCGTGACATGGAATGGCGTCGCGAGGAGACGTTCGGTGCGGACAGCGTCCAGTTCGAAGTGTTCCACGGCGGGGGAGACGCTTCGTGGGCGCCGAAGACGGACAGCCATCTGGAGATCGGCCAGATCCGGGTAGATCGGCGTTGATCGAGGGGGCGCCACGAGGTGCTGGAAAGGGCGCTCCAGAAACTTGGAGCGCCCCGGCTGCTTCAGAGAGGCCGGGGCGCTGGTATTTCAGAGCTCGCCTTTGACGCCCATTTCGTGGAAGAAGTGAGTCACGTTGTTCTGGTTCTTGAGGAGCCAGTCGATGGTGGGCTCACCGCGCATGGCTTTGCCGAGGGCCGTGGCCGTGGCCGCGCGGTTCGATTCGAAGAGACCTTCGTGGTCGACCTTGTCGGCGTCGAGCACGCTTGGGTCGAGCCAGACGGAGACGATGATTCCGAGGCCGTTGGCCTTTTCTTTCGGGATGTCGCCGGCGCGGACGGCGTCAAGGACGCCGTTGGCGATACCCGCCTGGACGGAGCCCATCAGGATGTTGGTGTACTTCTCGCTGTTGACGGTGACCTTGCTGACCATCAGCGTGGTCGGGCGGACCTGCACGTCGCAGTTCAGGATCGCGAAGACGCGCGAGTGTCCCTTGGTCTGGTCGCCGATGAGGTTGGCGATCGCGAACCCGACGGGGCCATCGAGTTCGCCGATGACGACTTCCGGCTCGGCCGCGAGATAGGACGGTCCGCTCTCCGGTTCATAGAGGGCTTCACCGGTGCGGAGCACGACGCGGCCGAGTTTGGCCGACTTGGATTTCTGGGCTTTCTTCTTGGCCATGGACGTTCTGTTTCGAGAAAGGGTGGGAGACCAGTGAAACGTTAAAGGCCCGGAGGGACAATTCAATGGTGAAGCGACGGCATCGCCGTTCACTGTACGGCGGATTGCACTGGCGGCAGAATCACGGCGACAGTTTCTGAACGTGGCGTCCGTGCTTCCCGCTCAAGGTGCAACATGCTTCGTCTGCTGAGCTCGAGTCTGCTGTCGGCCAGTGTCCTGCTTGTCTGCGTTTCGGCTCCCGCGGCGGATGTTGTGCTGCCGGCCGGCCTGAAAGTGGAAGAGGCTCCGAAGGACTCCCATGCGGCGAAGATCGTGCTGATTGCGGGGAGCAACTACTTCAAGCCGGGCGAACATGAGTACGTCGCGGGATGCGCGGCGCTGGCGGACCTGCTGAAGCAGACTCCGGGCGTGGCTCCCGTGCTGGCGCTCGACTGGCCGACGAAACCGGAAACGTTTGAGGGGGCCAAAGGCGTCGTGATGTTCTTCGACGGTGGCAAGAAACATGGCTTCCTGCAGGGAGACCGGTTTGCCCAGATCCAGAAACTGGCCGACCAGAAAGTGGGGCTGGTGGGCCTGCATCAGCTGGTCGATTTTCCGGAAGGGCTCGGCGACAAGGGAAAGAGCCTGCTGGGCGCGACGTTCAAGGGCGGAACGTCGAAGCGAGCCCACTGGGTGCACGAGTTCACCGCGTTTCCCGAGCATCCGATCAGCCGGGGCGTGACGCCGTTCTCGATCGATGACGGGTTTCTGTGGAAGCTCGACTTTGTGCCGGAGCGGAAAGGAGTGACGCCGCTGATGAGCACGATCGGTCCGAAGGACAAGACCACGAAGCCCGAGGAGTCGGTTGTGGCGTGGGCGTATGAGCGCGAGAACGGAGGACGGTCATTCACGTTCACCGGGGCTCACCTGCACGCCAGCCTGGGGCAGGAAGGCTATCGGCGGCTGCTGACGAATGCGGCGCTGTGGACGGCAGGCGTCGAGGTGCCGAAGTCGGGAGCGCCTGTGAATCTCGAGGCGAGGCAGCTCGACGGCTACCTGATGCCGAAGCCGGTTGCGGCGGCGAAGTAGGACGGGAGTCTCGGCGGAGAGGTCTGCGTTCGAGAGTGCTTCGTCGAATGGCATTGGCGGAGCCAGTGCCATCCACGGGCAGTGCCAGCTGGGCTCAGGGTTTGGCGCGGAGCTGCAGGGCCTCTTTGAGCTGACGGACGCGGTCGAGATCGACGCCGGCGGGCCTTTGCTTGAGGACCCAGTCGACATCCTCGAGGCCCTGTTCGATCCGGTGCAGATCGTAGTTCAGGACGGCCCGCAGGAGCCGCTCGGAGATGGAATCGGCGTCGAGGGCGACGATCGTTTCGATGTAGCGCAGGGCGGTTTCGGGAGTCTCCTGAATGTTCAGCGTGCTGAGCAGGTTCCGCAGGATGCGCGCACAGATGGCGGAAGCATCGACCGCCTTGAGCCATTCCTCATCGGGCTCTCCGCGATCAACCCTGGCGAAGGCTTCGGCCCTGGTGAGCGGCTTCGCGCCGTCGAACACATCAAACAGCTGCGGCTCTCCTTCTGAAGGAACGAGCCGGACGATGAAGTGGCCGGGGAGTCCGACGCCTTCGACCTTGAGACCGACTCGTCGCGCGACTTCCATGGTCACGACTGACAGGGTGATCGGCAGTCCTTCACGGTCGTCGATCACTTCGTTGAGGTGACTGTTTGAGGCGCTGTGATAGTTCGCGCGGCTGCCGTGGAATCCGGAGTCCTCGAAGAGAAGCTTGCGGAGTTCTTCGAACCTTTCGCGGTCGTTCATCGTTTCATTGAGGCGGGATTTGAGCTCCGTTGCCAGGGCGTCGATCTCGCCTTTGTAAAACTCGACGTCGAGCTCCTCGTTGTCGAGGGCGGCGATCCAGAGGACGGCGGCCAGGAGGTCAGGTTCGCCGCTGGCCGGTTTGAGCGCGGCCACGATTTTCTCGCGGACGCTGGCCTCATAGGCTTCACGGGCGAGTCGCCGGAGCCAGGCCGCCTGCTTCTCCAGGCGTTCCGCTTCCTTCACGGCCGCGAACTGGGCGACCGGTTTCTCTGAGATGCGTCCGACCTGCGAAGGGTTGGGGGCCGGGCTGTCGCCGATGTCGTTGACGATCTCGCTGATCATCGAGCGCGTGGCGTCGTCAATCTGGGTGACTTCAATGCGTTCGGCGAGACGGAAGTTCTTGAATTCGGCGGTGGTGTGCCGGAATTTCGCGAGGCCGACTTTCCCCTTGCGGTAGAAGTCGTCCTCCAGTTCGTAGACGACGACTCCGTTGCAGAGGCACTGGATGCGATCTTTCTCGACGCGGATCTTCAACTCGTTCCAGGCGTCGGGGCTGTACTCGGCGCGCTGTTCTTCCCAGAGAACGTGCCAGTCGTAGACGACCGGCCCGTCGAAGCGCGAGACGCGGAGCTTTCCACTGGTGGGATAGAAACCGTAGTGGCGGTCTCCGCCGTCGGCATGAAAGACAAGGCCGGCGGCGCCATCCTGCTCACGCAGCCGCACCTGAACGGCGACCTCGAACGGAGTTTCGGGGACCGATTGCGTTGAAAGGCACAGAGACCGGCCGCCAAACCCTTTTCCGGGTCCATCCGCGCGCAGGCGTCCGGCGTGCTGTGTCCAGCGGGCGTCGCCGACGACCTGCCAGTGGCGCGGATTGAGGGCGCCGATGGTGAGCCATTTGCCCATGGCGATGGGATTCGGCTTTTCGAGCAGCGGCTTGAGCGAATTGATAGCGACGGCATAGCCGAGGTTCTCGGTGACGAGGGACTTGAGCGTCAGCAGGCCGACGACTTTGCCGTCGGAATCGACGACGGGGCCGCCGCTGTTGCCACGTTCGATCGGAATGGCGAGCTGGATCATGTTCATGCCATCCACATCACTGCGGAGGGCGGAGACGACCCCTGTGACGACGCTGTGCTCGAGTCCCTGGGGGTTGCCGAAGGCAACGGTGGGCTGCCCCTGCTGGAGTTCATCACTGTCCCCCAGTTCGAGGGCGGGGAGCTTGTCGGCTTCGATCCTGATGAGGGCGAGATCCTGCGATTTCTCGTGGGCGTAGATCTGAGTGACGGGGAACTCGCGCTTGTCGAACAGGCGCACGGTGAGGGGGCGGCCTTCGCCAAGAACGTGCAGGTTGGTGGCGATCAGTCCGTCTTCCCGGACGATGACGCCGCTGCCGACTCCAAGCGTTCGGCCGTCGCGGTCGCCGACGGTGACGACGACGACGGAGGGCTGCACTTTGGCGACGAGCGACTGGACGCCTTCGACCGCGACGGGTTTGCCGGCGGACGAATCTTCCGCGATGGCGGGAACGGTCGCGAGCGCGCCGAGGCAGATCGAGAGGAACGCGCGGCGGAGAAGGAACTGCATGCCAGCCTCACGAAGGAGTCGCGAGGGCCGGTTGCCGTCGCGTGCCCTCATCGTAGGCGGCGAAACGGCAGATGACACGCGGTTTCGTCAGGGGGCCTTCTCCTTGCCGGGCGGGTTTTGTCGCGAGCCAGAGTTCGTCGCGGCGAGAAGGACTCAGTGGGCGTCTTCGTTCGGATGGGGCCCGCACGAATCACGAGGCGTAGCCGAGGCGGCGGTATTCGGTGATCTTGTTACGGAGGGTCTTGGCGGTCACTCCGAGCGCGGCGGCGGCGGCGGTCTTGTTGCCGCGGCAGTGCTCGAGCCGCTGCAGGATGACCTGCCGCTCGATTTCCGCGAGCGACATCGAGTCGAACGGCAGCGAGACGGGATGCTCGTCCGCGACGTGCGTTTCCAGCGACTTGAGATCGGCTTCGTCGATCAGGTCCTGCTCCGCGACGACGCAGGCGCGGTGAACGACGTTCCTGAGTTGCCGGACGTTCCCCGGCCAGTGATAGTCGGCGAGCCGGCGGATGGCGGCCGGCTTGAAACCGCGAACTCCATGCAGGGAGTCGCCGCGGAAGCGTTCAACGAAATGCTGGGCGAGGATCGGGATGTCGTCTTTGCGATCGCGGAGGGCGGGGATTTCGAGTCGCAGGACGTCGAGGCGGTAGAAGAGGTCGGCCCGGAATTCTCCGCCGTCGACGAGTTCGGCGAGGGAACGGTTCGTGGCGGCGATGACACGGGCCTGCATCGGCAGAAGATCATTTCCGCCGACCCGTTCGAACTCGGCTTCCTCGAGCACTCTCAGGAGCTTTCCCTGGACTGTGGGGGCGACCTCCGAGATTTCATCGAGAAACAGCGACCCGCGGGCCGCGGCTTCGAATTTTCCGGTACGTCGGGTGAGCGCGCCGGTGAAGGCGCCGGCCTCGTGTCCGAAGAGTTCACTTTCGATGAGCGACTCGGCGAGGGCGGCGCAGTTGACGCGGCAGTAGGGTTCGAGGGATCGCGGGCTTTCGGTGTGCAGCATGCGCGCAACGAGTTCCTTGCCGACGCCGCTCTCTCCGCAGATGAGCACCGTGGCGCCTGTACGCGCAAATCGCCGGGCCTGCTCAAGGACCTTGAGCATGGCTCGAGACTGGAACACCAGCTGCATTTTCCCCCCTGGCCCTCTGAGAACATTCGGCGGCGCCTCCACCCCCGTGGCAGCGGCCGGACTCACTTCCTGACTCATCGCCCCCGGTGCTGTGTCAGCGTTCGCTCGACTGGAGGAACGTGCACAATTGCAACAAGGTCACGCGTCGACGTCGTCTAATGCCTGGAAAGCGCCCTCGAATAGGCGCTGCGGACTTCCCGCTGTTTGACTCCTGCATCGATTCTGGGCGCGAGCCGGGTGCGTTCGCCGTCGAGCTGTGTCGCGAGCGACTGCACGGTTTCGATGGCTTCCCGGAGTCCCAGGGCATATTCGTCATCAATGGCCTTCCAGTCGGTCAGTCGGATGTCCCGCATCTTTCGGGCTTCCACGATGCGTTCGTCGACTTCGATGATCCGGTCGAGCGAGCGCTGGAGTTCGTCCATGGGATTGGACGAACCGCGGGTGAAGCCTGTCTGCCATTCGCGGAGCGCCCCGGTGACCTGCCGAAGCTCGTGGACGGCGATCGCAAAGTCTGCTTCGGCTCCGGTGAGCCGATCACTGCCTGTTCGCGGCATGGGGCACCTCCGTGTGTTGCCTGATCGCGGCGTCGAGCCGCGCGTGTTCCTTCACGAGCTGTTCGCGCTCGTCGATTGCATCCAGCCGCCACTTGGCCATGTCCTGAAGCCAGCCGAGCGTTGGGTCGGCAACAATTCGGCGATAACGCTTCCTGGCGTCATCGATCCGGCCGAGTCGGCGGCTGCAGTTCGCGAGCTGAAACTCGACCCAGCCCGATTCGTTTCCGGAGATCGCCTTGCGATCGACCTGTTGGTAGATCTCGTCGGCGAGGACGTATTCGCCGGCGGCGAAGAGGTTGTCGGCGACGTAGACGCGGTCGAGGGCCGAGACGGGCAGCCCCTTGATGAGGCTCGACGCGGCCGCTTTCGAGGTTTCGGGCGCCGCCGGCGATGACGGCTCCGGCCGGGGATGTTCGGTGGGCGCGGGTTCGGGCGGCGGTGGGGTCGGGGCCGACGCGGGAGGGGCGACCTGAGTTTCGGCAGGGACGGACGTCACATCGGCTTCGTGATGTGTCGACTCGGGCATCGGCAGGACGATGGTGCGTTCAATCACCGGCGGCTCGACGGGGGGCCGCGACAAGAGTTCGTTGAGTTCTTCCAGCTGTCGCTTCAGACGCTCGACACGCCGGTCGGTTTCGGCGGTGTCGGCCACGACGGACTTGCGAACGGGGGGGACGAGGCCGCCGCGGGGCGCGGGTTCGGCTTCGGCTGGCGACTGCGCCGTCCGGATGCCGGAGGAGGGTGTCAGCCGCGGGAGCGCGGTCGTCGGCGCGGGACGTGACTCCGGAGCGAGGTAGACGGGCGCCTTCGTGCGGACGGGAGGAGCGGGAAACGGAAACGGTTCGTCCGCGGCGGCCCACGACGTCGCCATAACGGCCAGCAGGGCTGGCAGGCAGGCGAAGTCGAGGTGGACGGTGCGGCGAGTCATGGACGTGTTTCAGGGATGAGCGGTGTTCGTCGTCACAGGCGCTTCGGCGGCGGAGTGCTGAGGCATCGATCCGGAGAAGCAGAGGGCCGCGTTGAGGTAGTCGCCCTTGCGCTGGAGGCAGCGTCCGAGTCCGCGGAGCGCTTCGGCCTGCTGTTCCCTGCTCGAGCAGAGTTTCAGCCAGGTTCGCGCCTCGACCTCGGCTTCATCGCGGCGATCGAGTTCGAGCAGCAGTTCGCAAAGCCGTTGATAGGCGACGAGGCGGACTTCTTCATTGGTGGTTTCGCAGACGGCGCGGAGCTGGGCTTCCATGCCGTCGAAGTCGCGACGGTCGAAGAGTTCGTCGACGAGCATCAACTCCAGCTTCATGCGGAGTGCGCAGGGGGGCATGTGTGCGATGGCGTTGCGGCAGATGTCGGAGGCTTCGCCGTTGAGTCCGAGTTCGCGGTAGGCGATCGCGATCAGGACGGCACCGGAGTGTCCGAAGAACTGTTCGCTGCGGACGTGGCTGATGGAGGTCATCAGCGAGCGGAGGTCGTACTTGAGGCGGGTGGGGTCGTGTCCGCCCTGCACCTGGGCGAGGCAGGACATGAAAGCCGTGGCGTCGCGCGTGCCTTCGACGTCGAGCCAGTTCTGGTTCGCCCTGAGGATCTCGGCGGTGTTCTGCGGCTGGCTGGAGAGGAGGTACGCGGTTCCGAGGGTGAGCGCGGCGGTCCCGCGGTCGCGCGGGGCGGCGAGGGCCAGCGACCGGCGAAGCGGCACGACAGCCCGGCGGGCTTCGTTCGCCTCGACGAGGAGACGTCCGAGATAGAGGTTGGCGAGCGGTTCGAGTCCGCTGCCCATCGCGTGATCGAGCGATCGCTGGAAGGCGAGAATCGCCTTGTCGGCCGCGTTTTCCTGCAGCTGGATCTTGCCGAGGTTGAACCAGGCCTCGGCCAGGAGATCGCCTTTCGGCGAGTTGGCGATCAGGTCTTCGAGGGACTTTCTCGAGGCGGCCTGGAGCCCGCTGAGGGCTTCAACATGGGCGATCGCCAGCCGCGAGTAGGGAGACCAGCGGACATCCCGGTAGAGGGAGAGAGCTTCGCGGGCTGCACGTTCGGCCGCTTTCAGCTGGTACTGTTTCCAATCGCTGGTCGAGCGTTCTGCGACCTCGCTGATCCGCAGGACCTGGTTCTCCCAGTTCCAGATCAGGCGTGGCTGATCGCAGAGGGCGTCCAGCAGGCAGGCGATGCTGCCACGGCCGACCGACGCGCGACAGCGATGGGACTTTGCCAGCTGTTGGGCCGCATTCGACCATTCCACCTGCCAGTGTGCGGCGCCGCAGAACTGCTGAACGGCGTCGTAAACGGTGGCGCCGCCGGACTTGTACTGGGCGTACATGGCCGCCGGGTCGGTCCCGGTGGTCATGGGAAGGCTGGGGGCCGGCGGCGGCTGGAAGGGGGCCGCGGTTTCCGATGCGTGAATCCGCGAGGCGATGTCGAGCAGGTCGAAGGGGCGGACCACGATCTTGCAGCCGATGAGCGCGTTGTCTTCGAGGAGACGGCTGGAGGTGTCGCCTGAGGCGCGGCGGTAGAGGAGGTGAGCGTGCCAGTGGAGAAGTTCCGAACGCCAGAGCGGTGCGGCGTGCTCCTGGTTGAGCCACAGGTCGGCTGCGATGCGGTGCGCCAGCTCGGTCTTCTGCTGTTCGAAGAGGACGCGGGAGAGCCCCCACTGTGCGAAGCCTCTCCAGCTGGGAGCGGAGGTGGCATCAGCGAGCATTTGATAGCGTTCGGCCGCTTCGTCGAGGAGTCCCAGGGCTTCGGCACAGAGGGCCCAGCGGAACTGGACCATGGGATCGAGGACACTGGGGTGGGCCTCGATTGCCGCGCCGTAGAGCTTCATGGCGGCGGCGATCTTGCCTTCGCGGAATTCGTCATCCGCGCGCAGGATGTCGGAGGCCCTGCGTTTTTCGTTCTTCTCTGTCAGGCGGGCGGCGGCGAGCGGCATGGATTTCAGCCGGCCCGCTGGCGGGTGGGAGGACGGCGACTCCTCCGGCGTCATTGCGGGAGGTTCGAGCTGGCCTGCCGGAGCGTCGTGGTGAGGCCCGGGGGCTTCGGCGAGGTCGTCGTGTTGATCGTCGTGCAGGTGATGTGCGACGGTCGGCGAGGGGGTCTTTGGGGCGGCCGGGGGGAGCTTGTTTCCGGCGTCCGGTGTGTGGGTGTGGTCGTCGTGCTGTTCGGCAGTTTTGGCCGGTTGTTTCCGCGCAGCGAGCAGGCTCCAGCCGCCGGCACCTGCTACTGCGCAGGCGGCCGCCAGTCCGAACATTGCCAGCGATCGTAAATGCGGAATCGCCACCAAAACTTCACAAATTCGTGGGGGTCATCGACGGAATTGTCCGATTCAACGTTACAGACTGCCTAATCCTTCGACTCAGATCGACTGAAGAAGGTGCGGAACATTAGCCCGAAAAAACCTGCAAGAAGTGCTTCAGGGAATCGATGACTTCACTGCCTAACGCCGGAGCGGAATGCGATGCACGTCTACCGACTGCATAGTTCAGAAGTTGTCGCCAGTCCCGTGACATCACGGTCGAGCGGCAGCGCGCTGAATGCGACAAGCTCCGACGGCAAGGACACGCACGAAGGCGTGTCTGCGGATGCCGGTTCTGGCGTGTCTGCGTTGTTGACGCAGTTGCGGCAGTCTCCGGAGATCCGGCAGGCAGTGGTGGAGCAGGCACGTGGAAAGATCGCCTCAGGCGAGTATTTCACGCGCACCTCCGCCGAGGCGACGGCGGAGGCGTTACTGCGGAACGAGTCGTAATTTTTCACAACTGTGCGGCACTGAGTCTCCGGGCCACGGACCTGCGGGTCGACTTCGCATTGCGCGACAGGCCGAAGTGCTACACGCAACCAGGGGGTGTTCTCGATGGGTCTGTCGATTGCGAACAATGTTTCTTCGTTGAATGCTCAGCACAACCTGGGCAAAGCGTCCAGCAACCTGGCGAAGTCGACGGAACGTCTGTCGTCCGGTCTGAAGGTGAACCGCGGCGCCGACGGTCCTGCGGCCCTCGTCATCTCGGAAAAGCAGCGTGCCCAGATCGCCGGTCTGCAACAGGCGATCGATAACGCCGACAAGGCGACCGCGGTCGTGCAGACGGCCGAAGGCGCGCTGAACGAAATCAACAACCTGCTGGTCAAGGTGCGCAGCCTCGCTCTGGACTCGGCCAACGCCGGTGTCAACGACGAAGACGCTCTGGCCGCGAACCAGGCGGAAATTGACAACGCCCTCGACACGATCAACCGTATCGCGGCGAACACGCAGTTCGGCCAGAAGAAGCTGCTGGACGGCTCCTCGGGTATCAGCGGCGTTTCGACCGACACCGACGTCACGGTGCTGAAGGCCACCGGAGACACCAAGGCCGGCAACTACGCCGTGTCGGTGACGACGGCTGGCGAGCGGGCGAACGTCGAGGCGGGCACGGTTCAGACGGCCAACCTCGCCGCTGAAGAAACGCTCGTCGTCAACGGCGTGTCGATCACGCTGGCCGCGGGTCTCGACAAGACGGGAGTGATCTCCCGTATCAACGAATTCACGGACCAGACCGGCGTGGTGGCCGATGCGAACGGCACCGGCGGCGCGACGCGGCTGTACTCGGAAGCGTTCGGATCGGACGCCGAGATCTCCGTGATCTCGAACACCGCCGGGGCGGTGGACAGCTCGGGACTGGGCACGACGGAACTGACCGATACGGGTGTCGACGTCGTCGGCACGATCGGCGGCACGAGCTTCACCGGCAAGGGCAACGTTCTGACGGCGACGTCGGGCAATGCCAACGGTCTGAAGGTCGAACTGAACGCCGGAACCGCCGCGACCGCTGTCAGCACCGTGACGGGCGCTCAGGGCTCGGTCGCCGTGACCGACAACTCGCTGGTGTTCCAGATCGGAGCCAACCAGAACCAGACCGCGAAGATCGCGATCCAGAAGGTGAACCCGAACGGTCTCGGCACGGGTGTGGACGGCAACCAGTTCAACAGCCTCGAAGACATCAACGTGACCTCGGCTTCGAAGGCCCAGGACTCGCTGGCGATCATTGACGAAGCGATTGACGAAGTCACGAACCTCCGCGGCACGCTGGGCGCCTTCCAGCAGAACACGCTGGCCTCGACGACTGCCAACCTGCAGGCGACTCTCGAGAACACCGTGAACGCGGAATCGGTGATCCGTGACACGGACTTCGCGACGGAAGTCGCCGAGTTCACGAAGCAGCAGGTGCTGGTGCAGGCCGGCACGAGCGTGCTGAAGAACGCCAACCAGCAGCCGCAGCTCGCCCTGTCGCTGCTGAACTAATCAAGAGTTGCCGGAGGCATTCGCCGCTTCCGGGATCTTGCGACTCGTCACATCCGTCGGAGGGCAACGACTGCCTTCCGACGGATGTTTTCATAACGGGGCCCGGTGATTGGCGGGTCACTGGCGGGAGTGCCGATCTTAAGGAGGAGGACGGAAAGGCGCAGGGGCGTTCCCGGCCTCTCCGGCATGCATTGTCAGCCTGTTCTTCCCAGCTTCTCGTTTCCGGCTCCGGACTGACCTCTCATGCCCACGATCAGCGGACTCGCGACCGGCATCGACACCGACTCGATCGTCCAGGAGCTGCTCAAGATCCGTCAGACGCGAATCGACGTCCTGACGGCGCAGAAGAAGGAAGTCACCGATCAGCAGGCCGCGTTCAAGCTGATCGAGGCGGACATCATTTCGCTGCGGGGCCAGGCGACCACCCTCTCGCGGTCTCTGAACAACGTCTTCGACGCGCGAAAGGTCACGAGTTCGAACGAAGACGCGCTGGTGGCGACGGCCACGTCCCGCGCCGCGACCGGCGTGTACCAGGTCAGAGTCAACTCGCTGGCGCAGGCGCACCAGATCGCGTCGCAGGGCTTCGCCAGCGAAGACGCCGAGATCACGCAGGGGACGTTCGAACTCAAAGCCGGTTCGAGCAGCAGCGCGACGATCACGATCGACAGCACGAACAACACGCTGCAGGGGCTGGCCGATTCGATCAACGGAGCGGGGATCGGGATCTCGGCCACCATCGTGCAGGATGCGTCGAATCCCGGGACGCCGTTCAAGCTGCTGCTGACGTCCAGCAAGACCGGCGTCGCCAACCAGATCACGCTGACGAACAGCCTGGGAGCATCGGGAGGCAACGCGGTCCAGCCGACGTTCGATTTCAACAACCCGGTGCAGGCGGCGGCGGATTCCGTCGTCCAACTGGGCACCGGCACGGGCGCTGTCACGTCGACCAGCGCGACCAACACGATCTCGAACCTGATCAACGGCGTCACGCTGAACCTGAAGCAGGCGGATGCGACCAAGACGTACTCGATCACGGTGACGCGCGACACCGAAGCGGCTACCGAATCCGTCCAGAAGTTTGTCGACAGTTACAACTCGCTGATGGACGAGTTCGCGACGCAGTTTCGATACTCGTCGGAGAACAACGAGGCCGGCCTCCTGCTGGGGAACTCGACCGCGCAGAGTCTGCAGCAGTCGGTCCGGGAATCGGTGCTTGGGACGGTGGCTGGCGTGAACGGCAAGGCCAACCGGCTGTCGGCCATCGGCGTGACGGTCACGAACGACGGCAAGCTGGAGTTCGATGCGACGAAGCTCGGGAAGGTCTTCGCGGGCGAAATGCCGGGCGTGACGGCCAACGACGTCAAACGGCTGTTCGCGCTGGACGGCGTGAGTTCCAACGGCGGCATCGAGTTCATGCTTGGCTCGTCGAAAACGGCGGCCCCTGCGAATGGCATCCAGGTCGACATCACGCAGGCCGCAGAGCGGGCTGCCGTTACGGCCACGAACTCGATTGGGACCTCGATCGTCATCGATGGAACGAACGACACGCTGGCGGCGAAGCTTGACGGTCGAACCGCGACCGATATCACGATCACCCACGGAACCTATACCCGCGCGGAACTGGCGTCCGCCCTGGAAGCGGCGCTGAACAGCCACGAGGCTTTCTCAGGACGCATTGCTTCGGTTGGCCTGGCGGGCGACAAGCTCACGATTCAGTCGGATGCTTACGGCTCGGTCTCGCAGGTGGCGATGACCGGCGGAACTGCGGCCGCGGCGCTGGGATTCTCCGGGGCCGAGACATCGACCGGAAAGGATGTGGCGGGAACGTTCATCATCGACGGCCAGGAAGAGCTGGCCACCGGGAACGGGCGGCTTCTGCAGGCGAGATCGGGCAACGCCAACACGGACGGCCTGCAGATTCGCGTTTCGCTGACGACGTCCCAGGTCGTTTCCGGCGTGGACGGAACGATCACGATCACGCATGGCGTGGGGGCGCGGCTTGACCAGACTCTCGGGAAGATGCTGGATGCGACAACAGGCCGGATCAAGATCGTCAACGACGGTTTTGACGACAAGCTGAAGGCTCTTCAGACCGCAATCGATCGCCAGAACGACTTCTTTGACCAGCAGGAGAAGAAACTGAACGATCAGTTCATCGCTCTCGAAACCACGATCTCGGCACTCCAGACGACTGCGACCTATCTCTCGGCGCAGCTGGCTGGCATCAACGGCGAATAATGCCGCTGACGGATCGCAGGGCCGACGAGAGGCACTGTCCAAAGCTCGTCCCGACGAACTGAATCACGATGTCATTCGCCCAGCAGGCCTACCGCCGTTCCACCCAGACACAGTGGACCCGGATCGACCTTCTGCTCGCCCTTTACGCGGCGACGGAACGCACCCTGCTGGCAGGGGCCGCGGCCGTTGAGCAGAACGATCTCGACCAGGCGAGCGCCAAGGCGGTACACGCCCGCAAACAGCTCCTGGCGATCCTGGAAGGCGTCGAGCCGGGGCCGGATGGAGGAGCGGACAATATCCGCCGCCTGCTGACGTTCTGCCACCACTGCGTGAACGTGAATACTTCCGCGTCGTGGAATGACGCGGCCCGGATCATCCGCACGCTGAAGTCGGCGTTCGAGGGGGTCCAGGACGAAGCTCGCCAGCTGGAAGCCGCCGGAGAGATTCCGTCGCTGGACGTGACGTCGCGGCGGGCGGTCGTCGCCTGACTACACCTTGAACTGGAAGGTCGTCCTCAGCCAGCGCCAGGTCCAGTCCCAGGCGGAGCGGTGCGAGATGATGACCCGTGCCCGGCCCCGCATGCCGGTGCGGACGACGAGTGAATCAACGTCGAGCGGGACGGCCGCCTGATAGGCGGGGCTGGTGAGCTTCTCCCGGCCCTGCTGGTCCTGGACGGTGGGGAGCGGTCCCTTGTACTTGTTCGACAGCACGGCCGGGACGAATTCGATTCCCCGGGCGGAGATCGATTCCACCTTGCCATCAAGGGTCGATTCCGGCAGGTGCTCGAGCTTCATGCGTACCTGTTGGCCGACGGCAATGTCGCGACGGTCTCCCTGGTCGACGAGGAGGCGGGCCTCGTAGCGCGAGTTGGCCGCAATGCTGCAGACGGGCGTTCGCGCTTCGATGAGGCTGCCGATGTTCTTCGGGCCCAGCGGATCGCCCGACCAGCCGCTGAGTCGCTCTTCCGCCTGTTCGATCGTGGGCTCGGGCTTTCTCTCGGCCGCGACGATGAAGCCGGGCTGCGGCGCGCGGATCGTGCACTCGGCGACCATTTTCTCCATCTCGGCACGCTGGGCCTGGAGGGACGCCAGATGCTGCTCTGCGAGGAGCAGGTCCCTCGGGCGGTCGAGGTCCTGGTAGGACTGCACTTCCTTCTGCTGCGCGGCTTCTTCCGCCTTCACTTCGTCGAGCTTCTGCTCGAGATCCTCGTTGACGAGAACCGCGATGATGTCGCCTTTCCGGACTTCATCCCCTGCCCGCCTGTGGACTTCCTTGAGCGTTCCGGGGACGAAGGCGAAAACCATTTCCTCCTGGACGGGGGCGATCGTGAAGGGTGCCTCCGCATACCAGGGGACGGGAACCATGACCGCCAGCGCGCCGATGCCGGCCACGCAGGCGAGCGTGAAAGAGACTCTCCAGCGGCTGAGGGGTTCCGGGCGTGGCATGCGAATGAGTTGAAAGAGGCTCCAGAGCAGGCCGCCGACCGTCATTGTCAGCGAGAAGACGGCGGCCATGATTCCGATGCTCTGTAGACCATACGGTTTGAGCACGGTGTACAGGAAGAGCGTCACGCCGAAGAGGATCACGAACTGGTAGACGGTCGTGGCGATGGCGTAAATCACGAACCAGTGCCGTTTCTGGGACGGCATGAACGGATCGACGGGCATCTCGGAGCCCAGGCAGTATTTCGAGAAGACTTCCTGGAACATCCGGCTGGCCTTTTGGCGCAGGTTCGGAATTTCGAGGTAGTCCGACAGCATGTAGTAGCCGTCGTAGCGCATCAGGGGGTTGGCGTTGAACATGACGGTGGTGACCGTCGAGATGAAGAAGACGTTGAGGCAGAGGTGATTGAAGAGGCCTGGCTGGCTGCCCCACCACATGAAGATGGCCAGCGCGGCAATGAAGACTTCGATGTACATCCCCGCGGCGGCGATCGCGATGCGATGCCACTTGTTGCGGAGCATCCACGAGTCGCTGACGTCGCAGTACATGGTGGGGCTGAACACGAGCAGCATGATGCCCATGCCGTGGCATTCCGCGCCGAAGTATTTGCAGGACAGGCCGTGCCCGAATTCGTGAATCACCTTGGTGAGGGCCATGGTGGCCCACAGATACGCGAGGTTGGGCCAGGCGAAGAACTGGTGGAACTCGGGAAGTCGGGCCGAGATGTCGTCGAACCGGACCGCGAGAAAAATGAGCGAGGCGACATCGATCAGGAGGAACAGGGCCACCGTGACCGGGTGAAAGAGCCACCCCAGCCAGCGGACCATCCAGGTGAGGGTCCGGTCGGGATCCCAGCCCGGAAGGCGGATGTAGAGCGGGTTCATGACCGTCTGCCGGATCTTCTTGGCTGATTGCTCGCGATGCTTGCGGCGCAGGACCTCACCCTGCCGATACCGGTCCGAGACGACGAGCCCCTTGTCGTGGAGGTCGGTCACCAGTGACTGCACATCCACCACGCTGAAGTGGACGGCGGGAAAATCGCGCTGCAGTTCGTCGCGCAGATCGACAAGGCTGCGCTGGCCATCGAGGCGCTCAAGCATCGCGAACTGCTGCGGCTGCAGTCGGTAGTATTTGAGGGCGACGGGGTCTTTGATGACCGCGTAGAGGGCATCGCCGTAGGCCATCATTTCCACGACAAGATCGGCCCGCATCACCAGCGGGACAGGCCGCTGGGAAGAAGTGAGCTGGGCGGAGTTGGTGGAGTCGAGTTGCATGGGGCCGTGAGAGGGTGGCGAACCGGCGAGGCCATCGTACGCGAAGGCAGGCCTTTTACGTCAGTTCACAATGGCGACATGTGGTTGTGGCTTGCCGGTGCGATCCGTGGGCTCAAAGACGAGCGGCTGCGGGAACGGGTTGATCTGCCAGCGGTCTTCAACGAGCAGGGCGTCATTCCTCAGGAGATGCGAGGTTTGCGCCCGGAACACGAATGGCCCCACGCCTTCCCCGGTCATCTGATCCATGAGGCCGTTTGAGTTGCGAGCATTGACGCAGACAGTCAGTTCATTGCCGATGCCAGCAATGTCGAAGTGAAGCGATGTGTAGCGGAAATTGACGGGGACCAGTTCGATGTCATCCCCGTCATGGAAAACGAGCTGGCGGTCACCCCGATCATCACTGGAAAATCGCACGTCCGTGACGCGCATCTGAGTTTCGAGACGTGTCAGCATTGTGGCCGGCGCCTGATCAAGGTGATGCAGGTTCATGTCACCATCCAGACTCGCGTCGAACAGGTGCTGCAGGAAGAGCCTGGCCGTGACAGTCGACGTTGCTGTCCAGACTGCGCCCTCGCGGTCACAAAGATCAATCTCGCAGGCCAGTGCGTCCGTTGGGAAATCGTCAATGGGCGCCGGAACGCGTCGGAACCGGAGCTCCAACCGGGTCACGCGTCCAGAATCGATCTGAAGGATGCGGCTGTCACTGGTTTGCTGACGACGGCCACAATTCTCCAGATCGAGTGTGAAAGGGGCCGGCATGCTGGCGGGCGTGCTCTGGGCGATCACTTCGTTGGCCCGTCTGCGTCCACACACCGATCGAGGGCCCAGTCTCTCAGGATCTGCACCCGCTCGGCCGCCAGTGTAGCGAGGGGGCGCGTCTGGCAGACCGCCGCGACCAGGTGCTCGTTCGACAGTTGTGCCCGCTCCGAAAACGCCTCGAACAACGCACTCACAATCACCTGTTCCAGCTCCGCGCCGCTGAAGCCTTCGGTGGCATCGGCGAGGGCGCTGAGATCGAACTTGTGCGGATCGCGGTTGCGCTTCCGCAGGTGGATCGCGAGGACTTCGAGTCGGACGGCGCGGGACGGGAGATCGATGAAGAACACTTCGTCGAAGCGGCCTTTACGCATCAGTTCCGGCGGCAGGGCCGAGACGTCGTTGGCCGTGGCGATCATGAAGATGGGATGGCGGTGATCCTGCATCCAGGACAGGAGCGTCCCGAACATCCGCTTGGATAAACCACCGTCGGAGGACGATTCGGACGCAGACGCGAACGCCTTTTCGATTTCATCGATCCACAGAATGGCGGGGGCCATCGCCTCGGCCTGTGAGAGCGCCTTCCGAAGCTGGCTTTCACTTTCGCCGATGTACTTCTGGTAGAGGACGCCGGGATCGAGCCGGAGGAGCGGCATGCCCCAGTCGGCCGCGACGGCTTTGGCGCACAGGCTCTTTCCGCAGCCGGGCACGCCGAGCATGAGCACGCCGCGCGGTGGCTCGAGACCGAACTCGCGGGCTTCGAGTGTGTAGCCTCCACGACGCTGCTTGAGCCAGCCCTTCAGCGCCCGCAGGCCGGCGACATCATCAATGTGGAGGTCGACGGCGATCGCTTCCAGGCACCCGGCGGAGCCGAGCAGAGTGCGTTTGGCTTCGACGATCTTGGCGATGTCGTTCCCGGTGAGGCAGTGGTCGTGATAGATGGCGGCTGCGACAACGCGTTCGGCCTGCTCGCAACTCAGTCCGCGGAGCGTCTGGACGATCTGCTCCACTTCGCGGCGGGTGACGTTTCCGATGACTTCCTTCTTCGAGTTCCGCCGGATCTTGGAGAAGGTCGCTTTGACGACGTTTTCGAGTTCGTCAAAGGTCGGCCAGCCGATTTCGAATTGAACGGTCAGCCGGCGAAGCTCGGCGGGGATCGGTTGCGACTCGATCAGGATGAGAGTCGAGTTCCATTCCGTCATCCTGGGGAGGATGTCGCGGATCGTGCGGTGCAGGTGTGCGTCTTTGCCGTGCGGAGCGAGGTCCTTGAAGATGTAGACGGCGTTCCCGGGCCCCATATCGCGAATGTATTCGAGAGCCGCGATCGGTTTGTTGTCGAGCGTTTCCAGATCCGTGAACCCGGCCGCCTCAATCGGCTTGAGACCGCACGTCATGGACCACTCCATGGTGAGCCGGTCACACTCTTTTCCGGCCTGCAGGACGATCTCGCGTGCCCGCTGCTCGTCAGCTGTCTCGATGGCGATCAGGGGATTGCCGGCCCGGATAAGAAGCGCGAGGCCTTGGGGCATCATTCACCAGTCACAAAGTGGAACAGCAGACTTCAAGCAGGGATTCAGCGGATCGGCGACCGCCGCTGAATTCTCGGCGAATTCGCGACCGGCGGCAAATCCGTTGTCGGGGATCGTCGACGGGAAATGAATGGCTGGTCTCAGTGCGTCTCTGATCGGAACGCTTCCCGTTCCAGGCGGTCCCGATCTTCCTGAAACTCCAGAGCCCGGAGTGAGCGATCGAGCGCCGAAGCGGCGAAACCTTCGGCGGCCGTGGTCAGCTCCGGGCGCCCCATAGATGCCAGGGCGGCCGCGGCTTTCTGGAGTCGAAGTCCGACTTCGACGCGCGATGCTCCGTCGCGGGCGAGCGGCAGGAATGCGTCTTCGAAGAAGTCTTCCAGCGAGATCCGCGGCACGAAGAGACGTGGGTGCTTCACTTCACGATCCTCGCGGTCGATGCCGGCCAGGGGCGACAGGACCCGAATCAGTGTGCCGATGACGTCGATGGCCGTGCCGGAGTCGTTGATCGCCGGCGAAAGCGCCCGGCAGCCGATTTCACAGAGGACGACCAGTCCAAACCGAGGATCCTGGTCGAACGAACGGTCATCGCCGATGGAGAACGCCTTCAGAATCTTTCGCGTCGCCTCCTGTTCGTCGAAGTCCTGTCCGCGCGGCAACACATGGGCGAGCGGCCGCACGGGAGAGCAGTACGTTCCCGGGCGAGTTGCCAGGAAGATGTCGGCATCGAGTTCGTCGGAGATGGCGGAGAGTTGTCCCGCATCGACGTGCAGCAGGTAGCCAATCGAATTCGTGGTGACCGGCAGTGCGTCTGAAGGAATTGAAACGAGGCGCGTGCCGCCGAGGTCCGGATCTTCCACGTACTGCCGCATGATGGTGGACGCCGTTTTCTCGACGAGGTCGATCGTTTCGCCGACGCGTCCCAGTCGGGCGAGATAGTCGATCCACTGCACCAGCGTGACCACGATCATCCCGATCACGGCGAGCGTCACGAGGAACATGACGCTTCGACCACCGTCTCCGTAGTAATTCGAGTTGAGGGCGATGATTCCGACGAGGCTGAAGAGAAACCCGCCCAGGAACGTCGAGAGTGCGGACTGTGCGGTGGAATCCTCCAGCAGCAGCCGCGTGGCGCGCGGCGTCGCGCCGTTGGCGGCGGCGGACGCGGCGGAGACCATCGTCGAGAGCGAGAAGACGGTCACCGTCAGCATGCTGGAGGCGAGAATCGTCAGGATGCTCTCGACGGCATCCGCGCCGAGCCCTTTGCTCAGTCGGTAAGAGATGTAGGGGGAAAGAACATTGGCAATCAGTGCGGTGATGATGCCCAGAAGGCAAAACAGCGTTGCCCGCGCCCAGAGCCGCTTCGTCAGACGCTGCAGATTCCAGCGCCAGCGCTGTGAGAGCATTTGGACTCGTTCGCACGAAGAAGTTTCGACCGGAACCACGACTCGCGTCTGATCGGCGGAGTCTCGAAGACATCCTATGGCAGTTTGAGCAGCGTCACGAGAGGAACGCCAGAACGTTTGACTTCATCCAGTATGGTGGTCCCGGCGGGGGGCGGATCGAGCGATGTCCAGGGGTCGGCCCTGCGTTGAAAGAGAAGAACGTAGGGCGATCCGTCGGGACGCTTGTCGTCATAAGGGGCCAGGGAGATCCCGGCCGCCTGAAGGATCGGAGACTGGCGGAGCAGGTGTGGCAGGTAAATCGGGTGCAGCACCGGGGCGACGTCGATCCGGCTGCCGCGAGGAATCTTGGCGACGATCTCCCGCTGGAAGGAATCGGTCAGTCCTTCCATCCAGTAACTGCGCTCGAAGCCAAGGCGATCGGCCCCGGCCAGGCCGCCGGTGAGGGCGTTGTAGTAACTGAGCTGAAACGGATTGAGGGCCGGGATCCCCCACGCCTGTGCGGCCAGCCCGACGGTGAGCAGGCCCGCCGTGGTACGACCGGGGAAACGCCGCAGCAAGATGGCGGCTCCGAGTCCCGCGAGTGCGCCCCAGAGCGGGAAGACCACTCCAAACAGACGCTCGCCGTCGTAGACGCGGATGCCTGGTTTCGTGAAGACCGCCAGCGGAACCACGATCGCCCAGAGAATCAGCTGAACGCGAGGATCGATGCCCCAAGATCGCGTTGTGTGGGGCGTGTCGGCGACTGTTGGCGACGGGGGGAATTCGACGGGAGCCTGGAACTGGAG
This sequence comes from Caulifigura coniformis, assembly GCF_007745175.1. Taxonomy (GTDB): domain Bacteria; phylum Planctomycetota; class Planctomycetia; order Planctomycetales; family Planctomycetaceae; genus Caulifigura; species Caulifigura coniformis. The sequence goes on along the minus strand of NZ_CP036271.1, from coordinate 2,252,069 downwards.
ACTACGACTTCTCCACAGCCCCAGGGTGGCGAGGAGGTGTAGACCAATCGGCACCGTGACCGCGAACATGACCCACGGGTAGTGCCACGGAACGTCGGCGTCCGCCCAGCGCTCGCCCCAGTAGAAGCAATAGAGCGTCTGACGTTCGGTGGTCCGGGCGAAGTACTCCTTCACGTGTGCCAGCGGGTCGAGCCACAGCCAGGGCCAGCCGATGAAGAACACGGCGAGCCCCACTGCCCCGAACAGGGCGACGCGCGGAACCGCTTTGAGCTTCCACTGCGTCAGGGCCCACACTCCCACGGCCGGGCCGAGAAACACGGCCTGCATCTTCGTCAGGAGGGCCAGCCCGAAGAGCACGCCAGGGAGCACGAAGGAACGCCATCCGGGAGGGGCTGACTTCAGGGTGCACCGGTCGGCAGTGACGAATACGCAGGCCGCGTAGGCGAGCCCGATGAAGGTCTCCAGCGACGCGAGATGCGCGTGGGCGAACTGGCGCGGGAGGATGGCGACGGCGAACGCGGCGGCGTTTCCGGCGAGAGGCCCAAACCATTTCTGGAGGAACCAGCCGGCGATGAAGACGGTGAGAGCGAACGCGATGGCCGATGCGGGCCGGGCCGCAGTTTCAACGAACGGGGAGTCTGCGTTCCCCTTGAGGTACTCGTGCATGAATCCGAGCGCCCAGCGGCCGAGCGGCGGGTGGTCGGGGTTGTAGTTGCGGCTGCCGTAGACCTCGCGAATGGCGGCGGGGTGGAGGCTGCCGATCCCCTGGGCCTCGAGCGCGTCGACGAGATAGACGCCGGCCGCGACGTTGAACCCTTCATCGAGTGTCAGGCCCGGGGCCTGGGCGAGTTGCGGGACGAAGAGTCCCCGTTCTCCGCTGGCCAGAACTGCGGCCAGAGCCATGAGCGCGACGAGGGCCGGTCCGCAGCGTCTCCCGATGCGGTTGTGTGGCGGAGCAGGACTGGGGTGAGGATCCGATGGCACACCCGCAGAGTCGGGAACCGGTTGGAGCACGTCAAGCAGCGGGGGGCGAGCTGGAGTGGGGCGTGGAATTGCTTCGGGAGCGAAGCTTCGCGTGCGAAGGAAATGGCAATCTGGGCGGATTGTTCCGACGTGTTGCAAAACGGCAACGCCCGATCGCTGCGCGATTAACCGTTTCCGGCCGGATTCCGGGGCGTTCGGGCGTACGGTTGTAGGGGTGGAACGATCTGTGAGGTTTTCACGGGCGTCTGGCAGGACGGTCCTGCCGAATCCGCCCGATAACCCGCGAACGCACGACAAAACGACTGAAGACGTTCGCACACGTTCGACGAAATTAATACGCAGACGGTTCGATCTGAACTGAGGGGGTTTGCGATGACCCCGGATTGCAAGAGGCAATCACTCAGGACGGGCTGGACCGTGCAAGGGGGGAATGGACAACCAGGCTGCTCGATTGCCGGACAGGGAAGTCTGGCCCGTGCAGTCCGTCCTCCTCTCCGCTTGCGCCGGGCTGAAATGTTCCGGCCTCCTGCGATGCCTGCCAACGAGGCGACTGCCTTTCTGAACATCCCGCGTGTTCGGCAAGGCAGCGATTCGAAGGCAAACAAGCTGCACTCCTCGTCATTCGGTCCCATGAGACGAGTCCGTTGCTTTCGGCCTGGCCGCTGAAAGACACGGGGGGAACGGACCGGCTGATGGATGGGTGAATTCAACCCGAAGGGTGTGACGCCCCCTTCGACCCAGAACCGCAAGTGATTCGGAGAGCCCGCAATGAGGACGATTTTTACGACTGGACAAGTCGCCAAGATTTGTAAGGTCGCGCCCCGCACGGTCAGCAAGTGGTTTGATTCGGGCCGCCTTCGCGGTTACCGGATCCCCGGCTCGCAGGACCGTCGCATCCCCCGCGAACACCTGATCCGGTTCCTGAAGGAACACGGAATGCCCCTCGGGGAACTCGAAGACGAAGCGATGGGCAAACTGCTCCTCGTCGGCGTCGAGACGGGAGTCCAGGGTGGCCTGAAAGACGTGCTTTCGGCCGAGGACTTCAAGATGGAATTCGCCGCGAGCGGATTCGAAGCCGGCATCCAGGCGGAATCGCTTGATCCGGACGCAGTGGTCATCGACTTCGGCATGGGCCGCAACGAAGCCCTGATGATCGCGCAGAACCTTCGCCGCAATGCGGATTACAACGACACGGTGCTGATTGCACTGTTGACGGACGAAGACAACGCCAGCGGTTTCGACCGCACGCTGTTCAGCGAGACTTTCCGGAAGCCGTTCGACGCCGCTCTGCTGGCCGAACGCATCCGGACGCTGGTCAGCCGCAAAAAGCAGCTCGTCTGAGCCGAGCCGCGTCACAGGGCGACAGGCGACGATCCGATTCACAACAGGAGCTGCCGGTGAGCGATCACCGGCGGCTTCTGTCGTTCCCGGACGTCGTCAACGACGCAGTCGGAAGTTCGCGGCGGGCAACGTCACTTTGCCGCCGGTGATTCTTCGATCGCCTGGACAACGCAACCCTGTTCCGGCCGCTGCCGGTTCGAACGCGCTGACAAGACGCCTCTTCGAAATGGCAACGACGGCAAGGAGGCCAGATGCCGGACGTGTCAGACCGGATCGATGAAACCGAGCTGGCGACGATCGCGAAGGATTCCACCATCGGGCTCACTCGTGAGTCTGGTCCACCTGCGGGCGGGCCTGTCCTGGCGGAACGAACCGCGACCCTCTCACCAACCCGGCTCATCCCACGATTCGTTCCGCGCTTCCACTTTCCTGGGCCCCTCTGACTGAACGAACAGGTGCCGGAATTGATTCCGGCCCCCTCGGCAAAGACAACGAACCGGAGTGCCTGAGGCGGCACGCCGGTTCGTTTTTTTGTTGGCTGTCTCTTCGCCCTCCCGGCCGTCTCGCCTGCCGGCGATCTCCATTGTTCTCACAACCTCACAAGACTCCGCTCGATTTCCCTTCTGACGACTTCAGGACATGGAGGAGCGTCTTGTTGTCCAGGAACGGTTCGTTGCCCGTATTGGCCCACACGACCCGTCCGTCTTTCACGACGAACGTGCCGTGATCCAACTCCTTGCCGTCGAAGACGCCGAAACTCGCGGCGGTCTTGTTCTCCGGGTCGCTGAGCACTGGAAAGTGGAACTCCCCATATTCTTTGAAGCGATCTCGCGTGTGTTCCGTGCTGTCGGAGCTCATCGCCACGACCTCGGCCCCGAGCTCGTGGAAAAGCTCCAGGTCTTTGTCGATCGCGAACAACTGCGCCACACAGTGGTTGCATCCGTAGCCGTAGTAGACCACGACGATCACCGGCCCTCTGGACGACCACTCACTGAACGAGCGTTCGACGTCCTTCGAATCCTTCAGCGCAAACGCCGGGGCAGGCTTGCCGATCAGCGGGTGTTGCTGGCTGGGGACCGGCTGGAAGCTCGCGTCATTCAGGATCTCGGACAGTCCCGCCGACAGCGGTTTCGTCTGTGTCGCAGCCAGGTAGGCCTCGGCATCCGCGGCGATATTCCCGGTGGGAACAAGACCATACTTCTGGCAGAGAAGCCGGCACTGCGCCAGCAGATCCGCATCGGTTGCCCGCAGTTCGGGGCCGAGAATATGGTAGCTCACGAGCGACGCGTAGAGTATCGCAACGGCCGCCAACAGGCCGAGGAACAGTCGCGTTCCCAGGTTTCTTCGCACTCCGGAACCCTCCTGAAACACCATTGTCAGTCCTTACTTTCCTTGAGTGGCGGTCTGCCGCACGACCTGGCGCGGAACCTGGGAGACCGGCAACGCGAGCGTGGCCGTGTACTGCGTCTTGTCGTAACCCTCACCTTTCTGATCGTCGCGCATGTGATGAACGCAGATCAGAACCCAGTCTCCCTCTTCGGGAGTCCAGACGGCTTCGCCCTGGGCGTCCGTGTGCCGCTCGTACTTCGCATCAAATCCTGCCTGCAGCGACTTACTCCGCGGTACGAACGAAACGTGTGCATTGGCGAGCGGCTTCGCCTCATGCAACACCCTGACACGTAGCGGCTGCCCGGCCGTTGACCCCAGGATCGGGTCGAAGAGAGGGACCAGTTCGATCGGGAAGCCGAGAGGCTTCGAGACGTCCCCGGACGAATCTGCGATCTGACCCTGTCTGGCAGCATACAGATACGCCTTGCTGCTTTTGACGCTCCGTGTCGTGCCATGTGGCTTGTCGAGCTGGTGGGTGATGACGTGCAGCCCCGGCTCATCAGCGACATATCGAGCCGTCCAGAAGCCCTCCCGGGTCGTCAGCCCCGTGTCGGTCAGGACCTTGGTGAGATCCCGCTTGCGGCCGGAGGGCGACGTGACGTCCAGGCTCCATCCGCCCTGCTCGACTTTGCTGGCAAGTTTGAAGTCGCGATGTTCATTCCCATGGTTGCCGAGGCACAGATCGACGTGCGCCACGTCGCCGGCGACGACGAGCGGTGAGTCGACCTGGATCCACGTGTCGTGAGCTTGAGCCGCACTGCAGACGCTCAAGAGAACTGTGAAAGCCACCCAGCGCATTGAAATCTCCCGGTGCGATTCTCTGAGACGGTTTTCAGAACTCACTGACCACCTCGCTTCCACCGCGTGTGGCGACGGCTCTCCAGGTATTGAGGTCGATGTTGTCGCTCACAAACCTCACAGCCCCATCACACAGTCCGGTCTGAACTCCTCCTGCATGCGCGCTGCGGGCGCCGGTCAAGGCGTAGTTGTGAGAGCCGTTGTGGCAGTCGGCGAACTCCCTGGAGTTGGGCGAGCGGAAGTGGTTGTAAATCGTGTCGGCAAAGTGTCCGTTGACCCATTTCGCTCCCCGCTGGCCGGACCACACGGCCGCCGAGGCCGGGTTGCAGGCCGACGAAGTGGTCTGCGTTTGACCCGTCAATTCGATCACGCGCTTGCGATAATCCCCTGCAGCAGGGGCCGTTGCCACGCCGTCGCCAAGAAGCTGTTCACCGAAGGCGACTGTGTTGCTGGTTCCGTCCGTGATGTCGCGAAACCCGATCCGCGATCGCGAGAAGATCACGCCATCGGCATCCCGCGCGGAAGCGAACCGCGTGTCTGTCTCCACGGTGGTGCCGTTCAGTGCCGACCCGGCGCAGGCCGGGTAGCTGATGCCGCCATAGACCGAGCCGGGAACGACGTCTGAATCGCTGGGGCAGAGCATGAGCGTCAATTTCAATCGCGAAGCCGAGTCGTTTGCCGCCACGGCCGCCGCGTTGTAGACGCCCTGGAAGGCAATGAGCGGCGGAACGGAGAAGTTGAGCAGGTTCTGCAGACCGGCCTGGTCCACATACGGCAGCAACTGGGCCTGGGAGGACCAGGCCATCGGGAAGCCGAGCACACCCGGCGGAAAAACTGAATGGGTCGACTCGTAGTTGTGCAGCGCCAGGCCGAGCTGCTTGAGGTTGTTTTTGCATTGCGTGCGGCGTGCGGCCTCGCGGGCCTGTTGCACCGCGGGCAGCAGGAGAGCGATCAGGATGGCGATGATCGCGATGACGACCAACAGCTCAATCAATGTGAATCCACGTCGCGTGGACATACAGAAACTCCAGCAGCGGGCGCAGAGCGGCCCCGGGGACGTTGACGAGAAAACGACTGACTAGGCCCAGTCGTGTCGTCTCGGCGGCGGCGTCGGAGTTTCCAGCACGGGAGAATCTGCCGACTCGGATCCCCAAAGCGGAGCAGGAGAATTCGCTTCCATCACCGCTGAGAAATCAGGGACTGGCGGCAGAACGGCCAAGGCGAAGATTGACCAGCTGGCCGTGAGGCCGCGGCACTTCATCACTTCACTCAGCACCAGTGTGCGAGTCTTTGATTTCGGCTTCGGCCTGGCGGCGGCTGGAGGTGCATCCTTCGAACAGCACGACCGGGCGCACACGGCGGGTCTGGTCTCGGTCGCCACCAGAGCGTCCGGAATGTACCCGAGACGCTCTTCAGCGAAGGCGATACGCTCGGCCCTCGTGGTGCAGCAGCAACTCGTCCAGCAGTCGTGTGCCGAGCGGCATCCACAGGGCCGGTTCATGCAGGGGAAGGGAATCGAGAGATCCTTCGCTGTCGGCGCAGCGCTCGGCAGCGGGAATTGCAGGATTCCCATCCAGACGAGCATGAAGCCGGCAAGCAGCCGGCGTGGCCAGACAGATCGCATCACGGGCAGTCACGAGGGACGCCTTCTCCGCGAGCGAGGATACGCAGCCTGACGTGACTTGTCAGGCGACCTGGAGAACTTTCTCGCCCGCGGCAATGCGGGCAGGCGAAGCGGGGCGGGGACAGTTCGAGTGCGAAGAAAACACACTCACTGGTTCAGCGACGCAGGAATCTCTGCGAATCGCCGATGAGTCACACCGGAAGAAAGAAAGAGGGTCCTCCCGGAATCGAACCGGGGATGATGGATTTGCAATCCATGACCCTCAGACCTGACCGAACGCGAAAAAAGCCTGCAATTCTTCAGGGCTGGCGAGGGTGACAACCCTCTCCAGAACCTCTCCACGGTGCACTGAGTGCACCATTTCGGTCAGAGAGCCCTGTGAGAAAGCCGTTCTTCCGGAAGCAAACCCGCTCGTGGTACGTCAAAGATTCTTCAGGCCGGTTCCTTCGGCTTGGCTCGACTCGAACTGAGGCGTTCGAGGCCTGGCACCGAATGATGTCCGGTCACGAGGCAACGCCGGATTCTGGTCTGAGCGTTCGACAACTCGTTGACGACTTCCTCGTCTGGTCGACCGGTCATTGTGCTCCTGCCACTGTGAAGTGGTACGCCGCATACCTTGTCGGATCCCGGAAGGCGTTCGTGAGCGTCTTCGGCGACCGCCTCGTCAGCGACATGGGGCCGCTCGACCTTGAGCAGTGGATCGACCGTCACTTCTCGAAGGCCAGCGAGAACGGCCGGCTCGGAATCAAGCGGGCGGTGATGCGTTGCTTCAACTGGGCCGTCAAGAAGCGACTATGCCCGACAAATCCGCTCTCGGGAGCGGACATCTACTCGCGTCCGGGTGCACGTCGCCTTGCATCCTATCAACCACGACGGAGCTACCTGAACGAGGAACAGTGGAAGGCGGCGATTGAGTCGGTCGCGTCCGACGACTGGCTCGCCGACCTGCTCGTCCTCCTCCGGGAAACGGGAGCGCGTCCGTTCGAGATCCGGATTCTCGAAGTCCGTCACTTCCTGCCGGAACTGAAGGTTCTCGTCATCCCCCAGGACGAGGGCAAGGGGAAAAAGGAACGCATCATCCCGTTGACGGATCGGGCCGTTGAGATCATCACCCGGCTCGCCGCGACGCGAAGGAAACATCTGTTTGTGAACCGCCGGGGGAATCCGATCACGAAACACGCCCTGGCCAAACGCCTCGGCCACCTCAGTGAGAAACTGGGCTTCAGGATCCACGCCTACGCTCTGCGGAGTTCCTTCATCACCGATGGTCTCGCACTCGGTGTGACGTCGGATGTCCTCAAGACGGTCGTCGGCCATGCCTCGACGCGGATGATTCAGACCGTCTACAGCGTGCTGGAGAAGCGTGCAGAGTGCCTTCTGGCGGCGTCGGCAACGATCCGGGGATCGAATCCCGTCCGTACCTAGATCGCGTTCGACGCAACTCTCGGACGTCGAAGAGCTTCCCCGTCGTCCATTGGTCGGGCGGACGTCATGGGCCCGCTGGTCACAATCAGCGGCGTCCGTGACGAGCGAGTAGCCTGCGGGATCGAACTGCCAGCTATTCCTTGGGATGTGTCGCCTGGCGAGATCGGTCCGTAACCCCTCCCCGGCTTTAGACATGAACAGGCGTTCCCTATCCTGGAGGGCAGAATGTCATCTGCAATTCCTCGTCTCAGATCTCGATCGGCCAGGTGTTTTCCGAGGGTTCGGGCGACTGCCCACGTCTCGCCGAGTTGACGTTGGCTTTAACAACGGCAGGGTGCCTGCCCATCAACTGATGGAGCGATCCACGACCATCAGCGACGCTGGCGAAACGTTTCAGTCGTGTCGTTCTAAGCCATTGCCAGCATTCGTTTCTGCATTGAGGAGTCCTGGCTTCGGCCGGGGCAGTCCAAACAGGTTCTCGACCAGGTTTCGGGTCGTGGCGATCTTCCGAAACCTGCTCTTGGGAACCAGCACAATCCCCGGCCGCTCCAGTTTGACGCCGGCCGCATTCGCTTTCGTGTGCTTGGCCGTCTTGAAGTTCTCCAAGGACGGCAAGGGCTCACCGGCGACGCCGCCGAAGTAGAGGTAGGAGAGGCGCAACCGGCACGTGTTCGGATCTTCGTTGCGGACGAGCCAGACAACACAGCCGCCTGGCTTTTCGGCCAGAGCGATGTTGATCTTCTGGCTGGCCACTTTCGCGTCCGGCTTCGAGGTCTTCAGTTGAACGTGCCGTAGGACGCCGCCGCATTCGAACACGACGTCGTAGCCCGAGGAGTCGACTTCGGACCGCAGGACCTCGATCGTCTCTCCGAAGCCATACCAGACCTCCTGGAGCACTTCCGAGACGAACGCGTGTTCGACGATCTGCTCGTAGAATTGCGACTTCCGATAGGTGTCGTCGGGGCCCGGTTGTTCCTTGATGATGATATCGGTCACGCCGCTCCACCTGTTTCTTGTCGCTCTCGCCGGGTTGATCGGGCCGTTAGGTTCAGGCCACGAACCTGTTGGTCCCCACCAGCCGCGCCTGGCCCACCTCCAGCAGCACCTCCAGCACTTCGCCGACCTGCTCCTTCTTCGGCCGGGTGAACTGCGCTGCGATGTCGTCGAGCGTGGCCGGTTTTCCGGTGGAGACAAGCGCCCCGCGAACCGCCTTGATCCGCTCCGCCAGTTTCGCCGGCCAGGCCTGCTTCTTCGCCCGCTTGGCCCCCTTCGCCGCACCCGCGGTGCCGGCCGCTCCCTTGCCGGCCTTCTTCCCCTTAGTCTTCCGCCCCTTCGCGGGCTGTTCATCCTCCTCGTCGTCAGCTTCCTCGACGTCCAGCCGCTGCTGCGTCTTCCCCTGCCCGGACGGATTCTGGAACTCCGGCCGCAGCCAGCGCACAAGCCCCCGCTTCTCCTCCTCCGCCCGCTCATGGTTCAGGGCGACGAGCCGTTCGAGAATCTCTTCATCCGTCAGCGTGGCGGGCCAGCCGTAGGCTTCGAAGACGGCGGCGTCGAGTTCGTCGTGAATCTGCTTGAGGACGGAGACGAGGCCTTGCTCGTGGATGACCTGTTCCTTCGCCGTCAGCGGCTCTCCGGAGCGGAGCTTTTCGAGGACGTTGTACATCCCGGTCATCGTGAGGTCGGGATGAAGCTGCTGCTGGCGTTTGCGATGCGTGTCGAGTTGCTCAGCGCGTTTCCTCAGCGTACTCAGATCTCCCTGCATATCAGGGAATGGAAACGATTCGAAGCAAACCGAATGATTGTAGGTCGAGTCGTTTCCTACACCCAACCAACCACCAACGCGATTAGCAAAGACAACGTGAATCCTCGATGACAGCACAGCCAGGCTTGCCGGGTCCTGCAGGGCAAACACCAAGACTTTGGTCTCAGGCAATACTCGCGAGCCAACAAACTGAAAAAAACGGTGTCGTGATGTTCGTGAAGTTACAACGATTTTCTCTAGGTCATCTAGAGCTCTCCGAAATTTGCCGCGAGGCTCTGAGTGAAGCCACCACTCCTTGGCATATTTTTCACGAGGATTTTGGTCGCGTTCTGGTTTCACACGCGTTGATAGCCACTGATAGGTCGCTGGATATCGCTCCGTCAACTCCGCCAGAGAGATGCCATATGTATCCAAAACGTACTGTTCGCGTTTTAATTGAGTGATGTCCCGGCCGGTAATGTACGGCCTCAAAAGCAACCGATCCGCCTCACCGAAACTTGCTTTGGCCTCAGCTGGCGAGATTACAAACCCTTGTCCAGATAATTGAACGCCAGGGCAAGCTAGCCGTTGATTCGACGCGAGCTTTTGGACCGAGGTCAAATTGACGCCAACCGTCAGATCAGCTGCGATTTCACCCACCTTCGAAGTCAGCAGCGGATTATCAGATTCTGAGCTTGAATCCTGCACCTCATAAAGTACGCCTTGAAGACCGCCGGGTCCCAGGACTGTCATCGCAATTCTCACAGATGCTCCATCTGAAGAATCCACCCAGGGATGATCCGGAATCGCGAAGACGATTGAGGCTTGTGACTGCACTAAATTGTCTCGAACTACGCGATTGTTGAACGTCTGGGTGATGCTATTGGTGGTAATCAATCCTGAGCGGTGAATGAGGCGCTGGCCCAGCAGGTGTGCTGCGGAATGCCACCAGTACATCACGTAGTCGATGCTCTCTGGCAGCTCTCGAAAGGCGTCTCTGATAGCCTTGACATAACCGTCTCCGAGGACCGTCTTCATCCGCTTATTTCCCACAAACGGAGGATTCCCCACGATATAATCCGCCTTCGGCCATTCTGCCTTCCGCGGATTCACATACCGCATCTCCTGCACCCGCGCCGTCTCGTCGGGCACTTCCTCCCTCGTCACCGGATGCGTCTTCGTCGTCCGGCCGTCCCACCGCGTCACCGGCTGGCCCTCCTCATTGACGACCGGCTCCACCGAGTCCCACGCCAGCATCGCGTCCCGGCACTCGATGTTGTGGAACTTCCGGATGATCGGCTCCGCCAGCGTGTCAGGACCTCGCGTCCGGAAATGCCACTGCAGGTAGCCGATCCAGAGCACCAGGTCCGCGATCGCCGCCGCCCGAGGGTTCACCTCGATTCCCAGGAACTGGTGTGGATCGATCGTCAGCAGCGGCAACTGGTTCTCGCCGAACTCCCGCAGGGCGTTGAGCACCTCGCCTTCCAGCCGCTTCATCAGCTCCAGCGACACGTACAGGAAGTTCCCGCTCCCGCACGCCGGGTCCAGCACACGCGTCTCGCACAGCTTCTCGTGGAACTCCCGCACCGTCCGCCGAGCCTCGCCCGGCTTCTGGGCCGCCACCAGCGCGATCGCCTCGGCATAGACGTCGTCCCATTCCTCGCGGAGCGGCTCGATGATGGTCGGCATGACCAGCCGCTCGACGTAGGCCCGTGGCGTGTAGTGTGCGCCGAGCTTGTGACGCTCGTGTGGGTCGAGGGCCCGCTCCAGCAGAGTGCCGAAGATGGCGGGCTCGACGTCGGACCAGTCGGCCCGCGCGGCTTCGATCAGCAGTTCCAACTGATCGGCCGTCAGGGGAATGGCCTGGCACTCGGAAAACAGTCCGCCGTTGAACTCAAGGATCTTCCGCGCCAGCACCGTCGAAAACCCGCCGGTGTTCATTTGCGACCACAGCGCTTCGAGCATCGGCTTCAGCGTGGAAGGGTCGTCCCGCCGGGCTTCGAGGAACTTGCGGAAGTCGTCCTTCCGGAACCCGCCGACCTGCAGGTCCTCCGCGAACATCGTGAACAGGCAACGCATCAGAAACTGCGCCACCGCCTCCGGCGAATGCTTCTTCCGCGATCCTTTCGGCGAGCGGGGGGCGTCAGCCCCCTGTGCTTCGGTCGCTGTGTCCTCATCGTAGATCTGCCCCTCCAGCCGCTTCGCCAGTTCCGCCAGCTTGGCCGCCAGATCTCGCGTCGCCTTCGCCGCCCGCTTCGCCGGATCGAGCGACTGCGGGTCCTGCCACACGGCCCGCAGCATCGCCAGGGTCTTCTGGCCCCGCTCCGGATGGACGATGTCGGCAAGCGGGATCCGGAACGTCTTCGGATCAGGAAACGGCTGATACAGCTTCCCCGTCCCGCTGAAATCGGCGTACAGGTCGAAACAGTGGCCGATGTCGGCCACGATCAGGATCGGTGGCCATTCCGGCAACGCTTCGGCGTACCGTTTGACCTGCCGGTACGCCTTGGTCATCGCCTGACGCCAGCTCTCCGATCCGCGCTGGGCCGTCCCCTTGAGCAGTCGACGATTCTTCGTCACCTCGGCCAGTGCTTCGGCCTCCTCAGCGCTTTTGCGTTCGCTCCCCTGCTTGGACTCCAGGACGAAGCACCCCTGGCGATAGAGATCGACCCGGCCCTGGCTGGTGGACCCGTCGCCGTTGTTGAACGTGACGCCCTTTTCAAACACGTAGGTGTTCGCGGCATCATCGGAGACCGTCGGCCGAGGCTTTTCGACGTCGAGCAGTTCGCAGAGGTCGATCAGAAACGACTGCGAGTTCGCGATCTCCTTCCCCGCCGCGGCCTGCCACTTATTGACGAATTCGTTCGGCGTCATGCGCGAGCCCTGAGATGAGAATGCCGAGCACCTTAACATGCTCGCCGCAGACACCCAACCATCATCACGCCCTGAAAAGCCGAGACTCGTTGCCGCGGCATGGGATTGTCAGCCGGCCTTCCGATGCGGTAGTTTCGTTCGAGGGCTTTGGGGCGACCATCACTCTCACGGGCGAGGCTAAGATGGCACAGGCTGCACCGCGTAATCCACGCATTTCTCTAAACAAGCTGGGCGAATACTGCACCACGGCAACCGCTGTCCGGCGACGTGCAATCGTTCGCGATCAACGGAACCCGCCCGACGTTGTCGTGGCTCGCTACACGAAGGCCATGGATCCCATCGAGCAGTTTCTTGTCAGCGGCGGAGAGGACACAACTCCGATTGATCGTGCCATCGTGCGCCTGAGGAACTCGACGCCGACGTCATCATGGTCACTGGACGATGCCAACAACACGGCCGACGCGCTGAGACACTTCCTCGCTGTCGCGGATCAATTGCCGATGGATGGCGTCACCTGGGTTCGCGGTGAGAATTCCCCATCGCCCCTGCAGATCGCGGGAGTGCGAATCAGCGTACGTCCTGACTTCATCCTCAGGTTCACCAGCCGGACCGGCGAACAACGTGTCGGAGCACTCAAACTGCACTTCATCAAGGGGGATGCCCAAGCTCTCTCCGAACAGGGGCAGGAATTCGTTGCAGCCATCTGCCATCGCTGGCTACTGGACAACTCGCAGAACCGTGTACCGGATAAGTCCCACTGCTTCTCGCTCGATCTCTTCCGAGAACGCCTCGTGAGGGCACCCAATGCCGTCGTGAGGACTATGAACATCGTTGAGGCCTCGTGTGCCGAATACGCAACCGCGTGGGCTGCTCAAGCGAATGCCGGCAGCTAGCGGAGTTCTGATCTGACACCTCGCTGTCGACCGTTCTCTCAGCAAAAAGGTGTCGCGGCGAAGCACGGAGAGAAACAACGTTTCTCCCGTGCGTACGCCACCCGTCATTCGTTTCCTTTCCTCTCCACACTTAGGGGAAGGAGAATTCCGTCGACGAATGCTGGAGATCTGGAGCCATGCAGGTCCGTCGAAAAAAATCTAGGTCAATTCAGTAGACAAGTTCCTGTCGACGAGTATCCTCGGGTGACGTCAGCAGGACGCTGGCGAATGAGGGTGTCCGTACTAAGGATTTTTCTGAACGGCCATCCAAGGCTATCTCGGCTCACTGGGCAGCAATCGCAACCAGCTCTCATGGATAGCGGCAGTTTCATTGAACTGTCTTCACGGCGTCTTGCTCGACTACCGGCGATTGTTCGCCAAGCAGACTGACGACCATTCGGGTCGACCCGATGACGCACCGGGTCCGCGTTGCGTCGATCTCCACGTAAGGAGACGAAGGTAGATGAGACGAGAGGCTGCACAGGTAACCATTGCGCGCTTTGCCGAGTACTTCGGCCGGCGGCACCTTCAGTCGGAGTCGCAGACAGTTGTCTGACGGCCTCCTGACCTGGAGCGAACTCGAACGTCTCGCGGACTCTCAGGAGGATCGCTGGGTTTTCGAGGGGTTACTCCGACAAGGTGAACTGGTGTTGTTCCACGGGGCACCGTACAGCGGAAAGACCACGACCACATGCGAGTTGGCCGTGGCCGCCGCAACCGGATCGCCCTTCCTGGGTTTTCCGGTACCAGAGAAGCACCTGATTCTGTTCGTGAACGCCGATGGCGCTCACGAGCGGACACTGAGGAATCGCTTCAAGCGTGCCGTGAAACCAGACGGGGTAGATGCCTGGAACCGACGGTTCTACAGCGTCGCGACGAATGCCATGAAGCTCCCGCTCGACGCGGAGTTTTTGCGGCTGAAGATCGAGGCTGTGCAAGCTCGGTTTGGTGCGGAGGAACGAGGGATCGTCGTCATCGACGGACTACGAACTGGCCTCCTCGTTGGTGAGGCAGCGAATGTCGAAAACGACTCGGCGTCGATGTCACGCATCCTGAGGCCGATCCGGAATCTTGCGAGAGAGACCGGCTGGGTCATCCTGGTTCTCCATCACTCAAACCGGTCGAGCGGCGATTACAGCGGCTCTGCGGCGATTCCTGGTGCGACGGAAGGAGTGTGGAGTATCGAGCGACACGAGACCTCCAAGACGTCGACGCTGCGAGTCAAAACCAGAGACGCCGTGCTTCCCGCACTGCGTGTGATGGAACACGAGGGAGGCCTGCAGCTGGCGGGGAACCTGAACTCGGCCTCGCCCGACGGAGACGCTGTCACGAACTTCGTGGAGCAGTTCCCAACGGACGAGGCAGCGGGATGGACTCGTGACGATGTCGTCGACAAGGGTCTCGCGACAGAGAAGACAGTCGCGAAGGCACTGCAGAGGGGTCTCGAAGGTGGCCTTGTTCAAACTGGACGGGGTCGCAAGGGAAGCCCGTTTCGTTACCACCGACGCTGTGTCCGAGTCGACGGAAGCACGTCAGCGTGACCTGGTCGAGCGGTCGAACTGATGCCTCAACGCCCGAGTCGATTTAGTACTCAGTCCCCGGCAGGCGTTGACCGGGGAAGACTTTCAAAGCGAGGAGGTTGCCCAGAGTGAAGAAAGTGACGCGGTCCTGAAAAGGGCCGACTGTGTCCCTGGCAGCGTTGTCGGGAAGCTACGAATCGTGGAATCGTTCTACATCGTTGCGACGGGACCAAGGAGAAGACGAAGTCGGTGGTACGCACTGTGTCGGTGCGAGTGCGGGAAACTCTGGTCGCCTGAGATCTCGAATCTCGGCGACAGGACATTCTCATGCGGGTGCTGGAATCGATCCCAGCGCTTCCGTCATGGGCTGTACGGCACGCGGGCCTATTCGGCCGGCGCTCAGGCGTACCAGCGGTGCACCAACCAGCGAAACAAGCACTGGGAGGACTACGGCGGTCGCGGGATCGAGTTTCGGTTCGCGTCAGTCGCGGCGTGCGCCCAGCACCTGAAGTCGCTGCCAGGTGCAGACGACCGTTCGCTGTCGATCGACCGGATTGACAACGACGGCCATTACGAAGCCGGCAATCTGAGGTGGGCGACAGCCAGCCAGCAGAGCCGGAACCGTCGTCCGCGAAGGAGAAGTGGTGCACCAAACGTGCACCAAAGCGGTTGATATTGAATCACCCCTGTTCTTCTGTAAGGTGCAGTTACCTGAAGGGAACAGGGGATTTTTCGTCCACGGAACGAGAAAAGCCGCGACTCATCGCGAGTCACGGCTCTTGTTCAGAAAGAGGGTCCTCCCGGAATCGAACCGGGGATGATGGATTTGCAATCCATTGCCTTACCGCTTGGCTAAGGACCCTTGAGCAGATTGTCAGCGTGCTGTCGGGTCGCCGTCTCGACTCCCGCGGGAGCCAGGCAGGTCCGTTGCCAGCACACAATCATTCGGAAACCCGCGTGATGTTCCATCAGGAAAACCGGCAGAGTCTCCAGACTGGTGACACCAGGGACGCCGCCCCGGTTCGCCAGATTGCCCGAAGTCCGCCATCGGTAAACTCCGGGGAGGAAATGCTAGAAGGATTCGGGCCCCGCGAAAAGGGATCGGCGGCGACTTCTAGCGATTCACGTCCCGAATCGCGTCGTTGATCATGCCGGTGTACCAGAAGACGATGCGGAAGATCAGGAAGATGATGAACGCGGCGACCATGCACCAGATGGCCCAGCCGGCGGCGGTTGCGAGGTTTCGGAGCGATCGGCGGGCCTGATCCTCGAACTGCGGACTGAGCCGGTTCAGAGTTTCCGGAACGGTGCCGGTCGTTTCGCCGACGTGCACCATCTGCACGAACTCGGTTGAAAACAGTCCGCATTCCCCGAGGGCTTCGGTCAGGGATTCCCCTTCCCGGACACTGCGGACAATCTGCGGCGTCGCGGCGATGAACGCCTGGTTGGCCGTGGCTTTCAGGCTGGCCTCGAGGCTGTCGTCGATCGGCATTCCGGCCTCCTGGGTGAGGTAGAAGGCCCAGCTGAAGCGGGCGATCGCGAAGGCCTCCATGCAGGGGCCGATGACAGGCATCTGCATCATTGCGCGGAAGACAGCTGCGGTGAAGGACTCGTACGACGTCAGGATGCGGTAACTGACAACCAGCCCCACCAGGAGCGCGGCCCAGCCTCCCAGCCAGGTCAAGGCTCCCGAGACGCCGAACAGGCCGAATCCGAGCGGATCGAGCCGGTCGGGGCCCGACCCCAGCACGTCCATCAGGATGATCAGGAACGCGATGATCAACAGGGCCGCGAAGAACTGCAGCACGGGCCAGGTGATCTGGCCATAGAAATCTCGTCTCAGCCGCAGGTTGCTCTCGTAGTGGTCGGCCAGCGACTTGAAGACCTCGGGGAGCATCCCGGTCTGCTCGGCCACGCGGACCATGTCGACGGTCAGGTCGGGGAACAGGCCGTCCTGCGCGTCCATCGCCTCGGCGAGCTGCTCTCCCTCCTTGATGCGGTCGGCGATGTCGACCATCGCGTTGCGGAGGGCTGGCTGTGACGCCTTTCCCCCGGCGATGCCGATCGCCTTGAGCGCCGGGACGCCCGCCTGGAGCGTCGTGCCGAGAGAACGGCAGACGATCGCCAGTTGTTTCAGCGACAGTTTCGATCGGAACATTCGCTCACCGCCCCGGGGATCCGCTGCCATCTTACGCATCCGCAGCGCCGGATGTGGGAACGGCGCCGGTCGATCACTGGAAGAGCCGTGGGGCGAAGTCGTTCAGGTACTTTCGCCAGTTGATCCAGGTGTGGCCGCCGCTTCCGATGTTCAGCTCATGCTTGATGCCATGCCGGGTGAGAACTTCGCCGAGGGCCTTCGAGCCGGCCAGGGCGCCTTCGTCCTTTTCGCCAACGCTGATCGAGAGGATGCCGATCGAGCCGTTGAGGAGATTGGCTCCGGAGAGAAACTCCGTGTTCTTCGCTTCCCATTCCTTGCCGCCGTCCTTGCCGATGCTGGCGCTCCAGATTCCGTAGGCGGTGAACGCTCTGGGGGTCGACGTCAGGACGCGGGTGGTGTGGCCGCCGCCCATCGAGAGGCCGGCCAGGGCGCGGTTGGCGGGTCCCGGTTTGACACGGCAGGTTTTTTCGATGAACGGGACAACGTCATCGACCAGATGCCGGGCGATCTTCGCCTGGTTGGCATCCGACGCGGCCTTCCATTCCGCGGTCAGAGTTTTGCCGTCCGCCTCGTGTCGCCGGATGCCATCCGGGATGGAGAGGCTGCCGTTGGGCATCACGATGAGCATCGGCTTCGCTTTGCCGGCAGCGATCAGGTTGTCGAGGATGAAGCCGGCGCGGCCGATGGTGCTCCAGCCAGCGTCGTCGTCACCCGAGCCGTGCAGGAGATAGAGGACAGGGTAGGCGTCCTTCGAGACCTCGTAGCCGGGAGGGGTGTAGATGTGCAGCCGCCGTTGCCCGCCGAGGACGGAGGCGGGGAACCAGGCCGCGTGGAGCGAGCCGTGGGGGATGTCTTTCGTGGCCTGGAAGTCGGATTCTTGGCCCGGCACCTCGAACATGCTGTCGTTGCCAGCAATGCCCGGCTTGAACATCGGGTTACGGGCATCAAGGGTCTTCACGCCGTCGATGTTGAACGAATAGGTGTAGAAATCGGACGGAAGCGGGCCGACCGTCACCGACCAGACGCCGCGGTCGTCCTTCATCATCTTGCCGTTCCCGAAATCCCCCGCGACGGAAATGGCTTCGGCGTTCGGGGCGTAGATCCGGAAGGTCACCTGCTTCTCCGGAGAGACTTCCACCGATTTGAGGTTTGACGGAGCCCCCTGCCGGCGTCCGTCCTGGGCGCCGGCAGGCAGTGCGGCCGCGAGGAAACCAAGGCATGCGATGGAGCGCAGATGGCGGGCGTTCATAGGAGGGTGTTCCGGACTGAGGGAAGCAATCGACCGCCGCCACTTTACGGCCTCGAGACCGGCAGACAACTCCGGCGACCGCTGGGGGATGGTGTGAAGGAGCCTGGGGGAGGGAGTACTCGGTGCGAGGTGGTGGGCTGTCGTTGCAACGATGGGGACTGCCTGACACTATGCACGTTGACGGGTTGGCGAGGGTTCCGTTCGGAGCTGGCGCCGTTTTGCCCGCACGACGCTCCTCACGTCATCTCGCCCGCACTGCCCTATGCAACGACTTTCGTTCGGGATTCCGCAGGTACTCCGGTCCACGATGGGGTTGCTGCTGCTTGCGGGAATGCTTTCCGCCAGCCTGTCGCCTGCCGCGTTTGCACAGGAGGGGGCTGAACCGGCTCCGGCGGCTGCCCCCGCTCCCGCCCCGGCGCCGGCTGAAGCCGCTCCGGCCGCCTCCGAGGAGGCGCCGAAGCAGGAAGACAGCATGCTGATGTGGCTGATCAAGACCTCGGGATGGATCGGCGCGATCATCCTGGCGCTGTCGATCTACTTCGTGACGGTGGTGGTGCAGACGTTCCTGGACCTGTGGTCGGAAGAGGAGTCGACCAAGCTGGTGCTTGAATCGTGCGACGGGCTGTTGAAGTCGCGAGATTTTGCGGGGATGTACAAGCTGGTGAAAGAAGAAGACTCGATGGTCGGCAAGACGCTGACCGCCGGCCTGACGGAAATGCAGTACAGCCTCGACGACGCCCGGGAAGCGGTGGATCGCGTTTCGGACGCCCAGACGATGCGGCTGGAAAAGAAGATCAGCATGCTGGCCGTCATCGGGTCGCTGGGCCCGATGATCGGACTTCTTGGCACGCTGAAGGGCATGATTCACAGCTTCAGCGCGATCGCGACGTCGGGCACGCAGCTGAAGCCGGATCAGGTCGCGCACGGCATCTCGGAAGCGCTGGTGCTGACGTTCGAAGGCGTCGGCCTGTCAGTCCCCGCGATCTTCTTCTTCGCCTACTTCCGGAACCGGATCTTCACCCTCTCGGACGACACGGCGCTGGCCGTGCATGACTTCCTGCGTCGCGTGCACACCGCGCTCAAGGCCAAGCCGGCTGCCGGGGCCGCGCCTGCGGCGATGCCGACTTCGGTCACGTCGTGAAGCGGACGGGGTTGGATCGCAGGAGTTTCCACAAGAGAGAGCCGTCTGAACGAAGATGTCTGCGTCCTCTGATACGAGCATTGAGCCGAATCTGACGCCGATCCTGGACATGGTGTTCCAGCTGATCACGTTTTTCATGCTCGTGGTGAATTTCAAGGGGGGGGCCCTGGACATGTCGCTGGAGCTGCCGGTGCTGGGATCGGCCAGGCCGCTCGACACCGGAGGAGTCGAGGCGGTGATGGTGATCAACCTTGATTCGGAAGGGGTGTTCAAGCTGTACGGCAACGTGATGGACCTGAAGTCGTACATCGAAGGCGAAGCGCGGGCGGAAGTCGCGAAGATGCAGAAGACCAAGTCGGGTTTCCAGGCGGGTCAGGAGCTGCCGACGATGGTGGCCATCCGCGCGGATCGCCGGACGCCGTTCCGCGTCCTCAATGACGCGATCAAGACGTGCCAGGAATACGGCTACCGGAAGTTCAGCCTCAACGCCATGAATCGGAGCAGCTGACTCATGGCCAAGCGCGCGAAGAAACACCGTAGCTCCGAAGAGGTCCAGCTGAATCTGGCGGCCATGCTCGACATGGCGTTCCAGCTACTGGCCTTCTTCATCCTGACGTTCCGTCCTTCTCCAGTGGAAGGACAGTTGCTGCTCAACCTGCCTCCGCCGACGCCCGTGACGAAGGTGAGTTCCGCCGGAGGCGAGGGGCCCGCGGTTCCCGCGAGCGACGTGGAGCCGGTGCTGCTGAGTGTGATGTCGGACCCGGCCGGCAAGGTGGCGGGAGTGACGGCGTTCTCGGGGGACACGGGATTCCGCGGTCCGGCCGATGCGGCCAACCTGCAGCGCCTGAACCAGATCCTGAAAGACGCGATCAGCGTCGACGGGAGCCTGTACGACCAGATCCTGATTCAGGTCGATCCGACACTGCACTACGATGAACTGATGAAGATCATCGACGTCTGCCTGAAGCAGACGTTGCCCGACGGGACTCCCCTGACGAAGATCAATTTTACGGAACTGCCTGTCAGTGAGCCGATGTGACGATCGCTTCGTCGAGGTCGTTCGCGGCCTCACCTATGGGCGGTCGACCTGGCCTGAAACTGATGACACGCCGCTCACGACGTACCGAAAACCGCGATCAGTCGGGGCGATTGAAGGCCCGGCTGTTCAGCATGATCGTGATGCTGGCGGTGATCGGGCTGCTGTACAACCGGGCCAGGGACGCGCGGACGTGGACCTGGCTGGTCTCCGAGCCCGGAGCGAACGAAGAGGTCGCTGCGCAGGCTTCTGCACCTCCGGCCAAAGTCGTGTCGGCGAAAGAGACGGTGCTGGACGGTCCGACCGACCTGGATGAGGAGCAGCGCGCGGAAGCGGCGAAGCTGCTGGCGGCGGTGACGGATCGCCAGAAGCTCGTGGACGTGGAGATGCCGGCGTACTGGCGGCTGCTCGGCTGGGCCCAGGCCCAGTCGTTCCAGGATCTGGAGAAGCGATCGCAGCGCGACGTTCCGCTAACGAAGCTGCACGAGGAACCGGGGAAATATCGGGGGCAACCGATCCGGCTGCGTCTCAACGTCAAACGCATTCTTGATTTTGACGCTCCGGAGAACTCCGTCGGATTGAAGAAGGTGTATGAGGCGTGGGGCTGGACCAACGACTCCAAGGCGAGGCCGTACGTCGT
The DNA here is from genome assembly GCF_007745175.1 of Caulifigura coniformis. Taxonomy (GTDB): domain Bacteria; phylum Planctomycetota; class Planctomycetia; order Planctomycetales; family Planctomycetaceae; genus Caulifigura; species Caulifigura coniformis. The sequence goes on along the minus strand of NZ_CP036271.1, from coordinate 2,231,217 downwards.
CGTGTTGGCTGAACTGCCGGCGGGAGTGAAGGTGGGGACGGACGTCGATCATGAGGTCGTCTTCGCCGGCTACTTCCTGAAATGGATGCAGTATGAGACGTTCAAGGGACAGAAGCAGACGGCGCCGTTGCTCCTGGGGCGTCTGAAACCGGCACCGCCGGCTGCGGCCGCGGCGAAGCCGGCGCCCTGGACGATCTGGGACATCGTCTTCTTCGCGGGCGGGGCCGCGATCATCGGGTTCGGCGTCCGTTCGGCGTTTCGCCGGAGTCCTCCACGAAGGCGTCTCCTGGCGGCTGAAGCGGACGTGGAATCGGCGATGGAGTTCTTCCGCAGCGAGGGAGAAGTCCGGCCGACCGAAGGGACCGCGACGAAAAGCGATCCTTCGCTGAACTAGGGCGGCGGTTTTTCGGGGCGATTGCGGCTCCTCGGGGGGCTGAGATGTGCCGCCCCTGTCGGGGCTCAGGTGGGCGTTCTCGCGTCAGGGTGTCTGTTCTTCGCACACTTGCGGGGGCCTTTCTGGACCGACATCCGGTTGGGGCTGTGATTTCGGGGCGGATCGTCGGCTTCCGTGCGGGTTGGCATTGGCGTTGCCGGGACAGAGGCGACGAACGTGCTTTCCACGAACCGTGAAAGGATTCCTCGATGTCTCCCGCGACGAAGTATCCGAAGGCTCCGCTTCCACCGCAGACGCAGCCCAAGCCGGGGTTGGATTCCGAGATGACTCCCAAGCCGATGTTTGAAGGGCGGGAGTATCGGGCGGCCGGGAAACTCGAAGGGAAGTCGGCGCTGGTGACCGGGGGCGATTCGGGAATCGGAAAGGCGGTCGCAAACTTCTATGCGCGTGAAGGGGCAGATGTGGCGATCGTCTTCCTGCCGGCGGAGAAGTCCGACGCGGAAGAAACGAAGGCGGCGATCGAGAAAGCGGGAAGGAGGGCGCTGTTGCTGCCAGGAGACGTGACGTCGCGCACCTTCTGCGATGAGGCGGTCGAGCGGACGGTGCAGGAGTTCGGAAAGCTGGACATCCTCGTGAACAACGCCGCTTACCAGCAGACGCACGAGAGTCTGGAGGAGATTACCGACGAGGAGTGGGACAAGGTGTTCCGGACGAACATCCATGCCTACTTCTACCTGGCCCGGGCGGCGCTGAAGCACATGAAGGCCGGGAGCACGATCATCAACTGCGGGTCGATTACCGGCCTGGAGGGGAGCAAGAAACTGATCGACTATGCCTCGACCAAAGGGGCCATTCACGCATTCACGAAGTCGCTCGCGCAGAACCTTGCAGAACGAAAGATCCGCGTGAACTGCGTTTCCCCCGGCCCGATCTGGACGCCCCTGCAGCCAGTATCGAAGCCGGCCGACGACGTCGCCGATCATGGCGGAGACACGCCGATGAAGCGCGCGGGACAGCCGGAAGAGGTTGCTCCTGCATTTGTCTTTTTCGCATCCGAAGCCGACTCGAGCTACATCAGCGGCGAGATTCTCACAGTTCTGGGAGGAGAGACGCGCGCCGGTTGAACAGGCCGATCGAGCATGTTCCGACCTGGAGGAGCATCGTCATGTCTGAACTCAATCCTTACTTCGAAAAGGTCGTGGTGATTACAGGCGCGTCGAGCGGGTTCGGGTGCCAGGCGAGCCTCGAACTTGCCCGCCGCGGAGCTCACGTGGTGCTGGCCGCCCGGAGCGAGCAGACGCTGCACGAGCTGGCGAGCCAATGCGAGATGCAGGACGGAGGATGTGCGGCCCTGGCTGTCCCGACGGACGTCAGCAGGCGAGAGGACGTGCAGCAATTGTTCGAGATGGCCAGGCGTCGATTCGGAAAGATCGACGCCTGGATCAATAACGCGGGCGTGGGAGTGATCGGTCGATTCGACGAAGTCCCGATCGAAGACCATGAGCAGGTGATCCGCACCGACCTCCTGGGGACGCTGTACGGGAGCTACGAGGCGCTTCGCTACTTCCGGCGCACGGGGGTGGGCGTGCTGATCAACGTGGCGTCGGTCGTCGGGAAAATTCCTGCGCCGCTCTACACGTCTTACGTCGCCGCGAAATTCGGCGTGGTGGGGTTTTCGGATGCGCTGCGGCAGGAACTCAAGGCGGAGGGGGTGGACCGGATCCACGTCTGCACCGTGATGCCGATGGCGCACACAACGGAGTTCTTCGAGCATGCCGGGAACTACTCGGGGCGTGAGTCGACTCCAATTCCACCGGTGTACGACCCGAAAGTGACGGTGGACAAATTGGTCCAGCTGGTGGTGGAACCGGAGGATGAAGTGATCACCGGCTGGCAGGGGCCGGTGTTCAACACGTTTCACAAACTGCTGCCGGGAGCGGTGGAGAAACTCATGTCGGCCCGGACGCAGAAGACCCAGCTGGAAGACGCGGAACCGATGCTGGCGACTTCGGGCACGATCCACGAGCCATCGAGCGCCTAAGCGTTCAACCCGCCCTCCTCGCTGGCGAACACCCCCCGGCTCGATGTCAGGATCTCGATTCGGCACACGACGCAACCACCTTCTCAGCCGATGGTTCCGTCCTGAAGACCCTTCGGGCATGCCAAGACTCTTCCCAACGCGCAACCCCTCCAGTCAGGGTGGAGAGTTCGTTCTTTGGCAACGCAAACAGGGGGTGATCAGCCCCGCGAGAGGGGGTGAAAAAAGCACTCCAAAACTCGTCACACATGTCACAGGTCCAGAACTCCAATGTTTCAGACGGTTCTTCGCTGTCACAGGTCGTCACAGGTCGTCACAGGTGTCCCCCGGGGACCGGCCTCCGCGACAGCGAAAGTCCACGCCCCCTGGGCCACTTCAGGCCGCCGTGGTGATCTGGCGCTGGTCATTGCGGCTGAGGCGATCGCCGGATGACTTGCGAATGCCTGCCTGGGGCCGATCGATGGGCGGGTCGAAGCAGGCAGTGATCAGGGCCGCCGTGAGCAGGATTCCGGTGGCGAGCGAGAGCATGCCTGCGCAGAGGATCGTACCGACGGGAGTGGCCATGAGTGACTCGCAGAACAGGAGGCCGGGCTGATGGGTTGATGGCTTCGCAGGCGGGGCGAGGCCGGGGATAGCACGGCCTGGGGGCGACTTTCGGGCGAGTTCCTGGAAACTTTGCGGAGGCATCAGGCGCGGAACGGGCCTGTTGACGGTTCCGGCGCCGACTGCGACTCTCCTGGATGAAGCGTTCGCCGTCAGTTCCGAGGGAGCCGTACACGATATGTTTCTGAAACCATTCCTGCTGGTTGCCGTCGCAGCGGCCCCCTTTCTTCAGCCGGTTCCGGCGGTTTGCCAGGAGCTGAGGCTGGCCGGGGCCAGCCTGGAGGCCGTGCGTGCGGGGATCGCGGCGCGAGTGAAAGCGCGGCCGGAGAATGTCGACGTGACGTACTGGGTTGGCGGCGTCGAGGGGCCTGCGATCCTGGAGCGGGGCGCCGGGAACGTCATGCCGACGGCGAGCGCCATCAAGGCGTTCTTTCTTGTGGAACTGTTCGTGCGACATGCGGACGGGCTCGACGGTCCGATTCCCGACGCGGGTGAGATCCTGAAGGACGACCACCCGGCCGTTTCGCATTTCCCGGCGGCGGTGCGTGACGAGATCCGGAGGGAGCTGACCAGCGCGAGCGTGCGGCGGGTCGCGAACATCATGCAGGGGAACTCGGATCTCTCGAACGCCGTATATAACGCCGCGGCCAACCTGGTGACGGCGCACCTGGGAGGGCCGGAAAAGCTGACTGCCTTGATCCACGCGCGTGATGCGCGGTTCAAGTCGGTGATGGTGCGGAGGTATATGCTTCGCGACCGCACCGAGCGGGGAGACAACGAAGCGACGGCGGAGTCGTTCGCGGCGCTGCACCAGGCGCTGGCGTCACGCACGCTGAAGGGGGTTCCCGACGCGGTGATCTCCGCGGTTCAGGAGGTGCTTCGGCGAAAGTCGGACGCCGAGGCGCCGCTGTTCGCGAAGGATGGGGGGCTGGGGTCGGATCCGATGACGTCGACCCGCGCGGGGTGGAAGCAGACGCCGCGGGGCGGTCTCGTGTTCGTGGTGATGGCGCGGCGGCCGATCACGCAGGCCGAGAACCGATCGGCTGAATACGAGGATCTGCAGGCGTTGACGAGAGCGTTGCGGGACGAGGCGCTGACGTTGGCCGCGTCACCCATGCCGATGGCCCCGATCACCACGCATACACGTGACTCGCTGGAAACGGTTCGGGCGAACCTGAGCGGGAACAAGGCGGTCCTGCTCGATGTGCGCGACAGGGATGAATGGGAGGACGGACACCTCGCCGCGGCGATCCTGGTTCCGCTGGGTCAGTTGCGGAAGCCGGCTTCGGCGAGCGAACTGTTGAAGGGCGTGCCGAAAGACAAGGTGGTTTACACGCACTGCGCGGTGGGGAGACGAGCTCTCGACGCGGCGGGGATCCTGCAGTCGATGGGGTACGACGTGCGTCCGCTTTCGGACGGGTATGATGAACTGGTGAAGCAGGGATTCGAGAAGGCGAAATAGGCTTCTGAGGGACGCGCGGACATGCTGATTCGGCCTATTGAACCTGCAGACCATGAAACGCTGTGGAGCGTCATGGAAGAGACGATCCGTGCCGGCGAGACGTATGCGGCGCCCATGCAGATGTCACGCGACGATGGCGTCCGCTGGTGGACCGAGGGCAAAGAATCCGTGCTCGTTGCCGAGATCGGCGGGCAGGTTGTCGGAACGTATTACCTGAAGCCGAACCAGCTGGGGAACGGGTCGCACGTTGCGAATGCGGGCTATCTGGTCGCTCCGTTCGCCCGTGGACAGGGGGTTGCGAAGCGGCTTTGCGAGCATTCTCTGAGCGAGGCCCGCCATCGAGGATATCTCGCGATGCAGTTCAACTTTGTGGTGGAAACCAATGAGACGGCAGTGAGACTCTGGCAGCGTCTGGGCTTCCAGATCGTTGCGACTGTTCCGCGTGCGTTCCGTCATCCCACACGGGGGCTCGTCGGAGCTCACGTGATGTGGCAAAGCCTGGAAGCCGATTGACGTTACTGCTTCTTCATTTCCATGCCGCAGCAGTGGAAGTGGACGTGTTCGGACTCATCGCAGTGGCAGTCGGCCGTGATCTGCAGGGCCATTCCGCACGCTTCGCAGACGTATTTTTCGCCCTTCTTCGGCGGGGCGAGGCCTTTGTCGTTCTGAATGGTTGTGGCCATGATGACTCCCTTTCGGTGAGGACGAGTTCCTCCCTTCTTTGTATGGGAGCGGCGCAGCGCCACAAGAGGTTGTTCGGTCGAACGCAGGCCTGTGTCAGAATTCAGGCGAGCACTTCCCTGATCACGTTTCCATGAACGTCGGTCAGGCGGTAGTCGCGTCCCTGGAAGCGGTAGGTCAGACGGGTGTGATCGAACCCGAGGAGATGCAGCATCGTGGCCTGCAGGTCGTGGACGTGGGTCTTGTTCTCGGCCGTGAAGTAGCCGAGCTCATCCGTCGAGCCGAAAGTCGTTCCAGCTTTCACACCGCCGCCGGCCATGAAGACCGTGAAGCAGTGGGGATGGTGGTCACGGCCGAGGAACTTCGATCCATTGCGTTCTTCGTTGAGCGGCGTGCGGCCGAACTCACCGCCCCAGACGACGAGGGTCGATTCGAGAAGTCCGCGGGCCTTGAGATCCTTGATGAGGGCGGTGACCGCCTGGTCCATCGGCTGGCATTTTCGCGGAAGTCCGACGGCGATGTCGCTGTCGGGGTTGGTGCCGTGGAAATCCCAGCCCCAGTCGAAGAGCTGGACGAAGCGAACCCCCTGCTCCACCAGCCGGCGAGCGAGGAGGCAGTTGTTGGCGAAACTCGACTCGCCGGGGACGGCGCCGTAGGCCTCCTGGATGTGCTTCGGTTCGGCGCTGATGTTCATGACATCGGGGACCGTCGTCTGCATGCGGTAGGCGAGTTCGTACTGCGCGATGCGGGTGACGGTTTCGGGGTTTCCGAATTCGCGGGCCTGGATCTCGTTGAGCGCCTTGATGGCGTCAAGGCTCTCCCGACGCATGGCCCGATCCATTCCGGGGGGATCGCTGACATAGAGAACGGGATCACCCTTCGAGCGGCATTGGACTCCCTGGTAGACGGACGGGAGGAACCCGCTCGACCAGTTGTTCTTCCCGGCGGAGGGGCTGGTGCCGCCGGAAATGAGAACGACGAAGCCAGGGAGGTCCTGGTTCTCGGTGCCGAGTCCATAGGTGACCCAGCTGCCCATGGAGGGGCGGCCCGAGCGGGGGGAGCCGGTGTAGAGCAACAGTTCAGCCGGGGCGTGGTTGAACTGATCGGTGTACATCGACTTGATGAAGCACAGATCGTCGGCGACGGTCTTGAGGTTCGGGAGGACGCTCGAGATCGTGGCGCCGCTTTCTCCGCATTGCTCGAACTGGTGCGGCGTGCCAAGCAGCTTGGGCGTTCCCTTGATGAACGCGAAGCGCTCCCCTTTGGTGTACTGCTCGGGGCAGGGCTCGAGGTTGTGCTTCACGAGCTCCGGCTTGTAGTCGAAGAGGTCGTGCTGCGGCGGCGAGCCTGCCATGTGCAGGTAGATGATGCTCTTTGCTTTGGCGGGGGCGGGCGGCTGCTTCGCTGCGAGCGGGTTGTCGACCGGTGCGGCGCCTGACGAGCCATTGAGAAGCGAGAAGAGTGCGGCCGCGCCGACGCCTGTCTGGGACTGTCGGAGGAAATGCCGACGGGTCAGAGCTTCGAGCCGCAATTGGGAAGCCAGCATGGCGGGACCTCGGAAAGGAGGCCTTGATCGTAACCGCTGGCTGGGCGTGAGAGGTATCGAAATGGCGGTCAGCGCGGGAGAGTCTGCTGGCCGGCGGCTTCCTGGAGCGTTCCCGGAGCCTGAAGCGACTGAGGGTAGCGCTGGACCGGAATGCTGGAGGGGGTGTACAGGGGCTGCGAGTTGACGGGCGTGACGCCGGGCACAGCCTGGGGGAAGTACGGGTTGACCGGCTGGGCGATGACGGGGGACGACGCCGGCTCGGGGCTGGGGGGATCCAGAACGCCCATCTGCGAGAGGACGGCGAAGTTCATGGTGCAGAAGAGCGCGAAGGTAAAGACGTTCGGGACAAACTTCGGTCCCGCAATCTTGAGTGCGCTGCCCGCGGACTTCTTGAGCCGTACGGCGACGCCGTTCAGTTCGACGCTGTAGATCTCATCGAGGATGAGATGGGAGAGAAACCCGATGGCGACTCCGGTGCCCATCAGGATTTTCGACTTGATGTTCGGGCCGGGGTAACCGAGGTAAGCGATGTCGGCCGCGATGACCATGGCGGGGAGGCTGTGCCACATGCCGCGGTGGATGCTGAGGCGGTCGACGAGTTCCGAAACTCCGAAGCGGATGATGGTGTAGAGGACGATCAGCGAGAGGAGGATGGTTTCGGCGTCGTAGGGAAGCTTGAAGAATCTCAGGACATGATGAACAAGGAACATAGGGGCGATCGCGGCGACGAAGCTGAAGACTTCGCGGCTGGGTCGACCGGTGTCGAGATCGATGTCCGGCAGCATGCCGCCAACGCCCGTGAGAACGGCGGCGAGAAGGCCCTGGGTGGGAGTGAAGCCGAGCACAGTCGCGGCCGCGATGCCATAGCCGGCGCCGAGGAGCGTACTGAAAGTGATGTGCTCGCGGAAAGCCGCCATGTCCTCCTCCCTGAGGCCCTGCGGTGATCGGCCGTCGCATCCCAGCGACCAAAAGCCAATTGCGGCCGCGATTTGTAATCGGAACCCCGTTTTCGCAACAAGGACACTTCCGATCCGGGCGGAGAAACGCCGGCGTCACCCGTTACCGGGCGGCCCAGCGACTTCAACGGGTTTGATGGCCCGACGGTGGCGTGATGAGACTTCGTGGAGCGATCGACTGACGAAACGTCCTGTCCGGTGTCAGAGGTTCGTCCCTCTGCAGGACTCACTCAGGCTTGCTGACCGGCTGGGTCTGGAACACGTCGACCGTCACGCCGCGCGAGACGACGGCGTGGTCCGGACGGCGGCCGGGGAGCGGGAGCCGGGCCAGCTCGATCAGGTGTTCGTCCCAGTGACGGAGATCGACAGGACTGCACTCGTAGGGGGAGTGATGAACCTGTCCGGTCATCAGTCCTGCAGGAGTCAGTGCGAACAGGAAGTAGCGCTCGATGAGGAAGAATTCGAGCGTGCCGGGGATCGCCGTTTCCGCGGGGCCGGCCGCGGCATACTCGTAGCGGCAGGTGAGCCGGGGGGGCGCATCGCGTCGCTGGGATGAGTAGCGGACGTGACCGGTGGTGCGGTTCCAGTCGGCGGTCATGTCCGCATGGTGATAAGGGAGGCCGAAGAATCTGCGGGCCCACCAGACGGCCAGCTTCCGGTTGGCATCCAGTGAGAGGAACCAGACACCGGGCCGGCCGGTCTCGTCGAAGACGTAGGTCCGCAGGTTGAGTTCCAGGAAGTTCGAGATTCCGGGGACGACGGGGGACCAGCGGGGGCGGATGTTCCGCATGAAGAAAGGGACGACTCCGAGCCAGCCCTGGCCGTCGAACGTATCGAGAGTGAGCCCGGGGGGGAGAATCGCCTGCAGGGCGTGCGACGGGAATCGCCAGTGCAGGAAGAGCAACTCACGCCATGCCTGATACATCACGGGCGTCTCCGGAGGGCGGCTGCGGGCCGCAATCCGTGCGTCCAGAGATGGTGGAGCGGCAGGCGCGAATGCGAGCGAAGACATGGGCGGCCGGGGAGCGACAGGCAGGAACTGCCGAAGAGACCGCGATTGTGCGCCGGAATTCACCGTGAAACAACGTGAGGCGCCGAAGGAGGGGGAGCAGGATCGCGACCAAGCCCGCTGGAGAGACGGTTCGTCTCATGCGCCCCGCCGGGGAGCGCCGATACATCGATGAGCGGACTGTGTGCCGCGCCTCGGGCTTTCCGCATCCACTTCCGTTCGCGATGACCGACAGCCACTCCCGATCGCCATTCGCTGTCCGGCTTGCCGGACTGTGGCGACCGTTGCGCCGCGCCTGCATGGCTGGTGTTGCGGGACTGCTGCTCGCTGCCCCCCTGGCCGCCGCGGAGGGACCGGGCGGCAAACCGCTTTACACCCAGAAGCCTCGCTTCCGGATCCCTTTCCAGTTCGACGCTGCCGAGATGCAGCGGCTGGGGGCTGTCGAGATCCAGTTGTTCGTCTCGACGGACATGGGAACCAACTGGAACCGCGAGCAATCGGTTGATCCGACGGCCGGCAAATTCGCGTTCGAAGCGCCGGGCAACGGCGAGTACTGGTTCGCGGTGCGGACAGTCGACAGGAACCAGAAGGTCTTTCCGGAAGGACCTCCGGAAGTGGGGCTCCGCGTCGTCGTGGACTCGCAGCCGCCGAGCCTCGATCTGCGCGTCGAAGCGCTGGGGCGTGACCGGGTCTCGCTGTCGTGGGACGCGAGCGATCCGAACATCGATCCGTCGAGCCTGAAGATCGAGTGGCGCGACGAAGTGAATCGCGAATGGCAGACGGTAGGGATCTACGCCGCCGCAAGCGGACAGACGAGCTGGACGACCCGGGGCGTGGTCGAGGTGCGCGGATCGATCAGGGACCTGGCCGGGAATCCGGTGGAATCGTCGGCGAGCACGCGCGGCGGATCGAGCCTGGAAGCGCCTTCGCTGCCGGCCTTCGCTCCGGCGCGGTCTCCGCGACGGAGCGAGCCGGATTTCAGCAAGCCTGTGGCCGAGGCCATGGAACCGCTGCCGCCCGAGTTCGAGAATCCGCCGCAGACGGCGATGCAGCCATCCGATCCGCAATTCGATGCGCTGCCGATCGTCCGCAGCCAGGCGCCAAGCGGATACTTCCGGCAGCAGCATCGCACCGGAATGCTGACGAACAGTAACGCCGCGAACCGTCCGGCGATCACGGACGACCGCTGGGGACCTCCGATCGGCCAGGGGGCCAGTGCGTTTCCGTCGCAGACGGCCGGAGTCGCGGTCCGCTCGGTTCGGTCACGGACGTTCAAGATCGGCTACCAACTGGATGACGTTGGTCCTTCGGGGGTCGCGAACGTCGACCTGTACATCACCGAGGACGGTGGCCGGAAGTGGTTCCACTACGGAAGCGATGCCGACCGGCAGAGCCCGTTTGACGTGACCGTTCCCGCGGACGGAACCTACGGGTTCTGCATCCGGGTGCAGAACGGGCTGGGAGTGGTTGCCGATCCACCGCAGCCGGGAGATGCTCCGGACATCCGGATTTCGATCGACCAATCGGCGCCGGTGGCGCAGCTGCTGCCGCTCCGGCAGGGTCAGGGGTCGCACAACAACCAGGTGCTGATCGAGTGGTCGGTGCAGGACGAATTGCTTGCGGAACAGCCGGTGGCTCTGACCTTCGCGGAATCACCGACAGGGCCGTGGCGTCCGATCACGGGCTGGACCGAGAACTCGGGCCGCTACGTGTGGACGATTACTGAGCCGCTGAAGCAGCGGGTGTACATCCGGCTGGAAGCCCGTGACGCGGCGGGGAACACTTCGATCGCGCTGGCGGAGCAGCCGCTGCTGGTCGACCTGTCGCGTCCGACGGCGCGGATCGTCGACGTCGAAGTGGGGCGTACGCCGCAGTAACGCCCGTGGGCCGCCTCCCGCCGCTCAGGGGAGCTGGATGAGCCCGCGTTTCAGTGCGATGGTGACGGCGTGGGTGCGGTCGGTCGCATTGAGCTTGGCGAGGATGTTCTGCACGTGGATCTTCACCGTGCCGACGGACGGCCCGAGCTTGGCGGCCACTTCCTTATTGCCGAAGCCCTGGGCGACGAGGCTGAGAACCTCGATTTCGCGCGGGGTGAGCGAGGCCTGCGAGAACGAAGCGGCGAAGCGCTGGGCGGTGTCCTGGGAAAAGAGTTGCCCGCCAGAATGAACGCGGCGAATCGCGCCGAGGATTTCGGTGTGGACCGACTCCTTGAGGATGTAGCCGCGGACGCCGGCTTCGAGGGCGCGGAAGACGTCGTGGTCGCCGTCATAGCTGGTGAGGGCGATGAAGCGCGCCTCGGGAAACTCGTTGCGGATGGCCGTCACGGCAGCGATGCCGTCTTTCACGGGCATCTTGAGGTCGATGAGGGTCACATCGGGCTGGAGTTGGCGAAACTGCTCCACGGCCTCGTCACCGTTGGACGCTTCGCCGACGAGCTCCATGTCGGCTTCATTCGAGAGAATGGCCGCGATCCCTTTGCGGACCAGCGGATGATCGTCCACGCAAAGGACGCGGATCGTCTGCAGTGCAATTGTGTCAGTCATGTATCACCGGAAGGATTATAGACGCTTGAGTGGGGCGGAGCGCCATTTGTTTCGTGACCCGTCAAAGGAAGGTCCACGAGGATCGTGGTGCCCGCACCGGGGCGACTCTCGATGGTGAGGTCGGCGGAGATCTGGCGTGATCTCTCGCGCATGCCGATGAGGCCATAGTGTCGATGGTCGGATCGCTCGCGATCGGCGGTCGAAAACCCGACGCCGTCGTCACGCACCCGGAGGGCGAGCCGCCCGGGCTTCGGGGTGAGGGCGACATCGATCGTGCGGGCGTGGGAATGACGTGCGGCGTTGGTGATGGCTTCCTGGGCGATGCGCAGGAGATTGAATTCGACTTCGACCGGCAGGCTGGGCGACGCGGCGGGGAGGTCGAGATGAAGACGGACATCGCGTGTTTCGGTGATCTGGCGAGCGGCCTGTTCGAGGGCGGCGGCGAGCCCCATTGAGGTTCCCTGGGAGTTCCGCAGGCCGGCCACGGACTGTCGGGCTTCGCGGAGGCAGGCTCCGGCATCGGAGATCACGTCGTGAATCGACTTGCGGAGATTCGGATCGTTGACCTGCGACGAGACTGCCTGCATCTGCATGGTGACGCCGGAGAAGCCCTGGATGAGGGTGTCGTGGAGTTCACGGGCGATGCGGACACGTTCGGAGATGATGGCATCCATGCGGGCGCGGACCCGCAGGACGCGGAGCCGAAGGATGAGCCAGACGGTTCCCATGGCGAGCAGCCCCAGGAGGAGGGGGAACCACGGAGTTTGCCAGAAGGCGGCTCGGAGGGTGATCTCGACAGGCAACTTCGCTTCGCTCCAGCTTCCTCCGAAATTGGCGGCGCTGACGCGGAACCGGTAGGTGCCGGGCGAGAGGTTGGTGTAGAAGGCGTCCCGGCGCGTGCCGGCGTAGACCCAGTCCTTATCGAATCCTTCCAGCTGGTATCGGAACGAGGTCCGGGACGGCCAGGAATAAGTGTGGGCCGTATAGCCGATGGAAACGTTCAATGTCCCCGGAGGGACGACGACCGGATGGTTGGGGCGCATCGGTTCGCCGTTCACGAGAAGGCGATTCGCTTCGACATGCGGCGTGGGGAGTTCGCGCTGGAGTTTTTCGGGGTCGATGACGAGGACGCCGTGAATCGTCGAAAACCAGATCTGTCCATCGGTGGTACGTGAGACGGCCGGCTGGACGTCGCGCTGGCATTCGACGGTGCGCAGTCCTTCCGTGGGGCTGAGCGAGAAGCAGTCGAGTGGACGGGCACGCTCGCCCCTGGCCACGCTGAGAACCTGTGTGCGGGGAACGGAAAAGATCCCTCGACTGCAACCCATCCAGAGTTGGTCGCGGTCATCGATGGCGATGCCCACGATTTCATCGTCGAACAGGCCATCCGCGATGGTAAACAGGGAGACTTCGCCGTCCTTGATGAGCATCAGGCCGCGGCCGCGCGAGGCGAGCCAGAATTCCCCTTCCGGGCCGATTTCGATGGCATGGACTTCGCGAAGCCAGGCTTCGTCTCCCGGAAGGGGTGTGAGTTTGTCGTCCCTGATGAGGAAGACGCCGTTCGAGGTCGAAGCGATGAGTCCCTGCTGCCCGGCGTTTTTCAACACAGAGATGCGGGCGCTCGCCACAACGGGATCGCTGATCGGCCGTTCGATGGAGTTTCCGTCGTAGCGAACCAGTCCCCGGCGCGTTCCGATCCAGAGTCGGCTAGCGTCGTCGAAGGTGAGGCAGGCGACGTCGTTGCCGGGAAGTCCGTCCTTGATGTTGAGGACCTTGACGACCTCGCCGTCGCGCCAGAGGCAGACGCCCTTGTCGGTTCCGATCCAGAGGTCGTTGGTCTTTCCGGCCGCCAGTGCGTGCAGCCGACTGCTCGGCAGTCCGGCGCGGCGATTGGCGGCGACTTCGCACCTGCGGCCGTCGTATCGGGCGAGCCCTCCCCCGAGCGTTCCCACCCAGATCTGTCCGGAGGGGGCCTGTACGATGGGGCCGGCGTCGTTGGTCGGGAGGCCTTCGGTGCTGGTGAGGGGGAGAGTGCGACGATCGGAGAGCTGATTGAGTCCGTGCTTGGTTCCGACCCAGAGGCTGCCTTCGTGGTCCTCGCAGATCGTCAGGACGGCGCTCTGCGTGAGTCCTTCACGCGTGCCGAATGCTTCCACTTCCTGACCGATGATCCGGCAGAGGCCGTTGCGCGTCCCGGCCCAAAGGACTCCGTCCTGGGCTCGCAGAAGACATTCGACCGTATCGTCGGGGAGTCCTTCACCGGTCGTGATGGCGGATGTGATGCCGGGGCCGTCGATCTTGAGCAGGCCCCTGTTCGTTCCGGCCCAGAGGCTGCCATCTGCTGCCGCGAGGAGCGTGTTGACAGTTCGCCGGTCGGCGTCGGGATGATTGGAGAGCGTGCCGTCTTTCCAGACCATCAGTCCGCTGCCGTCTCCCCCGATCCAGATGGAGTCGTCGGCGGCCTGGGCGATATCGCGAACGATCGGGATGTGGAGGCCGTCCGCGTGGTCGTATTTTCGGAAGGTGTCGTTGCGATAGACGGCGAGTCCTCCGTCTCCGCCGGCCCAGAGCTCACCCTGACGGCTGAGCATGAGGCAGTTCACGTTCTGCATCGGAAAGCCGACGGGAGACGTGTGCTTCACGACCTCGCCGTCGTGGAGGTAAAGCAGTCCTTCGCCGCGGGTCGCGATCCACAGGCGGCCCTGCGAGTCTTCGCAGAGGTCGTTGATCCAGATATCGGCGAGCGATTCCCCTTCGACTACGAGCGCGGGATCGAAGCGGATGCCATCGAACTGGTAGAGGCCGGCCTGGGTTCCGAGCCAGAGGCCGCCGTCGGCCCCCTGGATGATGACGGTGATCGTCGGTTGCGGGAGGCCCTGCTGGATCTGCCACTTGCGAAGCAGTGCCTGTGTGAGGGTGCGCTGGGAGTCGAGAGCGAGGGCGGGCTGCGTGGCAATGAGGAGCCACGCAACGGCCATTACGGCCCGAAGAACCGGAACAGCCTGCGGGCTGAAGCTCATCCAGACGGCAAATTTCCCAAGCACTGGGCGACCCCGGTCATTGCGATCCCACAGTCAGTTATCATAGCCGGACGGACCGCGGTCACGATGATCCGTGGCGAGATCCGGTCAAACGACTGCCGAATGGCATACAGGTCTCTCTGCGGATGAGGCGTGTTTGCCCGAACGACGTTTTCCCCAATCCATTCCGTCGCGAGATTTTGTAGAGTTTGAGGAGAGCCGCGAGGCCCTTCCTCCCTGATCTCTCGTCGACAGTCCCCCCTCCCTCCCCGGGACGTGCGATTATGAAAAGTCCCACGGCCCCGCCCCCCATGGCCGAACACAAGCCCGTCATCGAAAGCAAGTCGAGCGGCGATGCGCGCCCGGCGTGGGAACGGCTGACGCCTCCCTTGCCCGCAGCGCCTCCGACTGTTGCAGGCCGGATCATTCGCTGGACCATCCTACTGGTGATGATCGGCGCCGGGTGGAAGTACTTTCCGGTCTGGTGGCCGTGGGTTCAGGCGCGTCTGCCGGGCCGTGCCGCGGGACCTGGAGCGCCTCCTGCACGAGTCACGCCGGTGATTGTCGCTCCGGTTCTGAAGCGGGACATGGAACTGTACCTGAACGGTCTGGGAACGGTGACGGCGTTGAACACCGTCACGGTGAGGAGCCGGGTCGAAGGGGAGATCGTGAACATCGCCTTCCAGGAAGGGCAGATGGTCGAGCAGGGAGACCTTCTCGCAGAGATTGATCCTCGTCCGTTTGAACGTCAGCGCGACCAGGCGAAAGGGGCGCTGGCCCGCGACCAGGCCTCGCTCGATCTGGCGAAGCTGAATCTCAAGCGACAGGATGAACTGCTCAAATCGAACGCGACCACGCAGGCGCAGTACGACCAGCAGTTTGGAATGGTGGCCCAGGCGGCGGCGGTCGTCGAAACCAATCGGGCTGTGCTCGAGAACGCCGAACTCCAACTGCAGTATTGCCGCATCACCGCTCCGATCAGCGGGCGCGTCGGCCTGAAGCTCGTGGACCGGGGCAATATGGTGCGTGCCAATGATCCGAATGGGATCGTCGTCATTACGCAACTCGAGCCAATCGGTGTGGTGTTCACCATTCCGCAGGACGAGATTCCGAGGGTCCAGAAGAGGATTCGGGACAGCAAGGAACTGCCCGTCGAGGCGTATGATCGCGACTTCCGCACGCAACTGGCGACCGGCAAGCTGCTGGCGATCGACAACCAGGTCGACGCGACGACCGGCACGCTGCGGTTGAAGGCGGAGTTCAAGAACGCCAATGGCGTGTTGTTTCCGAACCAGTTCGTCAATGCCCGGCTGACTGTCGAGACGGTCCGGAACGCTTATGTGGTTCCTTCCGCCGCCGTGCAGCGTGGGCCTGAGGGGCCGTTCGTCTACATCGCCACGGCGGGGAACACGGCCGAACGGCGGCCGGTGGTGACGGGGCCGTCGCAGGGGAACGAGACATCAATCCAGACCGGGCTGTCTCCGGGAGACATGGTCATTACGGACGGCGTCGACAAGCTTCAGCCGACCGAGCCGTGGACGAAGATTTCGTACCGCGGCGCCAAGACGGCGGACGCGAGGCCGGAGGTTGCTCCATCGGGGGCAGGAAACAAGGGAGGAGCGGGCGCGGCCAGACCAGTCGCTGAGAAGGGCAAGGCATGAATCCGTCGCGGGCATTCATCCTGCGACCGGTTGCCACCGTGCTGTTGATGGTGGCGATCACACTGTCGGGCATGGTGGCCTATCAGGAACTGCCGGTTTCGGCGCTGCCGCAGGTCGACTATCCGACCATGCAGGTCATCACGCTTTATCCCGGTGCGGGACCTGAGGTGATGACGTCCTCGGTGACGGCCCCTCTGGAGCGGCAGTTCGGCCAGATTCCGGGGCTGGCGCAGATGACCTCCAGCAGTTCGGAGGGATGTTCGGTCATCACGCTGAGGTTCAACCTCGAGTTGAACATCGATGTGGCGGCGCAGCAGGTGCAGGCGGCGATCAACGTCGCCAGCAACTTCCTGCCGCAGGATCTTCCGAATCCGCCGATCTATACAAAGACGAATCCCGCCGATTCACCGATCCTGACGCTGGCGCTCACCTCGAGTTCGCTGCGTCTGCCGGAGGTCCAGGACTTGGCGGACACGCGCCTGGCCCAGAAGATTTCGCAGCTGAGCGGCGTGGGGCTGGTGAGCATCAGCGGCGGTCAGAAGCCGGCCATCCGCGTGCAGGCCAATCCGGTCGCACTGTCGGCCCTGCGCATGACGCTGGAGGACGTCCGGCTCGCGCTGGCGGCGGCGAATGTGAACCAGGCGAAGGGGAGCGTCGACGGCGAACGGCAGGCGGTGATCATCGGCGCGAACGACCAGATGCTCACCAGCAAGCAGTATCGCGACCTGGTGATCGCATATCGCAACGGGGCTCCAGTCAAACTTTCGGAAGTTGCGGACGTCATTGACGATGCCGAAAACGTGCGGCAGGCCGCGTGGATGAACGACACGCCGGCCGTCGTGGTGAACATCCAGCGGCAGCCGGGCGCGAACATCATTGAAGTGGTCGATCGCGTGAAGGCGCTGTTGCCGCAGCTGCGCGAAGCGATGCCGGCGTCGGTGAAGATCCACGTGCTGACCGACCGGACGACGACAATCCGTGCATCGGTGCATGACGTTCAGCGCGAACTGATGACGACCATCGGGCTGGTCGTGCTGGTGATGTTCCTGTTCCTGCGGAACATGCGGGCGACGATCATTCCCAGCGTGGCCGTGCCGCTGTCGCTGGTCGGCACGTTCGGGGTGATGTACCTGCTGGGTTACAGCCTGAACAACCTGACGCTGATGGCGCTGACGATCTCGACCGGCTTCGTGGTGGACGACGCCATCGTGATGAGCGAGAACATCATGCGCTATCTCGAAGAGGGGGATAAGCCGCTGACGGCCGCCCTCAAGGGATCGCAGGAGATCGCGTTTACGATCGTCTCGCTCAGCGTTTCGCTGATCGCGGTGCTGATCCCGCTGCTGTTCATGGGCGACATCGTGGGGCGCCTGTTCCGCGAGTTCGCCGTGACGCTGAGCGTCACCATCCTGGTTTCAGCGGTGGTGTCGCTGACGCTGACGCCGATGATGTGCGCCCGGCTGCTCAAGCACGTTCATCCGGATGACCACGGCTGGCTGTACCGGGCTTCGGAATGGGGCTTCGACCAGACGATCACCCTGTATGGGAAGACGCTGGGGGTCGTGCTGCGGAACCAGGGGCTGACGATGGTGGTGGCCGTCGCCACAGTCGTGGCCACGGTGTACCTGTACCTGCTTGTCCCCAAAGGCTTCTTCCCGGTGCAGGACACCGGCGTGATTCTTGGGATCTCCGAGGCGCCGCAGGACTGCTCGTTCGGGGTGATGGCGGAGCGTCAGCTGGCGCTGAACAAGGTCATTCTGAAGGATCCCGCGGTCGAGAGCCTGTCGAGCTTCATCGGGATCGACGGCACGAACGTGACGCTCAACAGCGGCCGTATCCAGATCAACCTGAAGCCTCTCGATGAGCGGGATGCGAACGCGGTGGAAGTGATCCGCCGCCTGCAGCCGAAGCTCGCGGACGTATCGGGGATCACGCTGTTCATGCAGCCCGTGCAGGACCTGACCGTGGAGACTCGGGTCAGCCGCACGCAATACCAGTACAGCCTCGAAGATCCGAACGCGGAGGAACTGGCGGAGTGGACTCCGAAGTTCGTGGCCAAGCTGCAATCGCTTCCGCAGCTTCGCGACGTCGCAAGCGATCAGCTCAATTCGGGGCTGGAAGCACACGTCGTCATTGATCGCGACACCGCGGCCCGCCTGGGGGTCACGCCGCGGCAGATCGATGATGCCCTGTACGACGCCTACGGGCAGCGGCAGGTGTCGATCATGTTCACACAGCTCAACCAGTACCGCGTCGTGCTGGAAGTGAAGCCGGAGTTCCGCGACGACCTGAAGGATCTCAACGAGGTGTATGTGAGGTCGGCTTCCGGGGGGATGACCCCTTTGAACTCGCTCACTTCTCTGCAGGAGAAGACAGCTCCGCTGATTATCAACCACCAGGGGCAGTTCCCAGTGGCGACCGTCTCGTTCAATGTCGGGCCCGGTGTTTCCCTGGGGGACGCCGTGACGGCGATCGACCAGGCGAAACAGGAACTCGATATGCCGCCGAGCATCGCGGGCGCCTTCCAGGGAACGGCCGCGGCTTTTCAGGCGTCGCTGACGAACACGCCGCTGCTCATTCTCGCGGCGCTGGTGACGGTGTATATCGTTCTTGGCGTTCTTTACGAGAGTTACATCCACCCGATCACGATCCTGTCGACATTGCCGTCGGCCGGCGTGGGGGCGCTGGTGGCGCTGATGATCTGCGGAATCGATCTGAGCGTGATCGGGCTGATCGGCATCATCCTGCTCATCGGCATCGTCAAGAAGAACGCGATCATGATGATCGACTTCGCGCTTGAAGCGCAGCGCAAGGAAGGGAAGTCTCCGGACGAGGCGATCTTCCAGGCGTGCCTGCTCCGTTTTCGCCCGATCATGATGACGACGATGGCCGCGCTCCTGGGCGGCGTGCCGCTGGCGTTTGGAACGGGAGTGGGCTCGGAGCTGCGCCGGCCGCTGGGCATCACGATCATTGGCGGACTGATTTTCAGCCAGATCCTCACGCTGTATACGACGCCGGTGATCTACCTGTGGTTCGAGCGGTGGGCGAGGCGGCTGGGATTCAGCACGCAGACGGACCTGGCGGCCGATGAGGAACTCGTGGAAGCCGAGGAGCAGGGATGACGCTCTCCGGCCCCTTCATCCGCAGGCCCGTCGCGACGACACTGTTGACGATCGCGATGACGCTGCTGGGAGTACTGGGCTACTTCATGCTGCCGGTGTCGCCGATGCCGGAGATCGAGTTTCCGTCGATCCAGGTGAGTGCGTCGCTGCCGGGGGCAAATCCCGAAACGATGGCGACTGCGGTGGCGACGCCCCTCGAACGCCAGTTCGGGCGGATCGCCGGGGTGACGGAGATGACGTCGAGCAGTTCGCTCGGCAATACGTCGATCACGCTGCAGTTCGATTTCAGCCGGAACATTGACGCCGCGGCCCGCGACGTCCAGGCGGCGATCAATGCGGCGCGCAGCCAGCTTCCGGCGAACCTGCCGAACAACCCGTCGTACCAGAAGGTCAATCCGGCCGATTCGCCGATCATGATCTTCGCCCTGACGTCGGACACCTACACGAAGCTGCAGATGTACGACATCGCGTCGTCGATCCTGCAGCAGAAGATCGCGCAGGTGCAGGGCGTGGGGCAGGTGACGATTGGCGGAGGGTCGAATCCGGCCGTCCGGGTCGACGTCAATCCGACGATCCTCAATGCGCTGGGGCTGAGCCTTGCCGACGTGCGGGCGACACTGACGGCGGCGAACGCGAACCGGCCGAAGGGGTCGATCACGTCGTCGACGCGGACGTGGTCGATCACGGCGAGCGATCAGCTGTTCAAGGCGGAAGAGTATGAGAACCTGGTCATCACGTTCCGCAACGGGGCCCCGATCCGCATCCGCGACGTCGCGAAGGTGACGGACTCGATCGAGGACGTCCGGTCGTTCGGAATCGCGAACGGCAGGCCGGCGGTGAGCATCATCGTGTACCGGCAGCCGGGCGAGAACATCATCGCCACGGTGGACCGGCTGCGGGAGACCCTGCCGCAGCTCCGTACGCAGATTCCCGCGGGAATCGACATGGACGTAACGATGGACCGGACGATGACGATTCGGGCCTCGCTGCACGACGTGCAGTTCACGCTCGTGCTTTCGGTCGTGCTGGTGATTCTCGTGGTGTTCGCGTTCCTGCGCGATGTCCGCGCCACGCTGATTCCAAGCATTGCCGTGCCAGTCTCGCTGGTGACGACCTTCGGGGTGATGTACCTGTTCGGTTACACGCTGGACAACCTGTCACTGATGGCGCTGACGATCGCCACGGGCTTCGTCGTCGACGACGCGGTGGTCGTGATCGAGAACGTCAGCCGGTATCTCGAGCAGGGAATGTCTCCGCGGAAAGCGGCACTGATCGGCGCACGAGAGATCGGCTTCACGGTTCTTTCGATCAGTATTTCGCTGGTGGCGGTTTTCATACCGATTCTGCTGATGCGCGGCCTGGTGGGCCTGCTATTCCGCGAGTTCGCCGTCACGCTTTCGGCGGCGATCGTGATCTCGCTGATCGTTTCACTGACGACGACGCCGATGCTATGCGCGTTGTTCCTGAAGCCGCACGACCCCCAGAAGAAGCATGGCCGGACGTTCCAGCTGAGCGAGAAGTTCTACGACTGGGTGCTGGGGTGGTATTCGCGGTCGCTGATCGTCGTGCTGCGTCATCAGTGGGCGACAATGGTGGTGATGGTCGGGACCGTCGCGCTGACGGTGTACCTGTATGCGATCGTGCCCAAAGGGTTCTTCCCGCAACAGGACACCGGTCGAATCATGGCGAGCGTGATGGCCGACCAGAGCATTTCGTTCAATGCGATGACGACGCTCGTCCAGCAGTATGCCGCGGTGGTGGCTGCTGACCCGGACGTCGCTTCCGTGGTGGCCTTTGCGGGCGGCGGGCGGGGCGGCGCGACGAACTCGGCGCGGATGTTTGCGACGCTCGTTCCGCAGTCGGAACGCCAGCTGAATTCGGACGGGGTCATCGGCCGGATCCGGGCCAAGGCGGGCAAGATCCCGGGTGGAACGCTGTTGATGCAGGTGTCGCAGGACCTGCGGTTCGGCGGTCGTGGAAGCAGCGCGCAGTTCCAGTACACGATCCGGGGAAACAGCCTGCAGGAACTCAACGAGTGGACTCCGAAGCTGCTCACGGAGTTCAAGAAGATTCCGGGAATCGCGGACGTGAATACGGACGCTCAGAGCAAGGGGCTGCAGACGCGGCTGGAAGTCGATCGTGAAACGGCGGCCCGCCTGGGTATCGATTTCGCGACGATCGACAACACGCTGTACGACGCGTTCGGGCAGCGGCAGGTGTCGACGATGTACCTGCCGCTGAACCAGTACCGCGTCGTGATGGAAGTGGATGACGCGTATGCCGAAGGACCGGAGTCGATCAGGCACATCTACGTAAAGACGAGCAACGGCAGCCTCGTGCCTCTGAGCGACCTGTACCAGCCACGGATGACGAACGCCTCGCTGTCGGTGGCCCACTCGGGGCAGTTTCCCTCCAGCACGATCTCGTTCAACCTGCTTCATGGAACGTCGCTGGGGGACATTGTTCCCAAGGTGGAAGACCTGGTGAACAACCTGGGAATGCCGGAGAGCATCCAGGGACAGTTCGCGGGGACGGCGCAGGCGTTCCAGCATTCGCTCAGCAACCAGCCGCTGCTGATCCTGGCAGCGCTGGTGACCGTCTACATCGTGCTGGGAATGCTCTATGAGAGTTACATCCATCCCTTGACGATTCTCTCGACGCTGCCATCCGCAGGCGTCGGGGCGATCTTGGCTCTGATGCTGTGCGGCATGGATCTCAACGTCATCGGGATGATCGGCATCCTGCTGCTGATCGGGATCGTTAAGAAGAACGCCATCCTGATGATCGACTTCGCGCTCGACGCCGAGCGCAACCGCGGGATGACTCCGCAGGACGCCATCTTCGAAGCGTGCGTGCTCCGCTTTCGACCCATTACCATGACGACCATGGCCGCACTGCTGGGCGGGTTGCCGATGGCGATCGGCATGGGGACCGGGGCCGAGCTGCGTCAGCCGCTGGGGGTCGCGATCGTCGGCGGGCTGATCTTCAGCCAGGCTCTCACGCTGTACACGACGCCCGTCGTGTACCTGTTCCTCGACCGGCTGCGGAAACGGAGTCCGGAGGAAGTCGCCCGGGAGGAGGCGAATCGCTGGGAGCCTGGGATGGTCGGCATGCAGCCGACAGTCGGTTAAGCTGGCTTATGGCTTCTTCAATCGATCTTCGCAGGGAACTGGCGGCCGCGTTCGCGGAGAACCGGCTGGTCAAGCTCGTCCTGGCCCGCAGTGGCGAACAAGGGGTGAAATCGTCCGCGCGGCCTGTTGCGATCAAGGGGGAGCCGCGGCTGCAGTGGGCCGACCGTCGTGGGAAGCAGGAAGTCCATGCGAACCTGACGCTCGACGAGTCGCTGAAGCGGCTGGAACGCGAGTTTCCGTCGCGTTTTCACCAGGTCAACCTGCTCACCACCGACGCAGACTTCGAATTCCGGCTCGGCCATCGCGGGGACATCATCGCGCGTCGCGGGAAGGCATCCAGCCGGCAGCCGGTGAATGTCGCACATGACTCCGCCAAGCAGTACCTGATCCCTGAAGGCCAGCCGTGCGCCTTTCTGGAAGCGGTGGGGGTGATGACCGCGGACGGGCGGGTGCGGGCCGCGATGCAGCACAAGTTCCGGCAGATCAACCGGTTCCTGGAGTTCGTGAATGACGTGTACCGCGACCTGCCGGCGGACGGGGTGATTCGCGTTGTCGACTTTGGCTGCGGCAAGAGCTACCTCACACTGGCGATCCACCACCTGCTGGCGGTGATCCACGGGCGGGAGGTCGACATCACGGGAATCGACCGGACGGCTGACGTGGTGGCGACCTGCCGTGGCGTGGCCGAGCGACTCGAACTGGAGGGGCTGGCGTTTGAAGTGGGGGAGATCGGAAGTGCCGCGATCGCCCCGCCGGTGCATCTGGCCGTCGCGCTGCACGCATGTGATACGGCGACAGACGCCGCGCTCGCGAAGGCCGTGGAATGGCAGGCGAACGTAATTCTTGCCGCACCGTGCTGCCAGCATGAAGTCGCGAGTCAGATGAACGCGCCCGCGCTGGAACTCCTGCAGACGCATGGCATCCTGAAGGAGCGGTTCGCGGCTCTGGCGACCGATGCGCTGCGGGCGGCGGCGCTGGAATCGGCCGGCTACCGAACGCAGGTGATCGAATTCATCGATCTCGACCACACACCGAAAAACCTGCTGATCCGCGCGGTCCGTCGGGAACGGCCGGAACCGGAAGCCCGGTCGCGGTGGTCGAACCGGCTCCGGGAACTCCAGGCGCTGCTGGGAATTCCGACGACGGCGGTCGAGGCGATCGGCCGGGCGAGCGGGGGTGAATCGCGGGAGTCCGAGAACACGCGTTGACCGGTTTTCTCCGGCAGCCGTACAGTTTCGGCATGGCTTCCGCTGCAGATCACCGCTCAGGAGAAGTGCCCGACTGGCTACAGGCCCGGTCTGCGTGGGTGCTTGCCCCGAGCTGGTTTCTTTCGGGCGTGATGCATCTTGCAGCTGCGTGGATCCTGTGGCAGCTCGCGCAGTCGCCCGGGTGCCAGGCCCGCCGTGGTGAACAGGTCTCCGAAGGGCGGGAGGTCGGCATCGTCGTTCGTGAACGTGGTCCGGAAGATCCGCGAGAGGTCGGAGCGAGTCCGCCCGCGGCCGAGGCGAATCCCTCGGCGAGCACGGACGAAACCCGTGTGGAAGCCGCGGTGGCTCCGACAATCTCGCCGGAGATTCCGCTGTCGCTGCCGTCGGTCGAGGCGCCGGGGGTCATCGGACTGGGGCCGATGCCTGCATTTGCCGCCCAGGCGGCGCGGGGCGCTGGCGGGCCGGTCGTCCAGAACACAGGCCTTGGCGGTCGTGGCGAATTCGGATCAGGCCAGGGAAGCAGGAACGGGGCTGGGAACGGCAACGGAACGACGATGTATGGCGTCACCGCGAAGGGGCGCAGGTTCGTCTATGTGATTGACCGCTCGTCGAGCATGACAGACGTGCTTCGGAGCGCGAAGAACGAACTGATGGCGAGCCTGAGGCGGCTCGATGAGTCGCAGGAGTTCCAGGTGATCTTTTTCAACAACTCTCCTCACGAACTCAAGAAGAACCGGTTCGTGCTGTTCAACGGGTCGGAATCAGACCGTCAGCTTGTGGAGGACCAGCTCTCCGGGATCTCCGCGTCCGGGGGGACGAATCGTGTGCTGGCTCTCGAGACGGCGCTGGAGTTGCGGCCGGATGTGATCTACTTCCTGACCGACTCAGAGGATGAGATGACGGCGGCGCAGAGGGAGGGAATCCGGAAGCGATTGCGCGGGGCGCAGATCAACTGCATCGAATTTGGATCGGGCAGGCCGGTGACGGGGCCGGATGGAAAACAGGCACCGAACTTTCTGCACAAGCTGGCGAAGGAATCCGGTGGGGGCTACGCCTATTTCGATATCACGGGCGGCGCGAGTCGTTAAAGTCCCGATCAGAGTCGCGCCTGACGGGGCGGGCCGGTGATTTCGACGACGTCGTACGGAGGGGCTTTCGGATGGATGCGGGACAAGGCTGGCGACACGTTTTCAAATCGTGGCCTGCGGGCTATCCGAAGAGCGGGCTGCTGATCACGACGTTCCAGGAGACGATTCCGTTCTGCAACTTCCTGCTGTCAGAGCAGATCCTGCTCCTGGAACGGGACAAGCCGGACGCCCAGGGGGCCCGGAAAGCGATGGTCGCCTTCTCGGCAATCGCCGGTCTGAAGTTGCTGGACGTGTTCGAACTTTCGAAGTTCCAGGCGTTCGGATTCGAGCCTCCGGGGAAGTAAGATCGGTGTTGAGAATGCCGCCGCTTGCGTTCGTTGAACGGGCGGCTTAACGTCCCGCGCAGGTGAGTTCTCGCCTGTTACCCGTCCCACTGCGTCGTTCAGCGTTCCATGTCCGTCCGAGGCCTTCGCGGCGCGATCAGCGTCACTGAAAACACGTCCGAGCAGATCGTCGCCGCCACGCGCGAACTGCTCACGGAGCTGCTGCGCGCGAACGGCATCACGGTGTTCGACGACGTCATTTCGGCGATCTTCACGACGACGCCCGACCTGACGGCCGCGTTTCCGGCCGAGGCGGCCCGTCATCTGGGAATGAGCCAGGTGCCGCTGCTGTGTGCGTCGGAGATCGCCGTTCCGCATGGGATGCCGCAGATCATTCGCATCCTGCTGCACATCAACACCGAGCGCAGCCAGAAGGAAGTGGTCCACGTCTACCTGGGCGAAGCGAAGAAGCTGCGTCCGGACGTGTGCAGCGCTCAATAGAAGCGACCAGGCGTCGCCTCTTCCATCGCTTTCATCGCAACGCGGGGATGGGGATGCGGAGGACGCGTTGACCTGGAGTTTGCGTTTCGCAGCTTGTGTTACGCCAGACGTTTCTTCCATTCGGCGAGCTGCTCTTTGACGCGTTCCCGGCTGCCGGAGCCGTAGCTGACGAGAGCGGCGGCGGCGTTGGCCGATCCCAGCACGCTTGAAACCGATTCATCGATGAGCGGCGCGGCGGTCGCGGGGACCAGGGACCGAATCTCGGCGAGTGTCAGGTCTTTCAGGCGGCATTTCCGTTGCTCGCATTCGGCGACGAGCTTGCCGACGACTTCGTGTCCGGTCCGCATGGGAACGCCACGCTTGATGAGGTATTCCATCAGCGCAGTCGCGTCGAGGAATCCGTCATCGATCCGCGAGGCGATGACGTCGCGGCGGAGTTCCGCGCCGGCGATAATCTGGGGAGCCACTTCGAGACAGGCGACGATTGTGTCATAGGCATCGAACATCGCCCGCTTGTCGTCCTGCAGGTCGCGGTTATAGGCCATGGGAAGGCCTTTGATCAGGACGAGCAGCGTCTGGGCCGCGCCGATCACGCGCGACGACTTCCCGCGAATCAGCTCCAGGACGTCCGGGTTTTTCTTCTGCGGCATGATCGACGAACCGGTCGTGAAGGCATCTGGCAGCCGCAGGAAGCCGAACTCGGTCGTGTTCCAGAGAATCCATTCTTCGGCCCAGGTGCTGAGGTGGGCCGCGACGAGGGCGAGAGTGCTGGTGAACTCGACGAGGTAATCGCGATCGCTGGAGACATCGAGGCTGTTGGCGGCCGGGGCGCTGAAGCCCAGCAGTTCCGCCGTGCGATGACGGTTGATCGGGAGTGACGAGCCAGCGAGGGCGGCAGCGCCGAGCGGTGAGAGATTCACACGTTTGCGGCAATCGGCGAGGCGCTCGCGGTCACGCTGGAACTTCTCGACGTAAGCCAGCCAGTAGTGCGGCGCCGCGACGGGCTGGGCGCGCTGCAGGTGCGTGTAGCCAGGGACGATGATGTCGAGATCGGCATCGCCGCGGCCAACGAAGGCTTTCTGCACCGCTTCCAGCAACTGGTCGATGTGGTCGATGGCGTCGCGGGTGTAAAGCTTGAGGTCGGTGGAGACCTGGTCGTTGCGGCTGCGGCCGGTGTGGAGCTTGCGGCCGACGTCGCCGAGGCGGCGGATCAGTTCGCTTTCGATGTGGAGGTGGATGTCTTCGAGCTCGGAGGAGAACTTCATCTCCCCCTTGCGGATCATCTCGCCGATCGAGTCGAGCGCGGCGGCGATGGATTTTGATTCGTCGGCGGAGATCAGCCCGGTTTCCGAGAGCATCTGCGCGTGGGCTTTCGAGCCGCGGATATCGACCTCGGCCAGACGGGCATCGAAGCTGATCGATTCGGTGAAAGCTTCGACGAGCTTGTCAGTGGGCTGAGAGAAGCGGCCAGACCAGGCTTTGGACATTGAAATGCGGCGTTCGAATCAAACACGGGACGAGGACTTCGCACAATTTAACCGGCCAGGTCGCGGTCCGCTCCCCATCGGAGTTCTGGACGCGGGCGAGGGCCTGAATCGGCGACTTGAGGGTCGGGCACTCTTGACGGGACGGGCTCCATGGGGGGGGCCGATTGTGCGGGGGGATGATTTCGCGTTGCTTTTTTGCAACACGCCTGCAGAACCGACGATTGAGGCAACTGTTGCGTCGATTGCGGGTGTTGCTTTTTGACATCGGTCCCCCGTCTCCTTTAGCGTGGCTCCTGACTCAATCAGCAGGCAAGCTCGTAGAAGGAATGTCATGGCCCGCCCCATCCGCATCATGTTCAACCGCCCTGGACGGCGTCTTGCCTGTGCCGGAGCTCTGCTGGTCGCCGCGGTCGCCCACGTGACGGCGGGTGAAACGACGCCCAGGAACACGGTGTTCAAGTCGGATGCGGGGGAAGCCTGGACGGTCTCGATCAAGCCGGCGGCCCGAACGGCCAAAGCCGAGCCCCGGACGTTGCCAGTGCCCTCGCCGATGGACGTGACCCCGGCCGTCGCGCTGGTCCAGGCGACCGAGCCGGCCGAGCCTCCTGCCGAATTGCCTCCGATTCCACAGATTCAAGAGCCGGCGTCCGGCGTCCGCAGCGCTCACGGCGTGACTGTTTCTCCGGATGCTCGATCTTCGGTCGAACAACTGGGGCTGCGTTACGCGGAGGCCTACCGTGCGATTCCCTTCAACCGGGCGGAATACGACGCCAACCCGAGCTATCGTCACGAGGCGGCGATGGAATTGGTGTTCGGGCAGATGCGTCCGACAACGATCGTGAAGCAGATGCCGGCTCCGGCGCCTGAACAACCGGCGGAATCGCCGTATCGCCCTTACCTGCCGTCGTATAGCGACGTCTGGCCGCACCAGGTGTGGCCGCTTCGCAATCCGGTCTTCGATCCGCCGATCGCGCCGAACGGGTGTTACTGGCCGGCGTTTTGAGCGAGGTGTGGACCGGGCCAGCACTGCGGCAGAGAGATGTGGTTCGCACTCGGCCGGCCCACTTCAGGAGGGGCTTCGCGGTCGTGGAGAGGCCGGAGGTGTCGACTGGATTGAACGCCCCGCCCGCTCATCGTTGCGTGTTTGCGGTTGATGCGTGAAGCTCGCGGGAGTTCATTCTCGTGGGACGCTCACTGCCATGGATGTTGCGCCGTTGCTTTTGTCTGCCGACCCGGCTCATGAGGCGGAAGCGGAGGAGACGCTTCGGTCGGCCGGATTCCTGAGCATTCCCGAAGCGCGGGCCCGCTTCCGGGGTCTTGCCCGAACGGATGCGGAACGGGAACTCTTTGCACGGGCATTGCCGGGGATCGTCCACGCGCTGGCCGACGGCGCTGTGCCGGATACGTCGCTCATCAACCTTGAGCGATTCGTTCAGGCCGCCCAGGACAGCGAAGGTCTGTTCCGCTACCTGGCGGAGAATCCTCGGGCGGTGGAGATCCTGTTCCGGTTGTTTGTCGGCAGCCAGTTCCTCACAGAGATTCTGCTGAGGAATCCGCACTACCTGGAACGGCTGACGCAGCACAAGCGCCTGGCCGACTTCAAGAGCCGCACCCAGTTCGTCGATGAGGAACAGGAAGCGATTGCACCGACGAGCACGTTCCGGGACCGCCTCGATGAGCTGCGCCGGTACCAGCAGTGGGAACTGCTGCGACTGGCGGCGTGTGACACGTTCGGCCTGATGGATCTGAAAAGCGCCACGCTGCAGCTGGCGCTGCTGGCCGACAGCCTCGTGCAGTCGTCGCTCGACATCGCGGCCGCGGAGCTGAAGCTGCAGGCTGACGACTTTTCCGTGCTGGCGTTCGGCAAGCTGGGAGGCGAGGAGCTGAACTACAGTTCGGACATCGACCTGGTGTTTGTCTGCCAGGGAGGGGCCGATCGTTACTGGGGACTGGGCCAGAAGCTGATCAACGCGATCAGCGAGCCGACTTCGGCCGGGTTTCTGTACCGCGTCGACATGCGCCTGCGGCCGTGGGGGAGTTCGGGCCCGCTGGTGTCGACGAGCGATGCATATGTCGACTACCTGAAGAAGCACGGCCGGTTGTGGGAAAAGCAGGCGTTGCTCAAGGCGCGTGTCATCGCGGGGAATCACGCGGTCGGAAACGCGACGCTGAAACGTCTCGAGCCATTCATCTTCGAGATCGATGCGGAAGCGGCGCGGGCCAACGTGGCCGACATGAAACAGAAGATCGAGCAGCACCTTGCGAAACGGGGCAAGGCGTGGGGCGAGGTGAAAGGGGGGCAGGGGAGCATCCGCGACGTCGAGTTCGTGGTGCAGTACCTGCAGCTCGCGAACGGCCATGCGATGCCAGAGGTCCGGAGCTTCAACACGCTGGACGCCCTGGTGCGGCTCGCGGAGTTCGACCTGCTGCGAGCGGATGAATTCCGGCAGCTGAGCAGCGGCTACGTGTTCCTGCGAACGATCGAGCATTCACTCCAGCTGATGCACAACAAGCAGGAGCATTCACTTCCGGAATCGCCCCGCGAGCTGGCCTACCTGGCCCGCCGTCTCGACTATCCGAATGCGGACGTTTTCCTGTCGCACTACACGCAGCACTGCCGCGCGATTCGCGCGATTTACGAGAAATACATCCTGCGTGGCGAAGTGGCGTCGACGCCGATCGTGCTTCTGCAACGAACAGTCGACACGCATTTCGGGCTGGCGGCGGCCGGTTACCGGGAAATCTTCAACGACGAGCAGGCCGAGCGGCATCTTGACATGCTCGACCATCTCGACGACCAGAAGATGATGCACCTCGAGGCCCGGCCATCGCGGGATGGCGCGTGGGAACTCACAGTCGTCGGCTATGACGTGCTGGGCAACCTGTCGCTGATGTGCGGGCTGCTGTTTGTGTGGGGCTGGAACATCGAATCGGGATGGGTGTTCACCGGGGCCGAGGTGTTCGAGCCGAAGCGTGACGGGGGTGAACGGCGTGCCGACGAACGACGGCGGAAGTACGTCAACGTGTTTACGGTCCGTCCCGTCAAATCGCCTGTTCCCGACGACGCCTGGACGAAGTATTCGGCCGACCTCAATGAGCTGCTGCGGCTGGCGCTTCAGGGAAAGCTGGACGAGGCGCAGGGGAAGCTGGCCAAGCGCGTGGCTCGCGCGCTGCGGGACCGGGTGATCGGGCCGCGTTCATCGACGACGTTGCTGCCGGTGGAAATCGATATCGACAACGAAGCCGATCCGGAGTGCACCGTGATGCACATCGAGGCAGAGGACACGATCGGCTTCCTGTACGAGCTGACCAACTCGCTGTCGGTGAGCGGGGTGTCGATTCATCGCGTGCGCATCCAATCGAACCGGGAGCAGGCGCTCGACACGCTGGCTGTTGTCGGACAGGACGGCAAGAAGATCACCGACCCGCTGAGGCTCAGTGAGCTGCGGGCCGCGGTCGTGCTGACGAAGCATTTCACACACCTGTTGCCCCAGTCACCGAATCCGGAATCGGCGCTGGTGCAGTTCCGGCAGTTCCTCGAGCATCTGTTCCAGCAGCCGAACTGGCTCGAGCAACTCGCTTCGCTGCAGCAGACGGAAGTTCTCGCGGCGCTGGCGCAGCTGCTGGGGGTCAGTGAGTTCCTGTGGCACGATTTCCTGCGCCTGCAGCATGAGAACCTGTTCCCGGTGGTGGCGAACGTCGAGGGGCTTCGACAGGCACGGCCGCTTGCCGAACTGAACCGCGAAGTGCAGTCGGAGATGGATGCGGCGAGCGATCTGGCAGGGAAGATCGCCGCTCTGAATGCGTTCAAAGACCGCGAGATGCTGCGCGTCGACATGCGGCACATCCTGAACCTGCAGGACAAGTTCGTCGAGTTTTCGCGCGAGCTGACGGAGGTGGCCGAGGCCGTCGTGACGGCGAATCTGCGCCTGTGCGAGCAGGAGCTGCAGCCGGCTCATGGTTCGCCCGAGTGGCAGCCCGACGGGAAGCCGCTGCCAAGCCGGCTGGCGCTGTGCGCGCTGGGAAAGTTCGGCGGATACGAACTGGGATACGCATCCGACATCGAGTTGATGTTCGTATACGAGGCGGACGGAAGGACGTCGGGGCCGAACGTCATCACCAACGCCGAGTATTACCAGAAGATTGTCGACCTGTTCCGGACGCACATTCACGCCAAGCGCAAGGGGATCTTCGAGGTCGACCTGCGATTGCGTCCGTACGGGAAGGCGGGGAGTCTGGCGGTTTCGCTGGAGACGTTCCGGAAATATTTCTCCAGCGACGGCCCGGCATGGCCCTATGAGCGGCAGGCGCTGGTGAAGCTCCGGCCGGTGTCGGGGGATGGTGCGTTCGGCCGGCAGGTGGTTGAAGTGCGGGACGAGCTGATCTACACAGGTCGGCCGTTCGACGTTGCGGCGATGCGCGGGATGCGCGAGAAGCAGAATCGCCAGCTCGTGCGGGCAGGAACGTTCAACGCCAAGCTGTCGCCGGGGGGACTGGTCGACTGCGAGTACCTGGTGCAGGGGCTGCAGATCACCTATGGCCATCGCGATGAGTCGCTGCGCGCCACGAACACGCGCACGGCGATGAAGGCGCTTCAGAATGCGGGAATTCTGGCCTCGGGGCAGCGGGTGCGGCTGCGGGACGCCTACCGGTTCTGGCGACGGGTGATCGACGGGCTGCGGATGGTCCGCGGAGATGCACGTGACCTGGCCGTCCCGGCGCGCGACACAGAGGAGTTCGAGTTCCTGGCGCGCCGACTGGAGTACGGCGAAGACCTGGCGAAGTTTGAACGGGATCTCGAGCGGAACACGCGGTACGTACTGGAGTTGTCGCAACTGCTCGAAAGCCATGCGGGAACGGGCCGGCGGGCTTCCGGCGGGGATTCGGTGTGACCGTCATCTCCGCTCCTCGTCGGCTGTCGATGCCGGAAAACCAGGTTCGGCGCCGACATCGGGGCAATTCGCCTTGACCCGATTCAGGAAGACCGGAGAATGGGGGCGTCCTGAGGTCGAGCTTTCATGAATCTGGTGTTGTGTCTGGGCCGATCGTCGCGAACGCTGCTGGCGTTTGCGGCCGCATTGACCCTGAGCGCACCGCCGGGGCTCGCCGTGGGAATGGCATCGGCGCCGTCTCAGTCTCCGGTGGTTGCATCGGCAAAGTCCTGCTGCCACGCACAGGGGACGGACCACGAGTCGTGTTCGCCAGATGCAGGTCCTCATGAAGGGGTCCGCTCTGCCTGCTGTCAGCATTCCACGAACGTTCCGGTGCCTGCCAATGGCTCGGGCAAGTCGTGCTGTGGAGGAATGGGGGGCTGTGGTTGCCCCTGTTGTCCTTCGATGATGGCCGCCGCGCTTCCGGTGCGGCTGTTTGAATGGTCGTCGTGTGTGCTCGAACATTCGTGTTTGATGCACTCGGCTGAACTCTCCGGCCGGCGTGATACTCCGCCGACTCCTCCTCCGAACGTCGCCTGATCCACTGCATGTGTTGATCGGTGATTTTCCGGGAGTGCGGGGCGTGCACCATGTCGGTGGCGTTCGTCGCTCTCCCTCGTGAACAAACATTCGGAGAGAGTCCATGTCTCGTTTTCTGTCCCTGGCTGCCGTTGCCGCCGTTCTCAGCCTTGGCGGTCTGTCCCTGAGTGCCTCGACGGGCACGAACGCCGCAGGTTGCACAACCTGCGTTGACTGCGCCGTTTGCTGCGGCGACTCGTGCGTCGGTCCCGGCTGCTGCGAAGCGGGCGGCTGCTGCACGGTGAATGGCTGCTGCTCGGCCGCGAAGGCCGCAGCCGCAGGCAATGCCACCTGCGCGGCGAACGCCGGCGGTGCGGCGTGCTGCAGCGCGAAGTAAGAGTCAGTCGACGACTGACCTGATTGCGTGCCCTGGCGGCGGAGTGGAAGCACTCCGCCGCCTTTTTGTTTGGGGCCCGGCCTGGTGCGACGGCTGGCGAGGAGAGGCGGCTTGGTCTTGCCGGGAGGCGAGGAACTCTTTCGGGCGTGGCGAGGCGGGGGAATTCGCGTGCGCGGCGTGCTTTTGAACAGTTGGCGGGGCAATTCGCAGCGCGGAATTGAGCCGAGTCGTGGATGGCACGGCGTTCGCTGAGGCGCGAAACATCCGTGTCTTACACGCCAAATGACAAAGTATCGGCAATTCCTGCCCCCCGTCTTGACCCAAAATTTTGGTCCCGGTTACAAGCCCGCCCACACGCCGCGGGGACTGCCAAAGTCACCTCGAAGTCCCCGCAAGAGCACCTCCGCTCCTCCTCGCCAATCCAACCGTTTTTGACCCAGTCGTTGAGGACAGCCATCATGCTTCGTTACCGCACCCGTCTGTTCGCGGGGCTGATCGCCGCCGCGTTCACCTCCGCCGCCCAGGCTCAGTTCTGGCCCAATTCCGGCGCCTGCTGCGGTCAGGCTGCCCCGGCCCCCGTGCCGCTTGCCATGAACCCCTGCTGTATGCCGCAGCCCCAGGTCTGCATGCAGGCGATTCCCCAAACTGTCTATCGCGACGTTCCGGTCACGGAATACCGCCCGGTGCAGAAGTCGGTGCAGGTGCCGGTGCAGAAGGTCGTTTATGAAGACCAGCCTGTGACGGTGATGCGGCAGGTCATGCAGACCAAGACCTGCGATGTGCAGTCGGTCTCCTACCAGAACGTCGCCGAATGCAAGCAGGTGTGCGTCAATCGCGGCTACTGGCAGACGACGATGCAGCCAGTGCCCAAGATGGCTCCCTGCCAGTACGACCAGCGGCCGACGCTGCTCGGTGAACTAAACCGACTCGGCTATGCGACCCGGATGGCGTTTACGCCCGACTTCATCCCCCGTCGCGACTACGTCCCGAACATGCAGATGGTGAACGTCCAGCAGAACCGCGTGGTGGCCGTCCCGACGGTCCGCCAGGTGAGCTACAACGTCGCCACCCTGGTCCCCGAGCAGACGACGCAGAAAGTCGCCCGCGTGATCACCGAGATGGAATCGCGGACGGTCACCGCCATGGAACCGTACACGACGACGAAGCGAATGGCAGTCGGCGTGCAGTACCAGTACGCGATGGTCGATTCGGTCACGGGCACGGCCCTGGCTCCGTCCGGAACGATGAGCGCCGCCAATCCGACGCCGGCCGACGGACCGATCCCGCGGCGTGCCGACAACCCGAACGGTGAATCGTTCAAGTCGCTGTCGAACCCGACTCCGAAGACGGAAGCCGAGCCGACGCTGGCCGAGCCCAAGGGCAAGGTGGCGGCTGCTCCGGCTCCGAAGACCGGCCCGGTGATCCACACCGTCGGTTGGCGGCCGAGCCGCGAAAGCGGAGCTGTCGCGAAGTAATTCCTCCCCCTGGCCGACGCTCACCGCGTCGGCCTCCTGAAGACTCCCCTCCACTTCCGTTCTGCGTGCCCCCGCCTTCCCCAGGCGGGACACCGAATCGTCCCTCCCCCACGTCCCTCCGAGTCGTTGAGTTTTTCCCCTCCGGCGCCGGCTTCAGCCCGGCGCCATTTTCCGTTTGCGGACAGTTCGCCTCTCATGACAACTTCGTCCCTTCCTCTGGGATGAAAGGGCCAACCGGCCCGCGAGATGCGAGCGGCGACCGTCACTTCCCCTGATTTCACCTCCCTCACCCCTCTCTCACCGTGGAGCCCCATCCGATGGCCTCGCACTCCGTGGGAAAGGGAGAGTCGGTCCCCCCACTTCCATGAGGACCCGCCCGATGGCTGGCTCGCCTCGATTCCGTCGAACCCGCGTTGCTCTCCTCGCCGGGGCGACCTGCCTGTGGTCGTCCGGCTGCCAGTCGACCTTTCTCGCCTCGGCCGCCAATGCGCTGGGGACGCATCTGCCCACGCTCGCGATGACCGAGCAGGAAGAGAAGGCACTGGGCGCGCAGTCGTACGCGGAACTCCTCCGCACCTCGAAACGGACCGCGCATCCTGAATACCAGGCGATCGTGGAACAGGTCGGCCGCCGGATCGCCGACGTGGCCGACAGACCTGACTTCGACTGGGAGTTCAACGTTCTCGCCGGACCGACTCAGAATGCGTTCTGCCTGCCGGGGGGAAAAGTGGTCGTCTACGAAGGCCTGCTTCCGCTGTGCGAAAACGAGGCAGGGCTGGCGGTGGTCATGTCGCATGAGATCGCGCACGCCGTCGCGCGCCACGGCGGGCAGCGGGTTCGCGAACAGGCGGTCGTCGACGCCGTCGGCCAGGTGGTGGCGGACACGGTCAAGGACAGCGACGAGCAGAAGCAGCTCCTCGTCGAAACAGCGTACGGCATGGGAACCCAGGTCGGCCTCCTCCTTCCCTTCAGCCGGGCCCAGGAGACCCAGGCCGATTCCATCGGGCTGATGTTGATGGCACGGGCCGGATACAACCCCGAAGAGGCGCCTCGCTTCTGGAAGCGGTTCCAGTCGTCGGGGAAGTCGGCCATTCCCGAGTTGCTCTCAACCCACCCGGCCGATGAACGGCGGGCTTCCAACCTCATCGACCTGCTGCCGCAGGCCGAGCGATACTACGCGGCGGTTGAAAAGAAGCTCGATCGCGGGGCGACGATCGCCAACCTGCTGACGAAGCCGTCGACCAACACGGTCGCCAAGACGGATGGTTCGGTGATGCCCGCGTCGGCTGCCGAGGCCTTCGTGCCCAAGAACGCATTCGCCCCCTCCCGGCAGACGCCGGTGCAGGCGTCGAATTCTCCTCCCACGCAGGCGACCTGGGTGGGGACGGCCTCGCCGTCGAAATCGGAAGAAGTTTCGTTCACGCCGCCGTCGACGACTCAGGATGCGGATCCTGGCAATCCGTTCCTGACTCCCGCGGCGTCGACGGCCCCTGTGAGCGACGGCGGGTGGATGCCGACGGTTCATTGATCGTCGGGTGGCGTCTCCTGCACTTGGACGGCCTCCAGAGCTGTTCGCGTTGGACACGATACAA
Organism: Caulifigura coniformis; assembly: GCF_007745175.1. Taxonomy (GTDB): domain Bacteria; phylum Planctomycetota; class Planctomycetia; order Planctomycetales; family Planctomycetaceae; genus Caulifigura; species Caulifigura coniformis. Next base: position 2,195,530 of record NZ_CP036271.1, on the reverse strand, counting down.
GAAGCCCGGCTTCGTTCTCCCGGGGGCGCAAGGCTCAGAGAGTCGTGGCTGCGGCGCCCGGTGGGGCGTCCTGAATTGCGGGCTGGGCGGTTTGTGACGGCTGGATGGCTTTGGGCGTCGCCGTTCTTCTTCCGGGGGCGCTGTCGTTTGGCCGCATGTTCCCCAAAGGCGACGTAGGTTTCCCCGACGGGTCGAGTGCGCGCGGGTTCCGTTTCGTGCGACTGCGGCCCTGCGGGAGACGTTTGATGCGGAAATGTCTGGTCACGGGGGGCGCCGGGTTTATCGGGTCCCATCTTGCAACTCGACTCGTCCATGAGGGGTGGCAGGTCCGCATTCTCGACAACCTTTCGACTGGTTCGATGGCGAACTTCGCTCACATCGAAGCCGATGTCGATTTCCTCGAAGGGGACGTGGCCGATCCCGTGGCGGCCTCTCTGGCCGCGAAAGGGATGGACGTGGTTTTCCACCAGGCGGCGCTGGCTTCCGTCCCGCTGAGCCTGGAGAAGCCGCTGGAAGTTCACCGGGCCTGCGCGACGGGGACTCTGACGGTTCTCGACGCGGCGCGCGGTGCAGGCGTCAGTCGCGTTGTGTACGCGGCGTCGAGCAGCGCCTATGGCGATGCGCCCGTCTCGCCGAAGACGGAACAGATGACCCCACAGGCGTTGTCTCCCTATGCCGCCGCGAAGCTGGCGGGGGAGCTGTATGCGGAATCGTTCGCGGCGTCGCTGAATCTCGAAACGGTTCGCCTGCGGTACTTCAACGTCTTCGGGCCGCGGCAGGATCCGAAGAGTCCCTATTCCGCAGTCATCCCGCTGTTCGCATCGGCCATGGCGGCGGGCAGGCGTCCGAAGATTTTCGGTGACGGCGAGCAGTCGCGCGACTTCGTGTACATCGACAACGTGGTGCAGGCCAACATCCGGGCCGCGACGACGCCGGGTGTTTCGGGACGCGTGTTCAATGTCGGCAGCGGCGAGTCGATCACGGTGAACCAGCTGCTGCGGGCGATCTGCGAGCGCGTGGGACAGCCGTTCGATCCGGAGTACCTGCCGCCCCGCGCCGGTGACGTCCTGCATTCCGCGGCGGACATCTCGGCCACGATGCGAGACCTGGGTTATCGCCCGGCGCCCCAGCAGGCGGGGCTCGAGAAGACGATCGACTACTACGTCGAACTGGCGGGGAAGCCGGTCGCGACGCGGACCTGAGAGTTGTGACCGACCTGGGCCTGAAGCCCGGCGCTCACTCAGGATGAAGACCCCGCGGCGACGAGATTCGGCCGCGCACGAATGAAAAGACATGAACGAGGTCGAGCCAGTGAATATGCCCCAGAATGCCCGTTCGTCGGAGTCCGTGGAGTTTGCTCCGCTGGGCGTCGTCAGCGGAAACAAGGGACGGTCGATCGACATTGCACGGTTCGCGCTGTCGCTGTGGAAGCCGATGGTCCTCGGGCTGGTCGCCGGCTGCCTCATGGGACTGGGCGCGTATTCCTACCTGGGCCCGACCTTTGAAGCGAATACGCAGGTCAAGGTGTCGCAGAAGGCCTCGTTGCCGAGTTCCGACCAGGCACGGCGTTATGGCGACCGCGGCGAGCATGTGTACCTCATCAAGAGTGACGCCATCTGCCAGCGGGCACTGGACGAGTTTGGCCTGAACAAACTTCCGGCCTTCGAGGGGGCCGATGACGCCGCGAAAGAGATCAGCGAGCGGCTGACGGTGAAACGGACGTCGGGACAGGATTCGTCGTTCGACAACCTGATCGACATCACCTACCTGTATCCGGATCCGAATGTTGCGAAGGCCGTCGTCGAGGCGATTGTCAAAGCGTACGACGCCTACTTGAAGGCCAATCTCGAGACGAACTCGGCCGAGCTGTTCACGAACCTGACGCGGCAGCTGAAGGATGCGGAGCAGACGATTCGCGACCTGGACAAGGAATACCACGACTGGCGGAACAACGCCCCGTTCTTCCTGTCGACGCCCGTGATCGTGACGGCCCAGGGAACCGCCATGCCGGGCCAGAGCCCGTACATGGTGGAGCTCGACCGGATCAACACGGCGGTCCGCGACAACATGCTGAAGCGGACGGCCGTGGAGGCGAAGCTGAAGACGCTGAAGGACATGCTGGCGCGGAATGAACCCCGGGAAGCAATCCAGATGCGGGTGCTGTGGTCGCTGTCGACGGGGACGGTGGCCGCCGGCGGAGCGGAAGGGGGCGGTGGAGGCGGCGGAGGGGGGGGCTCGATTCTTGCGTCCCCGCCCGGCAAGGCCGAACTCGATTCGCAGCTGCTGGCGGCGAGACTGCTCGAGCATCGACTGCTGTATGTACTCGGGCCGAACCACAACGACGTGGTGGACGTGCGCCGGCAGATCGATGCGATCGTGAAGATGTATGCCCAGAACGGCTTTGCACCGCCGGTGATGGAGACGTTGAACGACGAACAGAAACCGGCCGCGGTCGCTTCGGCAGACCTGGCTTCGACGTACGTGGATGTTCTCCAGGATCAACTCGAGGAACTGGACAGCAATTCGCGGCTGCTGGAACAGGAGCAGAAGAGCTCGATGGAGCGTGCGAAGAGCGGGATGCTGCTTGAGAAGGACGACCGTGACTGGAAAGAACGGATCGCCGACCAGAAGAAGTTCCGCGACGATCTGCAGATGAAGCTGGCGTCGTTCAACCAGACGCGGGACCAGGAAGGCTATCGGATGGAGCAGATCGCCCAGGTGCGCGTCGGGAAGTCGATGAAACGATTCCTGAAGATTGTCGGCGCCTGCACGCTCGCAGGGATCGCGGCGGTGTTCGGACTGGCCTACTTCCGCGAATGGTACGACACGTCGCTGCGGTCGCTGGATGAAGTGAGTGAAACGGCCGGCACGCAGCTGCTCGGAGCCGTTCCGACGTTCAAGACGACTCCCGAGGCTGAACGCGCGGCGCGGAACAGCAGGCTGCATCCGCGGTTGTGCTACTCGCACCATCCGGGGTCACGGGAGGCGGAATCGTTCCGCACGATCCGAACGGCCCTGCTCTTCGCCTGCCAGGAACACAACGTTCGCCTGCTGCAGTTTAGCAGTGCGGAACCGGGGGACGGGAAGACAACGACGATCTCGAATCTCGCGATTGCGATCGCCCAGTCGGGGAAGAAGGTCCTGCTGATTGATGCGGACATGCGGCGGCCGACGGTGCACGACATGTTCCGGCTGTCGCAGGAAGCGGGGCTTTCGGATGTGCTGCTGTCGGAGATCGAGTGGGTGAACGTCATCAAGACGACGCCGTTCGCGACCCTGTCCGTGATGACGGCCGGGCTGTCGCCGGAGAATCCGGCCGAGCTGCTTTCGGGCAGCGGATTCGGCGCCTTGATGCGACAGGTGCGGGATGAATACGACATCGTGCTGATTGATTCGCCGCCGGTGCTGGCGGTGACGGACCCGTGCGTGATCGCTCCGCAGACGGACGCGATGGTGCTGGTGGTCCGGATGGAGAAGAACAAGCGGGCCTCGGTCACGCATACCCGGGAGCAACTCGACTCCTACGGAGTCCGGCTGCTGGGAGCGATTGCCAACGACGCCAGCCACGCGGCCCAGCGAGATGGTTATCACTACAACAGTTACGACGTGTACTACAGCGCGCCGGCGGCTCCGCGGAAGGCGGAAGAGCCGGTAACGGTGTAAGTGCTGCGGAGGCGGGTGACGCAAGCGTGTGCGGGGGCCCCCCTGCCCGATGCGCTGCGGACGCTGACGACTGCTCTACAATCGGAGCATGTCGACCCCTTCCCCCTCCCGTCGTGATTTTCTGTCTGGACGCTCGGCCCGTCGCGTGGTCGAGGCGGCGGGGGACGTGATTGCGGACCGTATCACGGAAGAGAAGCGGGTTCCGATGGCCGGGGACACGATCCGGCTCGAGACGCAGGCGATGGCCTGCCCGTGGAACGTGATCATGAATCCCGGTCCGCCGGACCAGGTGATGAAGGCGTCCGATGCGTTCGAGGTGGTCCACGACGTCGAGTCGCAGCTGACGGTCTACCGGGCGGAAAGTGAAATCTCGCAGGTCAACTTTCACGCGGCGGAGGGGCCGGTGGAGGTGTCGCAGGAACTCTTTGATTTCCTCGACCGCGCCCGGAAGTTGAGCTTGGAGACGAATGGCGCGTTTGACCCGGCCACGGGGGCGCTGCTGCGAACATGGCGGGCCGCGCGCCGTGAGGGACGAATTCCGACGCAGTCGGAAATCGACGAGGCGCTGCTTTCGACGGGGGTGGCGAAGATCGAGTTCGATGCGGGGGCGAGGACGATCCGTTTTCCGCGTGCGGGATTCGCGTTCGACCTGGGGGCGATCGGCAAGGGGCACGGAGTCGACCGGGCGGCGGAGTCGCTTCGCGGAGCGGGACTGACCGATTTTCTCGTGCATGGCGGGTTCAGCAGCGTGTACGGGGCGGGGGACCATCTGGGCCAGGGGGGCTGGCCCGTGGCGCTCAAGAATCCACTGTTTCTCGAGGGCTCCTACGCCACAGTGCTGCTGAACGACGCAGGGTTGGGGACAAGCGGCTCGAACGTGCAGTACTTCCGGCACGAGGGACGCCGATTTGGTCACATCCTCGATCCCCGGACGGGTTGGCCGGCGGAAGGTCTTCTGTCAGTGACAGTTCTGGCGGCCAGCACGGCCGATGCGGACGCGATTTCGACTGCTCTCTTCGTGATGGGGAGGGAAGCCGCCATCGAGTGGTGCCAGGCACATCCGGAGGTAGGGGCGCTGCTGGTACCTCCTCCGTCTTCCTCGGGAGAACTCCTGCCCGTGGTGTGCAACCTGCCGCGGGACCTCGTGTTCCTTGCGGAGGACGTCGCGAGCGAGGATGCTTGAGGCTTCGACTTTCCGGGGCCGCCGACGTTTTTTCCGGCCGCCCCGTGGAACAGGTTCAAGCGGCGCCGCGCCTGGAGCGGCCGAGGGATGCGACTGGTGAACGACTGGAAACGTATTTCGCTGGCAGCGGTGATTTTGATCGTCCTGCTCCGGCTTTCGATTGGCTGGCAGTTTCTTTACGAAGGGCTGTGGAAGTACGACCAGTTGAAGGGGCCGAATCCGTGGTCGGCGGAAGGTTATCTCAAGGCGGCGCAGGGGCCGTTCCGGGATCATTTCCGGAACATGACGGGCGATCCTGATGACCTGGGCTGGTTCGACTTCGACACGGTCAACAATCGCTGGACGCGGTGGCGCGATACGTTCGTTGCGCATTACGGACTGAACGAGAAGCAGGTTGCAACCCTCGATCAGCTGCTGACTGGTCCGAAGGACTACCGCGTCAGCCTGCCGCAGCTCCCCCCCAAGGTGGCGGAACTGGATCGCTTCGTGCGGGACGAACTCCGAAGCGGGCCGAAGCTCTCCTACGACGCTGCAAGGAAGCAGCTGGTGCTTGATGCCTCGACGCCGCTGAAGCCGGACGAGACGACGTTGTTGCTTGCCGCGTCCGATCTGAAGCGGAATGAACAGGGGGAACTCGTTGCCAAGGAGAACGCTCCGGAGGGAGCGTTGAACGACGTCAGCAGGGCGTGGTATCTCGCGATCGAGACTCTGGACAGCCAGGCCTCGAAGCTCCCGTATCGATCGAAGCTGCTGGCTCAATTGAAGGGTGACCCGGACAAGGTCGGCGTGATCGCGAAGGCGGATCAGCGTTATGCGCCCGTCATGGGGACGGAGCGGTCCGACGGCAAGACGGTCGAGATGATCAAGTACGGCGAGATCCAGGAATACAAGGACATGCTCGCCGCCTACAAAGCGGCGGAGAAGAAGGCGAAGACCGACTTCGAGCTGGCGCACCTGGAAGCGACCTGGGCGAAGATCCAGGCAAAGCGGACGGGCCTGGCCGGTCCAATCAAGGCGTTGGAGAAGTCGTTGAAGGACGACGCCACGAAGATGCTGACGCGGGAGCAACTCGGCCGCGGTCCGGCCCCGCGAGAAGTCACGCCGTTGACCAAGGCGAGCGACATGGCAATGTGGTCATTGCTGATTCTTGGCCCGCTGCTGCTGGTCGGGCTGTGCACGCGGCTCGCCGCGGTTGCGGGGGCGGCGATGCTGCTTTCGTTTTACCTGGTCGTCCCGCCGTGGCCAGGCGTGCCGCAGCCGCCGGGACCGGAGCACTCATTCATCGTCAACAAGAACCTCATCGAGGTGATTGCGCTGCTGGCGATCGCGTTCATGCCGACGGGGTCGTGGTTCGGACTCGACGGCATTTTTCGGTGGCTGTTCCGCCGCGGGAAAGCACCGGCGACGAAGTAGCCCACGCCCATGACCGAGCCTGCCAGTGGATCGACGCCATATCGAAGAAGAGGCCGTCGGTTCCTGGTGGTGGCCGCGTTGCTTCTCGTGGCGATTGCGGGCTGGCGGTTTGCGACGAGCGAGTCGGTCTCAGACCGCGCGCGCACGATCCAGGTGGGCCAGCCTCGCGCGGACGTTCTCCGCCTCATGGGACAGCCGCAGATGACATACGGGACGGCGTCGATGAGGGGTGAGTGCTACTCGGAGATATCGTCGCTGGAACTGACTGTGCGCGTGCTGATTCACCAGTTCCTGAAGATGGATGTCCTGCCGGACATCGATTCCGAGACGGTGCGTTTTGAGTACGATGCCGACGGACGTGTCGCCCGCATCTTCTTTCCCGACTGACGAAACAAAGCTGTCGCCGTCAGTTGATGCGAGCGGGGGCGCCTGTCGTTTGTGGACTGTCGTTCGCGGAGAGGTCCTGATCTCATGCTGCCACTGAACTCCCGACTGCTTCTTCTTGTCGCGATTCTCATGCCCGCGATGGCGCGGGCGGCCGAGACCAAGCATGTGCTGGTCATCGGGATCGACGGCTGCCGGCCTGATGCGCTGGCCGTGGCCGACACGCCGCACCTCGATGCACTGATCCAGAACGGGACTTACTTCGAAGGGACCGACATCGTGTCGCCCGATCGAAAGAATCCGGCGAACACAGTCAGCGGGCCGGGGTGGTCGAACCTTCTCTGCGGTGTCTGGCCCGATAAACACGGCGTGCTCGACAACAAGTTCACAGAGCCGAAGTACGACCAGTTTCCGCACTTTTTCGTGCGTCTGAAGGAAGCCCGGCCGGATGCCAGGACGGTCTCGTTCAGCGACTGGAAGCCGATTCGCGATCACATCACACGCGGGGGGGACGTCGTTCTCGATTTCTCACCGCCAGCGGACGTCAAAGGCCCGAGCGGCTATGAAACGGGGGATGCCGCATCGACGGCCGCCTGTGTGGAACTTCTGGGGAAGGAAGCTCCGACGGCGGTCGTGCTTTACCTGGGGCAGGTCGATGAAAACGGACATGCCCACGGATTTCATCCTTCGGTCGTCCAGTACCGCGATGCGATCGAGCGTGTCGACGGGCACATCGGACAGGCTCTCGCCGCGATCCGCCGCCGACCGAACGCGAAGAACGAGGACTGGCTGGTGATCGTCTGCACCGATCACGGCGGGACTGGGACCGACCACGGAAACGGGCACAAGAACTTCGATATCCGCCGGACCTTCATGATCGTCAGCGGGAAGGGCGCGAAGCAGGGGCGCAGCACGGACCCGACTTATCAGGTCGACGTGGCGCCGACGGCCTTCAAGCACCTGGGAGTCGATTCCAGGCCGGAGTGGGCGCTCGACGGCAAGGCTGTGGGCCTGAACGAGTAGGCTGTCCCGGAGCATCGGAAATGGCAGGGCCGTTGTGGCCGTGTGCTGTTCCGGTGCATTCCGAACACGGTTTGACGAGAGCAGGAACGGGCTTCCCGTCCGTGTCGTCGTTCTGTCAGGCGATGATCTCGTGGATCGGCTTTCCGTGGTCGATTTCGAGCCGTTTGCGTCCGGGGATTTCGAGCCGCCGCGAGTCGAGTCCGAGCTGGTGCAGGATCGTGGCGTGGGCGTCGGTGACGTAGTGCCGGTTCTCCACGGCATGAAAGCCGATTTCGTCGGTTGCGCCGTGGACGACTCCGCGCTTCAGTCCGCCGCCGGCCATCCAGACGGTGAATCCGAAGATGTGGTGATCGCGTCCATCCGCGCCCTGCGTGCCTGGAGTGCGGCCGAACTCGGTGCAGAAGATCACGAGGGTCTCGTCGAGCAGCCCGCGCTGATCCAGATCCTGCAGGAGTGCGCCGATCGGCTGATCGACGGCGAGCGAAAGTTCCTCGTGATTGCTCTTCAGCTTGCTGTGAGCGTCCCAGGCCCCTGCTCCGCCGCCGCCATGCTGGATCTGGATAAAGCGCACGCCTCGCTCGACGAGCCGGCGGGCCGCGAGAAGCTGCATCCCGAACTCTTTGCAGTGGGGCTTGTCGATGCCATACAGGGACTGTGTCTGCGCTGTCTCCTCGGAGAAATTGACGATGTCGGGGATGGATGTCTGCATCCGGAATGCGAGTTCATACGACGCGATCCGGGCCGCCATTGCGGGATCGTTCGGATACTCGACTCCCCGCAGCGAGTTCAGTTCTCCCAGGAGTTCGCGGCCGATTTCCATGGAGTCCGGCTGCCGGGGACGTTGCGGCTTGCTGAAGTCGAGCGGGCTGGCGGGATCGATCCGCAGGGGGACCGCATCATGGGCAGGGCCGAGGTAGAACCCGTCGCGCCGGTTCCAGTATTCGCGAGTGCCGATCGAGATGAACTGGGGCAGGTTTTCGTTGAGTGAGCCGAGCCCGTAATGCACCCAGGCGCCGAGCGTGGGGAACGTGCCGTCGTTCAGATGCCGGCCGCTGTGAAACTGGGTCTGGGCGCCGTGGTTGCTGTCGGTGGTCCACATCGAGCGGACGACTGCGAGCTTGTCGACCTGTCCGGCGACATGTGGGAACCAGTCACTGACTTCGATCCCGCTCTCGCCATGCTTCCGGAATCCGACCTGCAGGGGATACAGCGTATTCCGCTGGACCCCGTTGGCATCCGGCGCCGAGACCTTGGCAAGCGCCAGCTTCTTCGGATCCTGGGTGTCGGCGAAAGGTGTTTCCGCGATCGTCTTGCCACCGTACTTCGTCAGCATCGGTTTGGGATCGAAGCTCTCCATCTGGCTCACGCCGCCATTCATGAACAGCCAGATCACGCTCTTCGCCTTGGCAGGCGAATGCGGCTTTCCATCGGGGGGCGTCCAATCGGCGCGGGCGACGCCGTCGCGGTTCAGCATCGCGCCCAGGGCCAGGCCGGCGAAGCCCATTCCCATGTCGGCCAGGAACGTTCGACGCGGCTGGAGCCGGGGATGAAAGATGGCCATGTTCATACCTTTCAGCGTGACTTAACGCAGCGTGACGAAGTCGTTGTGGTTCAGAAGAATCCAGACCAGGTTCGCGCGCGCCTGCTCGGGGGATCCATTCGCGACTTTCGACCAGCGATCGAGTGAATTCCGGCTCGCGGCGATCTCCGCTTCTCTCGGAGAGATCGCGAGAATGAGCATGAATGCCCTGTTGATGAAATCGACATCCCCGTTTGACTGTGCGGCGATGCGATCGGCGATCTGGCGGGACGAATCGATGACGATCGCGCTGTTGGTGAGTGCGAGCGCCTGCTGGGGAACGACGCTCTGCTCCCGCCGGTAGCATTCGGTGACATCCGCCTCGTCGAACATCGTGAGGAACAGGTTCCGGTCGTTGTTCGAATGGAAGAAGTAGAGGCTGCGGCGTTTCGAAGCTTCTTGTTCATTGGTTGGAACGGACGGCCCGCCGATGGTCGGGTCGAGCGTTCCCGCCAGGGAAAGGATCGCATCCCGGACGGCCTGCGACTCGATGCGGATCGGCGTCCGACGCCACCAGTACCGGTTGTCGGGATCCCTGGCGGCTTTCTCGTCCGCCTGCGCGAGAGTCGACGACATGCGATAGGTCGCTGATGTGACGATGAGTCGGTGGAGGTGCTTCATGCTCCACTGGTTGTCCATCAACTCGGAGGCGAGCCAGTCGATGAGTTCGGGATGAGTGGGATCGGGAGTGTTGCGGCCGAGGTCGAAGGGTGTTGCCACCAGCGGCGTTCCGAAGTGCCGGTTCCAGAGGTGATTCACGGCGACGCGGGCCGTGAGCGGGTTGCGACGATCGGTGATCCACCTTGCGAGGGCGGAACGGCGTCCGGTGCTCGTCCGGGCGAATGCCACCTCGGGATCGTCCTTGCCGGTGAAGTCAAAACGTGTGGCCGTCCACTTCGCGCCCTCCGGAGGGGTGAACTGGTCCGTCGGCTGGACCGCTGCCTGAAGCGTCTCGGTTTTCTGCTTGAGTGTGGCGCTGGCCGATTCGAGCTTCTTTTCCGCGTCGGCCCGCTTGTCGTCGGGCGCGCGCTTGAGGGACTGCTCGGCCATGAGGAGATCGTGCCGGGCCTTCTCGACCTCGAGTTCGCGCTCGGCGCGAATCGCGGCGACATTCGCTTCCTGAGCCTGAGCTTCAGGTTTCTCGTGCCCTGCCCTGACGGCGGCAGCCTGGAGTTCGAGGCGTCTCCAATCGGCCTTCGCAACACGGACGTCGGATTCCGCCAGGGCCAGTTCTTCTTCGAGCGGAAGTGCAGGGGAGCCGTTCGGTTCCAGCAGGGAAACAGAGGCATCCAGCGGAGACAATTTGAACTCGTGGAAAACGGCCAGTGCATCGAACGTGGAGATCTGTACGGCGCCGGCACGCCGGGCGACGGGCGTCCTCCACGACAGGACGTGTCTGCCGTTCACGGAGGCGTTGATCAAGGTTCCACGCGCCTGGACTTGAAGCGTGTATTCCTTGCCGACCTCGACCACGAACGGCTTACGGGCGTCGGCCGGGTAGTGCGACTTCCCGGCCTGAATGAACGAGCCCTGAAGCTTCGAGTCGCTGGTCGCTCCACTAAGATAGACCTGCTGGCCTTCCAGCACTTCACCCGAACCAGAGACAAGGGCGGGATCGACATCGAAACGGAGGATGACGCTTCGCCAGCGCGATCCACCCAGAAGCTGGAACCGCAGGTGGGCGTCGAAATCCTGAGGCGCGGGCGCGAGCAGGGTTAATGTGGATGAGACCTGTCCGTCCTGTTTCTGCTCGACCTTGCCCGCCTGCTGGCTCCAGCCTGTTCCATTCACGGCCCAAAGGGTTTCGTCCAGGGCGGCAAACATCTCGATCACAGGTGGGGTGTCGACCGCGGGCGTCGGAGAAGGTTTCGACTGCTTCACGAGTTGATCCCGTTTGTCTTCGGCCGCCTTGAGCCGACGGGTCGCATCGGCTCGATGGTTGGCGAGAACCCACGGTTGCAGGCCGGGCTTCCAGCTCGATTCCGGGAGGTCGACAGGTTTGATGTCGAGATCGTCGAAGGCGAGGAGGTCGGGAATGCCTGGGGAAATCGGTTTCGACTGATCGGGCGCGGCTTCATCGCCCCTGGTGAAGAGATAGGTCGGCGTTTCCGGCCGGCCATCGAACACGCGCGGGATGCCGTTCCGGTCGAGGCTGGTTTCACCGGGCACCATGTCGAGCCGCACGTGGTATGGCTCGAAGAAGGCACGCATGCGGTAGAAGTCCTGCTGCGTAATCGGATCAAACTTGTGGTCGTGGCACTTCGCGCAGTTCACGGTCAAGCCGAGCAGTCCTTTGCTGACATGGGTGACGACGTCGTCCATCCAGCTCGTGCGGTTGAAGATGTAGTAGTTCCGGGCGAGGAAACCGGTTGCCCGCAGCTTCCCCGGATCCTCCGGCGCAAGTTCATCGGCGGCGAGCATCAGGCGGACCATTTCGTCGTAGGGGACGTCCGCGTTCAGCGATTCGACGATCCAGTCGCGCCAGTGCCACATGTGCTTCTGGCTGTTCCGCAATTGCGCGCCGAGGCCCCACCAGTCGCTGTAGCGCCACACATCCATCCAGTGACGGGCCCAGCGTTCGCCGTGGCGCGGATCGTCCAGCAGGCGTTCGACGGCGTTCTCGTACCAGTTGGGGGAAGTGTCGGCTTCGAAGACGGCCAGCTCCTCCGCCGTGGGGGGAAGGCCGATCAGGTCCATCGACAGCCGGCGCAGCAGGATGCTCCGTGATGCTTCGGGTTGAGGCGACAGCCCGTGCTGCTCGTGCCCGTTTGAGATCCAGGCGTCAATCGGATTGCGAACCCAGGCGGTGTTCTTCACTGCTGGTTCGGCTGGCCGGACGACAGCGCGAAACGCCCAGTGGTCCTTCGGATCGGTCTCGGGTTGTTCGTCCGGAGGGGCCGGGGCGCCGGCGGCGATCCAGTGCTTCAGCAGCTCGATCTCTTCCGGCTTGAAGGGCTCCCCTTCGTGCTCAGGAGGCATGCGGGTGGCGACGTCGGTCGACGAGACTCGCTGCAGGAGCAGGCTGGTAGAGACCTGATCTCCCGGCGCAATCGCGGCACCGGAGTCTCCCCCTTTGTGGATCAGGCTGGCCGTATCGAGGCGAAGACCGGCTTCCTGCTTGAGCGCGCCGTGACAGGCGTAGCAGCGCCCCTTGAGGAGCGGCTTCACCCTGGCGAGATAGTTGGCCGCGGGGTCGTCGGCGAATGCAAAACCGGAGTGGAGACATGCCAGCCATGCGGCACTCGTCAGGATCTGTCGCAAAACACGCATGGCATTCACCGCTGAATCAATGTCACGAGGTCGTCCGCCTGCTCAGGCGGGGACGTCCGGGCGTTCGCCCTTGATCCGGCTGAGGATGGGGTGGTTATTTACGATGTGGTACGACAGCGAAACCTGGGCGGCGCGCATGTCTCGGTTCAGGAGGTTGGTCAGGATCTTCCGGTGCTGTTTCACGGTCTCGATCGCGGCTTCGCGATCGTGGTCTTCCCACTGGAACAGCAGGCCGTAGTACCGGCCCTGGCGGGCGAAGAAGTCCTTGATGTAGGCGTTGCCGGAGAGGTCGATCAGGTAGGAATGGAGGGACTCGTCGATGCGGGGGAGTTCGTCCGGAGTGGTGGGGAGGACATTCGCCGCGAGCATCCGCTCAAGTTGCCCGGAATCGACGTGGGGAAACGCCAGGGCCAGGGCCTTGGTCTCGAGGACTTCACGGACCTCGACGTAGGCCTTCAGGTCGTCCTGACGAAACACTCTCAGCCGCCAGCCGCGGCGGGGAATGTGATCGAGAATTCCTTCGCCGGCGAGGCGGTGGAACACGTTGCGGATGGCCGAGCGGCTGATGTCGTAGTGGTCGGCCGTCACTTCCTCCCGCAGATAAACGGCTTCGCCGCGGAGGCTGGCGCGGATGAGGTCGCTGACGATCTCTTCGTAGTGGTCGCGGGGAGGCTTGGGGAGTTCGACACTGGTCGTCTCAGCCGGCTGGACGGCCTGAGATGAAACCGACAGGCGGCGGTTCGGAGCTTTGACGAGCAGCCCCTCGTCGATGAGCCCGGCGATTGCGGTGCGGACGGGAGTGAAGCTCACCTTGTACCACTCAGCCACCGAGTCGATGGTGAGAGGTTCAGGGATCTCCAGGCCCGATCGCAGCCGAACGGCAAGGTCGCTGCGGATGTAGTCGGTCATTGACATCGCATGCTCACAATACTTGTTTTGACGCCACAAGCAAATAGGATTCGGCTTCAAGCGGGGACTTATGCAGGGCGTTTTTGGGGACAAAGTCGCTCGACTGTCGCCAATGGAATATTCATAAGTGGTCTATGGCGATACTGTTGTGTTCGTTCGACCTGCGCCATCGGTTCCTTTGGGGGCGTGGGGGTGAGTTCCGGTCGCGGATTCGAACAGTTGTTTGTCGTGTCTCAGACAATTTTGCGGGGACGTTGGTCGCTTCGTCCGGCAGCCCGCCTCCTGAGTCGAATCCGGGATCGCTCTCCAGTTCGAAACGCAGCATGTCGCCCGTCGTCCCAGAACCTTCCACTCTGGTTTAAGCCCGGGCGATCTGAAGAATGATGGCCAGAACCGTTCCCCTCGAAAAGCGTCAGCCTCAACCGGGACAGCTTGTGAAAATTACCGGCATCGAAACCCTGGTGTGTCACGCCCGCATGCGGAACTGGGTGTTCGTCAAAGTCACCACCAACCAGCCGGGCCTGGTCGGCTGGGGCGAGGCGACCCTCGAGTGGCATACCCGCAGCGTCGTCGGGGCCGTCGCAGACCTCTCGGAACTGTTGATCGGCGAAGACCCCGCCCGCGTCGAATACCTGTGGCAGATGATGTGGCGGCAGCACTTCTGGCACGGCAACGGCATCGTCCGGTCGACGGCCATCGCCGGCATCGACCTGGCCCTGTGGGACATCGTCGGCAAGGTGCATGGCGTCCCCTGTCACAAGCTGTGGGGCGGGCCGGTCCGCGACTCCATCCGGCTGTACTGCCACCTGGGAGGGGGCAAGCTCGAAAGCTTCTATGAGACGCCGGTCGACAACGCTCAGCAGTTCGCCGACCTCGCCCGCCAGGCGCTGGATGACGGCTTCAGCGCGTTCAAGTCGATGGCCGTGCCGCCGACGATGCCGATCGAGGGGCTGCGTGCGGTGAAGGCGGCCGATGCCTGCGTGTCGGCCATGCGCGACGCCGTGGGGGATGACATCGACATCATGGTCGACTGCCACGCCCGCCCGTCGCCGGCCATGGGCCTGCAGTTCGCCAGGGCGCTCGACCCGTATGGCCTGTACTTCTTCGAGGAGCCATGCTGGCCCGAGAGCCTGGAAGGACTGGCGGCCATCAATGCGGCGGTCTCCACTCCGATCGCCACGGGAGAACGGCTGACGCACCTGGCGGCGTTTCGCGACCTGTTTGCGGCCCGCGGCTGCGACGTCTGCCAGCTCGACCTGACCCACTGCGGCGGCTTCACGGAAGGCCGGCGGATCGCGGCGCTGGCCGATGCCTACCGGATTGCGCTGGCTCCTCACAATCCGCAGGGGCCGGTGAGCACGGCGGCGTCGCTGGAGTTCGGGTTCTCGCAGCCGAGCTACATCATCTGCGAGTCGGTGCACCAGGATGTGCCCTGGCGTCAGGAAGTGGTGGACGAGGGGTACGTGATCGATCCGCGAACACGGACGGTGACTGCCAACACGCGTCCGGGGCTGGGGGTGACGGTGAACGAGGAGGCGATCCGCAAGCACCCGTTCGAGCAGGAAGTCGTGCAGCGGGTGTTCTACCGCGACGGCGCCGTTGGAGACTGGTAAGACTGGTTTGCGATCAGAAGTTCACCGGCGGCAGGGGGCGCTCCTGAAATCCTGTTGTCCGGTCTGATGGCTTGAGTTTTGCGAATACCGGGATGGACCGTTCAGATGCGCAATCATGAAATCGACGCGCCTGACCAGAAGATGCCGGTCCAGGAAGTCGTGATTGAGAAACGAGCCGACGCTGCGGTCCAAGGCGAGTCGAGCGCCAATCAGCGGCCTACCGCCGTTCGCTACGGGGCGATTGCGTGGCTCGTCACGGCCGCGGCGCTGGCCTACCTGACACGGAATTCGGTGGGAGTGGCCGAGAGCCGCATCCGTGACGACCTGGGGCTGACGCTCGGCGAGTCGGGCTGGTTCATGGGAGCGTTTTTCTGGACGTACGCCCTGTTCCAGGTTCCCACGGGCTCGTTCTCGCATCGCTTCGGAACTCGCCTGGCGCTGTCGCTCTTTGCGCTGGGGTGGTCGATCGCCACGTTTGCGACGGCGATCGCGCCCGGGTTCTGGCTGTTGATTGCCGCGCAGTTGCTGACCGGCGTTGCCCAGGCCGGAATCTTCCCGGCGTCGACGAAATCGATCAAAGACTGGATGCCAATGTCGCAACGCTCGTTCGGGTGCGGGCTGTTGACGATGGGGATGCAGCTGGGGGCGGTGACCGCCAGCGTGTTGACCGGCGAGCTGCTTGGCATCATGAGCTGGCGGTGGGTCTTCGTCCTCTTCTCGATCCCCGGCGTCGTGTGGACGATCGGTTTCGCCTTTCGATTTCGTGATCGTCCGGAGCTGAGCCCTCGAGTGAACGAAGCCGAGCGGAGGTTGATCCTCTCGGGGCGTCCAGCCGAGCAGACGGACGAGGCGGCCGACGACGTCGGTCCAACCGACTGGGGGGCAATGCTCCGCCATCCCGGACTCTGGCTGCTGTACGGTCAGCAGATCTGCCGGGCAGCGGGATACATGTTCTTCGCGAGCTGGTTCCCGACGTTCCTGCAGCAGACGCGCGGTGTTTCCATCGCGCAATCGGGATACATGCAGAGCGCGGTGCTGGCGGGGTCGCTGACGGGGGGGCTGTTCGGAGGCCTCGTCGTCGACTGGATCTGGAAGCGAACCGGGAACCTGCGACTCAGTCGAAGCGGAGTCGCGTCGTTCGCGATGGGAACGTGCGGCCTGCTGATTCTCGCGAGCTGGTTTGTCGAGGACGCGAGACTGGCCATCGGGTTGTTGACGATGGGGACGATGCTCGCCTCGCTGGCGGGGGCCGCGATGTTTGCGGCGGTGATCGACATCAGCGGGGGGCGCGTCGCCCAGGTGCTGGGTGCAGTGAACATGATTGGCAACTTTGCCGTAGCGCTGTGTCCGATCCTGGTCGGCAAGCTGTTCGAGCAGACCTCGAACTGGAACCTGGTGCTCGTGCTCTTTGCGGGGCTGTATTTGCTTGGAGGCCTGTTCTGGGCGTTTTTCTGCCCGCGGCGGGGGATCTTCAATAAAGTTCCCGAGCCGGCGAGTTGACCGTTGTTCGGCGATTCCGGCGGCTGACGACGGAAACCTCATCTCCAGGTGAGTTTCCGCGGAATAGCCGGGCGCGAGGCCGGATGCGGTGACGGATGGCCCCTGCCGTCGATATCCTGCTGGTTTCGTGGCCTCTTCTTTGCGAGTCGGAAACAGGAATGGAAGCTGGAATCGTCGGTCTGCCCAACGTCGGAAAGAGCACACTTTTCAACGCCCTCACGCAGTCGAAGCAGGCGCAGAGCGCCAACTATCCGTTCTGCACGATCGACCCGAACGAAGGGATTGTCCCTGTTCCGGACGGCCGGCTCGCCCGGATCAGCAAGTACATCGTTCCCAAGAAGCTCGTCCCGACGGCGCTCAAGCTCGTCGACATCGCCGGCATCGTCAAAGGGGCCAGCGAAGGGGAAGGACTGGGCAACAAGTTCCTGACGCACATCCGCGAAGTCGACGCCATCCTGCAGGTCTGTCGGTGCTTCGAGGATCCCGATGTGATCCACGTCAGCGGCAAGGTCGATCCGCTGTCGGACATCGAGATCGTGGAAATCGAACTGCTGCTGGCCGATGCGCAGACGGTCGATTCGACGCTCTCGAAGGCGGAGCGCGCGGCGAAGAGCGGCGACAAGGACATGATCGCCCGCGTCGCGGTTCTCAAGAAGTGCAAGGAGCAGCTGGCGAAAGACGAGCCACTCCGAAAGCTCGAGTGGGACAAGGACGAAAAGAAGATCATCGCCTCATACGGCTTCCTCAGCGCCAAGCCCATCCTGTACGTCGCCAACGTCGATGAAACCGACCTCAAGGGGGAAGGCCCCCTGGTCCAAAAGGTTCGGGAGTTTGCTGCGAAGGTCGGGGCGGGAGTCGTCCCGGTCTGCGCCAAGCTTGAAGCGGAGATTGCCGAGCTTGACGAAGCCGACCGGGCGGGGATGCTCGAGGCGAGCGGCCTGACCGAGCCCGCTCTCGCCGTGCTCGCCCGCGAGGCGTATCGCACCCTCGGATTGCAGAGCTACTTCACGGCCGGCGAGCAGGAAGTGCGTGCCTGGCCGGTGCCGGTCGGCGCGACTGCTCCGCAGGCCGCCGGCGTCATCCACTCCGACTTCGAAAAGGGCTTCATCCGCGTCGAAATCTATTCGCTCGAAGACCTGGAACAGTACAAGGGCGAGAAGGAAATCCGGGCCGCCGGGAAGCTCCGCGTCGAAGGCAAGGCCTACGTCATGAAGGACGGCGACATCTGCCACTTCCTGTTCAACTGACGAACGGGATCAGTCGTGGTGATGTTTGAGGTGGGCCGGCGGGTGATAGCCTCCGGCCGAGAGATAGGCATGCAGATCGAGAATCTCGGCGCGTGAGAGGACATTCACGAGCCCTGTCGGCATGGAGGAGATCTTCGAGATCTGCTTTTCATCGACGTCGCGCTTGAGGATCGTCGTGAGCGAGTTGGGAGTCAGCAGATTCGTGGCGACTTCAATGGCCTCGGGCGTCTCCTTGACGATGACTCCCGTGACAATCCGGCCTTCGCTGGTCGAGAACTGCCACGTCTGGAACTTCTCGTGAATCCTGCTGGAAGGTTCCAGGATCTGTCGCAGGAGTTCCGGGCCTTTGAGCGTCTTGACCGACTCGACCAGGTCGGGACCGAGGTTCACGCCGTGGCCGGCGACGACGTGGCACTGGTTGCAACGCGCCTTGACGAAGGCCGTCATGCCTCGCGCCAGCGTGGCGTCGTCATGACGCGGGGGCTCGTTGAACGCGTCCGCGAAGTCGAGCATGGCCCACTCGCGGACGACCTTCGGCTGACTGGCGGCGAGGAGCCCGGCGGCTTTCTCCGCATCGGCCGCCACGACCATCACGCCGTTCATCACGACCCAGTGCCCGGGGAACGTGCAGACGTAGGGGTAGACTCCCGGCTCCTCGGGGGCCGTGAAACGCAGCACATGGATCTGCGAGGGGCGCGTGGGGCCGATGAGGGGAGTCGCGTGGAGAATCAACTCGCGTTTCTGAGGCGGGATGAAGTCTGACGCCGCGTTCCGCGGGTCTTTTGCCATCTCGTTGGCCGCCATGCCGACTTCCGCCAGCGCATCGGGTTTCACGATCACGAGGTTGTGGTCGGTGGCGTCGGCATTCCTGACAGTGAGTTTCACCGGCTGGCCAGGCATGACGGCGAAATCGGTCACGGTGAACAGCATCCGCTCGGGAACGCAGGAGATGCTGACCTGCTTGAGGCCTGGTTTCCGATCGAAGGCGGCTTCCGCGGCGGTCGGCTTCGGTTCGCGGATCACGCGGGCCCGGGCGGCCTGCGCGAGGATGCGCGCCACGTCGTAGCTCGAGTTGCCTTCCCAGAGGGCGCGGAGGGTGTGCGACCCGAGCGCGGACGTGATCGCATAGCCCATCGCTCCCTCGCGCGGATGTTTCAGGACATCGAGCATGGCGTCGAATGTCGGTTTCGTCCCGATGTAGCTCGTGGCGATCGCGGCCTCCATGCGAACGATGCCGTTGGGATCATTGGCCGAAGCGCGGATGAGGTCGGCGACATCGTCGAACTGCGGATGCCAGTAACGAAGCTGCTGCGTCGCGGCGGCGCGGGCGTGATGGTCGTCGCAGCGGAGCAGTTCGCGAAGAAGAGCGGGCCTTGTCGCCTGGACAGTCCGGTAGGTCCAGACGGCTTCCATCTGGTGGTGGTGATAGCGCGGATCGGCCGGATCGAGTTTCCGGACCCATTCGTCGAGAGCGGCCGCGACCCGAACCGGATCATGCTCGCGCAGCTCGCGCTTTGCCCAGAACCTCACGCGGTATTCGGGCCGCTTCAGGAGCGCGAGGAGGTGTTCGATCGACTGCCCGGCGATCTTGGGCGGTTCCTGGAGCGGTTTTCCTTTGGGGGTGATGCGCCAGATGCGGCCGGAGTGACGGTCGCGGCGGTCATCCCGCAGCGAATACTGCATGTGCCCCTTGATGGGGTTGTACCAGTCGCAGACGTACAGGTCGCCGCGGGGGCCGAACTGCAGATCGACCGGGATGAAGCTCAGGTTGGTGGAGAACAACAGGTCGCCGACGTACTCCTCATCGAATCCGAACGGGCCTTCTTTCCACTTGAGGATCTCGACCCTGTTGGTCGGCTTGTAGCGCACCTTGATGAAGTGCCCCTGGAGCTCGTTGGGAAACGTCGCGAAATCGACGAACTCGTGCCCGCAGACGCCGGAGTAGGCCTGCAGTCCCGTCGGCGCGGGATGCTGCTGCGGATAGGGCGGGTCGAGGGAATGGAACGCTGCCGCGTAGACGGGATGACTGGCGACATGCTGTCCCCAGTCATCGAAGGTCACGCCCCAGGGATTGGTGCTGGGATAGCTGCCGAAGCTGATGAGGCGTTGTGTCCGGGGCTCGAACCGAAACCACCCGCTGTTCTGCTGCCGAACGGGGCCGTAGGGAGTTTCCACCTGTGAATGGTGGAAGATCGACTCGCGGAAGATGAGGTCGCCGTCGGGCGTCCAGGTGAAGTCGTGGAGAGCGTGGTGGGAATCTTCCGTGCCGAATCCTGAGAGCACGGTGCGATGCACGTCGGCCCGATCGTCGCCGTCGGTGTCCTGCAGAAAGCTCAGTCGGGGCTGTTCGGAGACGTACACGCCGCCGTCGCCGAGTTCGAACGACAGGGGGATGTGCAGCCTGTCGGCGAAGACGGTCGACTTGTCGGCCCGGCCGTCGCCGTCCGTGTCCTCGAGGATGACGATCTTGTCGCGAGGCTCCTGCCCGGGATAGACGTGGGGATACGTGAGCGAACAGCTGACCCACAGCCGTCCGCGGGAGTCCCACCGCATCTGGATCGGATTGGCGATGTCGGGGAATTGTTCCTCGCCGGCGAACAGGTTGACTTCAAAACGCGGGTCGACGCGAAAGGCCTTTCTCTCGTCGTCCGCGGTCATCCATTCGTTGGCCCCGCGCGACTGAATCGTTCTCGGAAGCTCCGGAACGCTCGAGTCGTTCACGACCGCGGGAACGGCCTTGCCCTGTGCGAGGCCCCAGATCCGCTGGTCGCGATTGACGACCAGCAGGTCGAAGTTCCGCATCGCGGGGAGGAAGTCGAGATAGCCGTAGTCCTTGTTGCGGCCGCCGGTGTAGTAGAAGGTGTTGAGCGGCCGGAAGCGTCGGAAGAACTGCCGGTTCTTGTCGACGATCGCGTCGCGGAGGGATCCGCTGACCTGCGGCGGTTCGATTCCAAAAGCTCCGCGGAACAGGATCTCGGAGAAGCGTCGCTCGCCTTCTTCGTTGAGATGGATGCCGTTGCTCGTGAGGTCGCCCGGCTCGCTCATGGCGGCCGCAGTCTCCTTGAAAACATTCACAAAGCCGACCTGCTGCTCGCGGGCGACTTCCTCCATGACGGCGACATAGGTCCGAAGACGTTCGTTGTTGAGGTCGGCCGCGGGGACGCCGCGAACGTTCTCGTTGGCGATCGGCGAGACGAGCACGATGCGGGGGGACGACTTTCCGTTGAACGCCTTCGTTTTGAGGCCAGCGAGGTAGTCGTTCAGGGAGGTGCGAAACTTCGCGAGCCCGGCTTCGCCGGCGAATGATTCGTTGAAACCAAAGGCGGCGAAGATGATGTCCGCCTTCTCATGGGCCAGGTGCTGTTCGGTGTCGGCGAAGTTGTCGGGACGGGGCTGTAGTCCGATTTCGTCGGCCGACCACGCGAGATACCGGAACACGAGCTTCCTGTCCGGGTTCTGCTGCTGAACCATGCCTTCGAAGAAGCCGTAGTCCTGCGCGTTCTCGAAGAGGGTGTTGCCGATGAATGCGATGCGGTCTCCGGCGTTGAGCGGGAGCGGAAGCGTCGTCGGTGTGGGGGCGGCGGCGGCAGGACGCGGCGCGGTCGATTCATAGATCGCGTAACGATCGAACTCCTCGGTCGTCACAGGCGGAGGGTTCTCGATCCGCGAGTTTCGGGCGTCATTGGGATTGGGCGTGTTCGCGGCCTCAGCCCGCCCTGCCCGCTTCGGGTTTGGCGATTTCTGGGCCGCGACGGGTTGTGGGACGAGGGCCAGCAGGCTGCCGAGAAGTCCGAGGCGGAGCAGCAGACTCTTCCGGATCATGATGCGCTTCCGAAGCAGGGATGTGGCCGGGGGGCGTCGCGGCAGTTTCATGCGAGCCCGACATTCCGGATCTCAATTGGCGACGAAGTGGATGATGCGAACCGCTGTCCCCGCGCTGGCCGGATTCGAGGAACTCGCGACTCGGAGCTGGAGCGTGTGTGACGCAGGCTGCAGATCGGCGGAGAACATCACCGTGCGCGGATAGTGCAGCGCACTGCTGAAGTTGTGGAACAGGTCGATCGTCGCCCAGGGGCCGCCGTCGATCGAATACTCAAGCATCCCGGCATCGGGGCCGGCGAGCAAATAGGCACCAATCGCCCGCCCGTCGAACGAGAGCGACAACTCGGAGCCTGGAGTGACCGACTGCAGCAGCGGAAGCTCCCTGAATCGCTCCCGCCAATGTTTCGGGTTGCTGCTCCAATTGGGCTTTTCGATCGTCCAGCCCTCTCCGAGGCGGGCGGACCGGGAATCGAGAAACCGTCCGGCGATGTAGCTAGCCGGGTCGAGCGGATTGGGCGGAAGGGGATGCGCGATGGGGGACGCATCGGCGGGAAGCGAATCCTGCCATTCGCGGGAGAGGAGTTTGTCGATCAGTTCGACGCAGAGTTCATTTCCCGGGCGAGCGGGGTGAACACCGCCGAATCGCTCCCAGGTCATCTCGCCCGTCTGGATGCGATCGGCCAGCTCGGACGCGAGATGAATCGTCGGCACCGCATAGTGCCGCGCCACTTCCTCGTGGCTGCCGATGGAAAGGGGAACCTTCCCTTCCTCGATCGTTTTCAACATCGCGGGATTGACGAAATAAGTGATGACGATGTCGGCTTTCGGGTTGTGTTCTCGAACGTGGCGAACGATCCCTTCCATGCCGCGAATGCACTCGTGCCGCGCATGCCCCGCGTCCTGGTCGTCGTTGACGGCGAACTCGACGAAGAGCAGATCGACAGGCACCTGGTCGAGGACATCCGTTTTCAACCGGAAGGCGCCGGTGGTCGAGCAGGTCGACGAGATGCCCGCATTGGTGAACTGGAACTCCGTCTCCGGGAATCGCTTCTGCAGCAGTTCGCACAGGAGCGGGCGATAGCCGTTCATCTCGGTGATGGAACCTCCGAGAAACGCGACGTGACCTTTCTTCCGGCGCTCGAACCGGATTCGCGAATTGGCGAGGGTACCGCGGGGAGCGACGTTTGCGGATTCGCCCGTGGTGTGGCTGAGCACGAACGAAACAATCGGGCCGGGGTTCGGGAGACTGTGAGGGTGGTGGCCGACGCCCGGCTTGGCGATGACGGTGATCGGACCGTTCAGTGCGCGATACCGCTGTTCGATGATGCGGGTGTTTTCCTCGATCGGGACGACGTCGTCGGCGTCGCCGCAGACGTGGAGAAGCGGAACCTTGAGGCGGGCCAGTGGCTCCAGGTTGTCGACCGGATTCAGCCGGTATTTGAGTGCCTGCTGTTCGGTGAGGCCGTACGCGTTCAGGCATCGCTGCCAGTCGGTCGGCGAACCTTTTCCACGGCCTTTGCCGCCGGGCCAGCTTTTGAAGTCGCAGACGGGGGCATCGTTGTAGATGCAGGCCACGCGATCGGGATGGCGGCCCGCCCAGTTGAGGGCGAACAGGCCGCCGCGGCTGAAGCCTTCGAGAACGGTTTTGGGATTCAGCCCGCGGCTGGTAGTGAGATGCTCGTAGAACCGATCCATGTGATCGAGAGCCACCGGCGCACCATACATGTTCTGAACATCGATGTAGGCGACGTGGAAGCCCTTCCTCAGCAGGGCGAGGTCGGCCTGCGGCTGGTGTCCGAAGAACTCGGTTCTCCAGATCCAGGGCTTTCCGTCGGCTGGTTCGGCTGGCGCCACCAGCAGGGCGTTGCGGCCATCAACCTTGAAATCGCGCCGTTCAAACCCTTCCCACGTCGAGACACGGTCGGAATCGGCCGCGCGGAGCGGGACAATCGGCGAGGACCACGACAGCAGGCAGGCCAGGAGCGTGACAACGACTCGACTCGCAGTTCTCATCGCGACGACTTTCGCTCAGGCGCCCGGGAATCGGGCGATGTGGTGGAGAGTCTTGGATTGGCTGCTCGTCAGGGAGCCGCCGGAGCGGCGTTGGCCCGGTTGCGGCGTGGATTCCGGGGAGCGGCCTCCGGCGGAGACGTCAGGCCGTCTTTGGGCTGATTCCACAGACGCCATGGATCATCCAGTCGTCGCATTTCGGACAGGAGCAGCGCTTCCATCTCGGCGAGCTTCTCGGCATAGCGCGGGTCGTCCGCGAGATTCCGCTGGCTCGTCGACGGAGAGCGGCCTGTCATGGCAACCACCTCGGCTGCGTGGTGCTGCGACAGATACTCGTCGGGGTTCTCCCGGAGGTTGAAGAGCTGTGTTTCGCGGACGGTTCCCTCGAGGACGTCGTACTTGATCAGCTTCCAGTCACCCTGCCTGACACAGCGCATCCCGGGCTTTGTGCCGCCGTTGTAGACGCCGTACAGCAAGTCGCGCGTCGCGGGCTTCTGGCCGAGGAGCACTGGCTTGAAGCTGATTCCCTCGTTCGTTTCCGGGCGCGGGACATCGGCAATGTCGCAGAGCGTGCTGAGCAGGTCGAGGAGATAGATGTTGCCCTCCACTCGCGAGCCGGGGCGGATTCCCGGGCCGCGAACGATGAAGGGGACGCGCCAGGTGTGCTGATAGAGGTTTTGCTTCCCCTGCAGGCCGTGGCGTCCGATGGCGATGCCGTGGTCGGACGTGTAGATCACGTAGGTGTTCTCGAGTTGGCCCATCGCCTCCAGGCGCTTCAGCACATGGCCGATCTGGATGTCGATGTTCTCGCTGCAGGCGAACTGGCGTCCAACTTCATTCCGCATCGTCCGTTCGTCCCGTCGTTCCCACACGCCGCTGACGGTCGTCTCGTCCCGGAGGCCGGGATGGCCATGCGGGAAGGGATGCGCCGGCAGGTAGCCGATGGGAAGTGCCGGCTGCTTTTCATTGGCCGGAGGAAGTGAATTGCTGTCGGCGTGATTGACCGCCCCATATTTGGCCAGCAGCTCGGGTGTGCCCATCCGCGTGTCGTGTGGATGCGAGAATCCGAAATGAATCAGGAAGGGGCGGTCGTCCTTGGACGATGCGCGCTCGTCGAGGTAGTCGAGGACCTGCCGGGCGTGCCAGGCGCTGCCGGTCTCCGCATCGCCGCCGCGTTTTGACGCGTCGCGGCGCACTTCAAACATCTTGTTCGCCGCCTCATAGCTGTTGCCCGTCTTGCAGGTCCGCATCGTGGCGTAGCCGGCCCGCCGGAAGACTGCCGGGATCGTCTGCTGCTCGAGATTCGGCGGACACTTTCCCTCCGCGAGGGCGTTCGGCGAATTGGGAAGGTGCCACACCGTGCGGCCGCACATGATCATGTGGCGCGACGGCGTGCAGACTCCGCCGATGAACGCCCCCATGTGGTAAGCGCCATCGAACGTCATCCCCTCGGCCGCCAGGCGATCGATGTTCGGGGTGTCGAGAATGGAGTGAGGATTATAGAGCCGGAGGTCGAATGGAGATTGGTCGTCGACAAGGATGAACAGGAAGTTCGGCCGGGAATCCGCGGCCCGGGAATCGCCCGCCAGGCAGAGGACGACTGCGAAGGCGATCGTAGCCGCCCTGGCCAGAGCACTTGACCGTTTCGAGTCCCGCATGAGCGCTGTTCCTCAAGTCGTGGCCTGCGATTCCTGAGATTGACTGCCTTCAGGCAATCACGTCGTGCAGCACGTGGCCGTGAACGTCGGTGAGTCGGAAGTCTCTTCCTGCGTACCGGTAGGTCAGGCGCTCGTGATCGAATCCGAGGAGGTGAAGCATCGTGGCATGGAGGTCGTGTACGCTGACAGGCTTCTCGACGGCCTTGAATCCGAACTCGTCGGTCGCCCCGTAAGTGACCCCGCCCCGGATTCCGCCGCCAGCCATCCAGACGCTGAACCCATAGTGGTTGTGGTCACGTCCCAGGATCGACTGGCCGCCGCCGTTGAGCTCGACCGTCGGGGTGCGCCCGAACTCCCCTCCCCAGAGAATCAGCGTCTCGTCAAACAGTCCGCGCTGCTTGAGGTCGGCAATCAACGCCGCGATCGGCTGGTCGATTTCGGCCGCGAGTGAGCGGTGACTCTTCTCCAGGTTACTGTGGTTGTCCCAGGGCTGTCCGGCCCCATGCCAGAGCTGAACATAACGGACACCGCGTTCGATGAGCCGGCGGGCGATGAGGGTCTGACGCCCGTGGACTCCGCCGCCGTAGGCGTCCTGGATGTGCTGAGGTTCCTGGCGCAGGTCGAAGGCTTCGGCCGCTTCATGTTGCATGCGGAAGGCGAGTTCGAACGACTGGATTCTCGCTTCCAGCCGGGAGTCGTTGCGCGCCTGGAGGTGTTCTGAATTGAGCGTCCTTAGCAGCTCGAGCTGCCGCCGCTGCGTCGCCGGCGTCGCGTGCGGGCTGCGGATGTTCTCGATCAGCCGGTCGAGTTCGCGATGCTTCGGATCGACGAAGGTTCCCTGGTAAGCGCCCGGGAGGAAACCGGCCTGCCAGTTCTCGGCGTCCTTGATGGGATAGCCGTTCGGACACATGGCGAGGAAGCCGGGGAGGTTCTGGTTCTCGACGCCCAGGCCGTACAGCACCCACGCGCCGACGCTCGGCCGTGGCTGCACCGAGTCCCCACAGTTCATCAGCATGAGCGACGGTTCGTGGTTGGGAACCTGGGCATACATCGAGCGGATGACGGCGATGTCGTCGATGTGGGCGGCCGTCTTCTCGAAGAGTTCGCTGACTTCAATTCCGCTTTCGCCATAGCGGCGGAACTTGAAGGGCGAGCCAAAGGCCGCGCCGGTCTTCCTCTCCGTGGCAAGGTTGACCGGAACGACTTCCCCGGAGCGTTTCGTCAGTTCGGGCTTGGGGTCGAACGTGTCGACGTGCGACGGGCCACCGTTCAGGAAGAAGTGAATCACCCGCTTTGCGCGGCCGGCAAAATGCGGTTGCCGGGCTGCAATTCCACCACTCTCCGCCTGCGCGGCCAGAAGTCGTCCGTCATCGGCCAGCAGGCCTGGAAGGGCCAGAGCGCCGAGTCCCAGCCCGCTCCGTGCAAGCAGTGAGCGGCGGTCCAGAGAAAATTGCGGAAGTGAGTGCATTCCCGGCCTCAAAGCGGTGGCTCAGTCGACAAACATCAGTTCATTCGACAGCAAGAGCACCTGGACAAGCTGGCTTCGTGGATCGAGGGGCGACGTCTTGCGGACGCTGAACTGCGCCTGGGCGTCCCAGATGCGCGCCTGGCTGTTCTCCTGCGCGAGTTCGGTGATCACCGGCGCCCACTGGTACTGGTCGCTGTTCAGGTTCGCGTGGAAGTCGACCACGAAATCGAGCGTGTCACCCGGCTCGACTTTGATCGAGTCCACGTTCAGCTCGGTCATGGTGTTGTGCACAACCTGCGTCTTCAGAGAGCCGTGGCGGCTGGAGATGATGGCGCATCGAATCCCGTCGCCGGCGGCGACGTCGTGGCGCACCAGCGACTTCACCGCGATCGTCATCGCGGCCGGCGAAGCCCAGCGGCGGATGGCGGCATGCTTGAGGTCGTTGCCGGCATGCCCGCCGGACGCGGTGATCTGCACCCAGCCGAATTTGCGATCGGGCCAGTTCGGTCCACCCTGCCACGCCTCACCGGTGAAGTGCGGCAAGGGCGAGAACGCTGCGACCTGTCCGTTTTTCGGATCGACTTCCCCGTATCCGTAACGCCAGTCCTCTGCGCCGGCGGGGGGCTGGGGCTCGGGTTCGTTCTCGGCGGCCCTGAGATAGGACACGCATTGCGAGAGCTGATCCGGAGAAGGCTCACGCTGGTAGAGATCCTGAAACACCAGGCGGACGAACGGCTCTGGGTCGTCCGGTCGCTGCTTCGCAAGATCACGGGCGCACTCGGCGACGAGCGGGTGGTTCAATCCGAAGAGCGCCTGCTGCGGAACCGTCGTTTCGCTGCGTTGGGGCGAGTGCAGGTCCGGATTCGCGACGTCGAACATCCGCAGCACATCCGGAACAAACTGCCGGTCGATAGAGCCATACAGGGTGCGACGGCGGTGCGGCGGATTGGCGGCCAGCAGATCTGTCGAGCGCCCTCCCAGACGCGCCTCGAGTCGGCCCGAGGTGGCCAGCCAGGTGTCTCGCAGCTCTTCAAAAGAAAGACGATGCGGATGCATTCGCCACAGCAGCCGATTCTGGGGATCGACCTGCTGAGCACGACTGGCGAGTTCGCCCGATGACGCCGCGGACTGCTGTTGATATGTGCTCGACAGAACGATGAGCCGGTGAAGGCGCTTCGTGCTCCAGCCTTCTTTGATGAAGCGATCGGCAAGCCAGTCGAGAAGCTCCGGATGGGAGGGCGCCTCGGCCCGAAGCCCGAAGTCGCTTGGCGTTCGAACAAGCCCGGCACCGAAATGATGGCCCCACATACGGTTCACCCAGACGCGGGCCGTCAGGGGATTTGCGGGATCGACAATCGACCTCGCCAGTTCGAGCCGGCCGCTGCCATTCTTGAAGGGCGATCGTGACGGTCCGGAAAGGACTTTGAGGAAGCGGCGGGGAACGATGTCTCCCTTGAGTGAAGGATTCCCGCGTCGAAAAATTCGCTGTTCGGTCAGCGAGGGCTTGTCGACGAGCGCCGTGGTGAACGGTGGAGCCGTCGGCGACTGGATGATCCAGCGATCGACATCCCCCTGCACCTTCCACAGGAGGTTGCAGTTGGCGCTGTCCATCATCCGCTCGATCGTCGAGATATGCTCGCTTGGAAGCGCACAGGGTGAATCCGCCCCATAAAGCAGCCGGACAAGTGGAGACGACTCCGCTTCAGCGAGTCGAGCCCAGAGCGTGTCGCCGGATGCCCCTCCCGCCGGGAGCGACGTCCAGCGTTTGTCGAACTCGTTCAGGAAGCGGCCATAGCGTTCGGCGACCTCGCGCATGCTCGCGGGTGGCGTCGCAAACAGATTCCGGATTTCCGGCAGCAGGGGTTCGCCTTCCGGCCCCTGCATCATGGAGACAACATCCGGGGCCCTCGCTGCAAATTCGGCCGCGGGCAGCGCCGCGAAACGTGTCCACGCCCCGAACACCGGATCCTGCGCCCGTGCCGGCTGGGAAAGGTACGTCTCCCAGCGACGCACGATCAGGGGAACGAGATCCCCCTTCTCGATGATGATGTCGAAGTTCTCATCGTGGTACTTCTCCATCTCCGTCTGCGCGACGAGATAGTCCGTGATGCGGCGGCGGACGCGGTCGGACACCTCACCCTGCACGAGGGCGAAGGTCTCGCGCTGGACTCGCTGCCGGCGATCCAGTTCATGGGAGAATGCGGGGTCGTCGACCGCTGCCGGCCCAACCTGCACGACCCGCTCCGTACAGTTCTGGAAGACTCCATAAAGCGAGTAGTAGTCGGCAGTGGGAATCGGATCGTATTTGTGATCGTGACAGCGGGCGCAGCCGACCGTCAGACCCAGCAGCCCACGGGTCACGACGTCGATGCGGTCGTCGACAATGTCGGGCGTGACGCCCAGGAATCGCCGGCCGAGTGTGAGGTAGCCCAGGGCCGCGAGATCGGCAGACTCATCGGGGACGATCGCGTCGGCCGCCACCTGAAGCTGAACGAACTGGTCGTAGGGGAGGTCGTCGTTCAGCGACTTCACGACCCAGTCGCGGTAGGTCGGGGCGTGGACGAAGACTTTCTCCTCGCGAGCGTACACATAGCCCTTGGTGTCGGAGTATCTCGCCACATCGAGCCAGCGCCGTCCCCAATGCTCACCATAGTGGGGCGAGGCGAGGAGCCGCGTCACGACCTTCTCGTACGCGGCGGGATCGGAGTCCTCTTCAAACTCGCGGACTTCTTCCGGGGTGGGCGGAAGGCCGATCAGGTCGTAGGTGACGCGGCGAATCAGGGCTCGCCTCGAGGCCGGGGCGGACGGAGCCAGATTGGCCTTCTCGAGGCCTGCCAGGATGAACCGATCAATCGGACTCTGGACCCATCCGGGTGAATGGACCGCCGGAAGAGCGACGTCCTTCACGGGTTGAAAGGCCCAGTGGGACCTGCTGACGTCTTCCGCGGTCGCGACACTGGGTGCCTCCGGCCACGGGGCGCCGATCCGGACCCACTTCTCGATGGCCGCGATCTCTTCGTCCTTCAGTTTGTCATTGGGCGGCATCTGGACGTCGCCATGACGCACCGCCTCGACCAGCAGGCTCGCCTCCGGTTTTCCCGGAACGATTGCGGGGCCGGTATCGCCCCCGTCCAGCATCGCCTTTCTGGAGTCGAGCCGGAGTTCTGCGAATTGCTTCACCGGGCCGTGGCACTTATAGCAGTGCTCGGCGAGCACGGGCCGGACGCGGTTCTCGAAAAACTCGATTCCACGGTCTCCGGGGGGAACGGTTTGCGATCGTGCCTCCGCGCCGAAGAACAGTCCGCCCAGCGCCGCGAGAGTGCGGACCAGTGTCGACGTGATGACGTCGCGAGTCAGGTTGACTGATCGTCGTCCGCTGGAACTCATGCGCCGGATCACTCGCTGTGGGATATCCTGGGGCGACATTTGCAGGCCCGGGGAGGGCCCGACTTGGGCGTGAACGGTGATGGTAACGCACGATGCGACCACATGCTTCACTCAGGGCAGCGAAAGCTCGCAGCAGCGCGCTCCTGCACCGCGTCCCGAACAGTGATCGTCTCGGAGCATGTCTCGATCGACGCCACTCTTCACCCCTCAGGGCGTGCCCAGGCGGTCGAGAATGTTGCGTGTGATCCGCTCCGTCACTTCATCACCACCGCGAAGACCGTGAGCCCAGTCGGTCGAGCCGCAGGTGAAAACGGTCCCGCCGCGCGTGTAGACGCCGAGAACGGCGTTGCCGACACGGCCCCGTTCCCACTTCTCGTACCATTCGCAATCGTCCGGATGCCACTTGGCCGGGCAAGTCGCCAGGACCTGGAAGGTCTCGGGCGTTCCATCGCGATGAGTCGGCACGGGGAGGCCGTCCTTCCAGTCGAGCTCGCAGCCGTCGCATTCGTAACCGACGATGGAGTGTTTCGCGCCGAACTCGTCATCGCGGCGGAGATTGGTTCCGGCGAACAGCCAGTGATCAGGCTGATGGACGCGAAATGCCCCTTTGCCGTCCATGAACTGGCCGTGGCTCTTGTGATAGCCGCCCCAGAGAAAGCCCACGCCGGTCAGCTGGTTCTCGGGCCGGCCGATCAGATAATGGCTCCACAGCGTGGAGAGCAGCTTTTTGTCGGGCTCGGGATAGAGCGGGTCGGAGTTGGGGGATTGCTTCCAGCTCGTGAGGGCCGTTCCGTCGTCTTCACTGCGAACCTGCCAGCAGCAGGTGTTGCCGCTGAAGAAGGCGACGTTTCCTCCCTTGCCGATGAACGCTTCGAGGTGGTCGCGCATCAGAGACGACCAGTACTCATCATGCCCGACGCTCAACACCAGCTTGTACGCCGCGAGCAGTTCGGGATGGAACTCGAGGTCGCCGTTGGCGCAAAAATCGATCGCATATCCGTTCTTCTCGGCCCAGGCGACGAACGGGCGTTCCCAGTTCTCAAACTGACTGGCCGGCGGACGGAGGAACGAGACGCGATGTCCCTGAAGATTCGCGCGACCGTGGTAGGCGTAGAGGCTGCTGCCTCCCCAGTTGTTGTAGGCGTTGTAGGTGTTGGTGCTGAGCTGCAGCAGGATGCGAGACTTCGTTCCGGGCTGCGCTGGCCGGACGATCAGGAAGGCCTGCGACTCGGCGGTCCTTCGGCCACGGGCGACCCACTTGCCGCCGCCGTCGCTCGCCGAGAATCGGATGGCGTAATAGCCGCTCGTCCAGTCCTCCGGGATCTTGAATCGGAACGCCGCAGGCCATCGGCAGCCATGCGAGGACGCGTTCTCGGGAACGGGCGAGAGGACACCCGGAATATCAGCCTTCGCGAGGACCTCTTTGACCTCTGCGCCGACGCGGGAGACGGTGAGCGCGAAGCGGGGCGCGGAGGTCGAGACGTGCAGGGCAACCTCTTCGCCCGGCGCGTAGGAGATCTTGTCCGCATAGCCTTCCACGAAGAGCGAAGGCGGCAGGTCGTCCGCGCTGGCCGCAGTCGAAGTCAGGCCCAGACCCATCCAGATCACGGGAAGCCACTGCAGCGCACGGAACGTCATCCCAAACTCCTGTGAGTCGAATCCACTGGTGCAGAATCGAAGATAGTCGATGCGGGCCGCGTTCAGCGACGCCGCGAACACCCTCACCTGCCGGTGACTCTCGCGGGGACGGCGGTTGAAGTCCGTGGCCGGACAAACGACTTGCCCCGGCAACGTTGACAGGCGTTGCGCGCGAGACATGATGACTTGTGACCGAACGTCCCGTATGAGGTTGCTGTGAGTTCGCGTTCCCGTCGAGCCCTGTGCGTCCTGTTCTTCGCCTGCGGGCCTCTCATGGTTCCCGGCGCGCCCGCTTCGGCAGCGGACAAGGTCGACTTCGTGCGTGATATCCAGCCTCTCCTCAAGGAACGCTGCATCGCATGCCACGGAGAGGAGAAGCAGAAGTCGGGCTTGAGGCTCGACATCAAGGCCGCTGCCCTGAAGGGCGGAGAATCTTACGGCGCGGTCATCGTCGCCGGGCGGTCGGCCGACAGTGCGTTGATCCAGCTTGTCACCGAAACCGGGGACGACCTGAGAATGCCGCCCGAAGGGCCGCGCCTGACGGCTGAGCAGATCTCGCTGCTCACACGCTGGGTTGACGAAGGGGCCGTCTGGCCTGAGGGAGTCGATTCGGCGGTCGCGGAGAACCGGCTCGATCACTGGTCGTTCCAGCCGCTTCGCACCTTCCCTGACGGACTGGGCGTCGATCACTTCATTCGCGCGGACCTCACGAAGTCGGGCCTGACCGCGTCGGTCGAAGCCGATCGTCGCACACTGATTCGCCGGGCGTCACTGGTCCTCACGGGACTGGCTCCGAACCCCGAAGAAGTCGACGCCTTCGTGGCCGATGCTGATCCCCGCGGATTTGAGAAGCTCGTCGACCGTTTGCTGGCATCGCCGCAATACGGAGAACGCTGGGCAAGGCATTGGCTCGACGTCATCGCATTCGGCGAGACGCACGGCTTCGAAGTCAACACCCCCCGGGAAAACGCCTGGCCCTACCGCGACTATGTCATCCAGGCGTTCAATGCGGACACTCCCTATCCGCAGTTCATCAGGGAACAACTCGCGGGAGATGCGACGGGCGTCGACGCCGCCACCGGGTTTCTCGTCGCCGCGGCCGCACTTCTGCCGGGCCAGACCGGTAAGGACGAAGAGTCGATTCAGAAGGCGCGTCAGGACGAACTGAATGATATGGTCGCGAATGCCGGTGGGGCATTCCTCGGCCTCACGCTGCACTGCGCCCGTTGCCACGACCACAAGTTCGACCCTGTCGCGCAGACCGACTACTACGGCCTGCAGGCGATCTTCGCCGGCGTGCGTCATGGCGAGCGACCACTCGCGCAGGCCAACGACTCGAAGTTGCAGGAACGGCTCAAGCTGCAGGAACGGCTCGCGCTGGCTTCCCACGAACGGGCCCTTCTTGAGCCACCGGCCCAGCTGGGGGAAGGCGCGCCGCTCCGGCCGGAAGTCTCGCCGCGCCGGAACATCGAGCGTTTTCCACCGGTCGAAACCAGGAAGATCCGTTTCACGATCCAGAAAACTGTCGATGACAATCGACACGAGCCCTGCATTGATGAACTGGAGATCTACGCGACCGATGCGAGAAATGTTGCCCTCGCCAGTGATGGCGCAAAGCCAGAGGCATCCGGCAGCTATGACAATCCCAAGCATCGACTGGCTCACATCAACGACGGGCGCTACGGAAACAGCCGCAGCTGGATCTCGTCGACCCCCGGCGGCGGATGGATCGCGATCGAGTTCGCCCGGCCCGAATCGGTGGAAGCGGTCGTGTGGGGCCGCGACCGGGAAGAGAAGTACCGCGACCGGTTGGCCACCGAGTACCTCATCGAAGCCCAGATGCCCGACGGCGGCTGGAAGGTGATTGCAGCGTCGAGCGATCGTCAGTCGCCTGGAGCGGGAGAAGGAACGCCGCAGGCGGAGCTTTCCGAAGTCGACCGGAGGCAGGCAGGCAAGCTCGACAATGAACTTCAAGGGATCGAGCAGCGTCTGGCGGCGCTGTGGGGCGACAGCGTGGTCTACGCCGGGCGGTTTGAGCCCGCGCCACAGATGTTTCGACTGCATCGCGGTGAGGCGATGCAGAAGCGGGAGGCCGTCTCCCCCTCGGCCGTGCAGGCGTTGCGTCCAGAGTTCCGGTTGCCGGACGAGACGCCCGAGCAGGCTCGGCGCATCGCGTTCGCCGGCTGGCTGGCCGATCCGCAGAATCCACTCGTCGCCCGGGTGATGGTCAACCGGCTGTGGCAGCATCATTTCGGCGAAGGACTCGTCTCGACTCCGAACGACTTTGGCCGCAACGGGGCGAAACCCAGTCACCCGGAGCTGCTCGACTGGCTGGCCGGTGAGTTCATCCGCTCGGGATGGAGCATCAAGCACATGCAGAAGGTCATCGTCATGAGCGCCTGCTGGAAGCAGGCGAGCGCTCCCCGGCCTGACTGCCTGGCCGTCGATGCCCAGTCGCGTCTCGTGTGGAGATTTCCGCCCCGTCGGCTGGAGGCGGAAGTCGTCCGGGACAACATGCTCGCCTCCGCCGGAACGCTAGACGATCGGATGGGCGGGCCCGGCTTCAGCGTGTTCGCCCCCAATTCGAACTACGTGCGGCTGTACAACCCGAAGCCGGAATTCGGCCCGGCGGAATGGCGTCGTGCGATCTATATGACGAAGGTCCGCGTGGCGCAGGACGCGACCTTCGGAGCGTTCGACTGCCCTGACGCGGGACAGCCGCAACCCAAGCGCCCGCGATCGACCACACCGCTTCAGGCCCTCAACCTGTTCAACAGCGGCTTCGTGATCCAGCAGGCGGAGCTGCTGGCCGGGCGGATCGAGCAGCAGGCCGGGCCGACGCGGCCCGACCAGGTGCGGCAGGCGTTCCAGTTCGTTCTGCAGCGAGTCCCCGATGCGGAGGAATCGCAACTCTGCGAGTCGCTCGTCGAGGAGCACGGTCTTCCCGCTCTCTGCCGGGCGCTCCTGAACTCGAATGAGTTCCTGTTCCTTCCCTGAGCCTGGCCGATCCATGACCTTCCCTCCCTCTCTCACCGGACAGCATCTCCTTTCCCGCCGCGGGTTTATGGGAGACGCCGCGAACGGACTCGCCGGCATCGCGCTGGCATCGTTGCTCGCGCGGCAGGCGGGCGCTTCGACTCCGCAGCGCCCCGAGATCTCTCCCGAGCGTCCCCTGGCGCCGCGGAAGCCTCATTTCGAACCCAGGGCCAGGCGCGTCGTCGTTCTGTTCTGTGCAGGGGCGCTGAGCCATATCGATTCGTTCGACTGGAAGCCGGAACTCGTCCGCATGGACGGCAAGCCGATGCCCGGCAGTCAGGAGAAGCTCATCACCTTCCAGGGAGAAAATGGAAATCTCGTTCGGCCGCAGTTCGAATTCCGGCCCC
Source organism: Caulifigura coniformis (assembly GCF_007745175.1). Classification (GTDB taxonomy): domain Bacteria; phylum Planctomycetota; class Planctomycetia; order Planctomycetales; family Planctomycetaceae; genus Caulifigura; species Caulifigura coniformis. The sequence continues at coordinate 2,160,380 of NZ_CP036271.1, read as the reverse complement.
GCGGCGAATCGGGGAAGATGATCTCGGACCTCGTTCCCCATCTGGCGGAACTCGCGGACGATCTCTGCTTCATCCATTCGATGACGGCCAAGTCGAACACGCACGGACCGGCCGAGAACCAGATGAGCACGGGATTCATCTTCGACGGCTTTCCGAGCGTCGGCTCGTGGATCAGCTACGCCCTCGGCAGCGAGGCGGCCAATCTCCCGGCCTTCGTCGCGATTCCCGATCCCCGTGGGGTGCCGCAGGCCGGCGTGAACAACTGGACGAACGGCTTCCTTCCGGCCGTGTTCCAGGGAACGGCCATGAACTCGAGCCGCTCGATCGAGAACCTGAACCGGCCCGCGAAGGTGAATGCCGCGACGGATCGGGCCACGGCCGATGCGCTGAAGTTCCTCAACGAACGCCACCTGACAAAGTATCCGGGCGACTCCGAACTGGCGGCCCGCATCGCCAGCTATGAACTTGCCGCGCGCATGCAGCTGTCCGTGCCGACGGTGGGAGACCTCTCGACGGAATCACTCTCGACGATCCAGGCCTACGGCGCTGATCATCCTGATCCGGTCCGCAGCGGATTCGCAAAGAACTGCATCCTCGCGCGACGGCTGCTGGAGAACGATGTCCGCTGCGTGCAGCTTTACAACGGCGCGTATGCGATGGGCGAAGGGGTCGGAAACTGGGACGGCCATCGGAAGCTCAAGGAACAGTACGAGATCCACGGCCCGATTCTCGATCAACCCGCGGCCGCGCTCATTTCCGACCTCAAGCAGCGCGGGCTGCTCGATGACACGCTGGTTGTCTATGTCACGGAGTTCGGGCGGATGCCGACGTTTCAGAAGGGGGCGAGCGGTCGCGACCACAACCCGCGCGGCTTCACCGCCTGGATGACCGGGGCCGGCGTCAAACGGGGTTTCAGCTACGGGGCGACGGATGATCTTGGCTACGCGGCGGTCGAGAACGTTTCGACGATCTACGACCTGCACGCCACGATCCTGCACCTGATGGGGCTCGATCACGAACGGCTGAGCTACTACCACAACGGCATCGAGCGCCGTCTCACCGACGTGCATGGCCACGTGCTGCACGACGTGCTGACAGAGCCCCGCCCGTCGCTGGGCTGACAGGCTTACGGTCTGGCCGGCGCGTAGTCCGCGCCGGTGAGGCTGCTGCGGACCGACTTCTGCCACGCCTCGAGTTTCGACGCCAGTTGCTCGGCCAGATCGGGACGCTGCGTGAAAACGTCTGCCTGCTCTCCCGGATCGGCCTCGAGGTCGAACAACTCCCGCTTCGGGCTTCCGGCCATTCGGTCGTGGATCACGAGCTTGTACTGGCCATCAATAATCGCCCGCGGGCCGATGTCGTCCGCCTCGGTGAGCGGCGGGCTGCGGAAATTCGTGAAGTCGCGGGTCGGCTTGCCCCCCATGAGTTTGACCAGTGGCGTCGTCCCTTTCTGGAGAGCCGGATCGATCCAGGGTTCCGGTTTGCTGCTCATCAGGCGGGTGGTGTCGAACATCCAGAAACAGAGCGGAGCATTCCGGCTCTCGGACTTTCCATCGAGAACGGGCGTCAGGTCGACGCCGTCCAGAACGCGGCCCGGAAGCGGCTGCCCGGTGAGGGCGCAGAGCGTTGGCAGGAGATCGCTGGTCGACGCGCGGAACTTCGAGACGCGCGGCGCGCGAATGCGGGCGGGCCACTCGATCAGGCCCGGAACGAGGACGCCTCCTTCGTACACCTGCGACTTCACGCCCCGGTGCGGCACACGGAGCGCCGAGTCGTCGGACGTGCCATTGTCTCCACAGTAGAACAGCAGCGTATTGTCGCGGAGCCCGGTGGCCGCGAGGTGCTTCCGCAGGTTGCCGATGGCGCGGTCCATCGCGGTAATCTCTGCATACCGCTCGCGCAGCACTTCGCCCTGCGGGCGGCTGACCTGCCCGCCGGTCTCATTGGACGTGACTTTCACGGGCTTGGAATACTTACCGGGAAGATCGTCATACAGGGCGAGATCCTGCGGGAGCCCGCTGTAGGGCTCGTGCGGCGATCCGAACCAGACGATCGTGAAGAATGGCTTGTCCGCTGCGCGGCTATGGTCGATGAACTTGATGGTTTCCCGGATCACGACGTCCGAGCTTTCGCCCGGATGGACTTCCGGCGGTCCTCCGTTCCGCGAGAGCGACGGATTCATCTCGAAGAAGTTGTCGTGCGACAGCCATTCCTCGAAGCCCATCGCGCCCGGGTTCGTCGGGGAGGCGGCATTGACCGGGCCGACGTGCCACTTTCCGAAGTGGGCCGTGCGATACCCGGCATTGCGGAGCACGTGACCGATCGTGATTTCCTCGGGCCGGAACGACCACCCGGGAGCAAACGTCCCCATGCGGTTGGGATGGCGTCCCGTCAGAAAGCTGGCGCGCGTTGGCGAGCAGTTCGGATGCCCCGCATAGAAGCGGTCGAACCGCAGGCCGGTGGCGGCCATTTCGTCGAGGACAGGCGTCTTGACGTGCGGATGGCCGTTGTAGCCCGTTTCCTCCCATCCGTGGTCATCACCCATCATGAGAATGATGTTGGGAGGCGCCGCGACGAGAGTGTCGACGGCCCCGAGAACGAGCGTGATGGCGAGGAACGTGGCGAGTTTCATGGTGAGGAGTCCTGCGAGCGGTCAATTCCGGAAGCCCTGACGCCGCTCCCCTGCACTCCCTGAAGAGTGTCGCCCAGTTCCAGGCGAACCGGTTCGGCGAGCTTCGAAAGCCGGGCGACGATTTCGGGATGCTTCGAGGCGAGGTTCTCGCGTTCGCCCGGATCGGTTTCGAGATTGAACAGGGAGAGTTCCAGCGGCTCGATGCGGTATCCGTGGCGCGTCGCGATTCCTTCGACGCCCGACTGGGTGATCGACGTCGGCGCGAGCTTTCCCCAATTGGAAGGCTTGCCGCCACGGCCCGGCTCGCCGGCAACGGTGATGTAGGGATGGGCGAAGTGCAGTTTCCACGGCCCGCTGCGCACGGCCTGTAGTGCCGTGCCGGAATAGAAGAAGAGTGCCTCATGGGGGGCGGCGACCTTCTCCTCCCCGAGCAGGACCGCTTTGACCGAACGACCATCGATCGTCAGCGTGGACGTTTTTCCGCTGGCCAGTTCAGTGAGCGTCGGCAACCAGTCGATGCCGATGAAGGGAATGTCGCAGACACGTCCGGCGGGGATGTGGCCCGGCCAGCGGGCCAGGCAGGGGACGCGGAGACCTCCTTCAAACGTCGTGAGTTTTCCTTCGCGGAGAGGGGCGGCTGATCCGGCGTGCTCGCCGTACGACAGGAACGGTCCGTTGTCAGAAATGAAGATGACGAGGGTTTTCTCTTCCAGGTGGAGACGTTTCAGCGTCGCGAGGATTTCACCGACCGACCAGTCGAGTTCTTCGATCACATCGCCGTACAGCCCGGCGCCACTCTTACCGGAGAACTGCGCCGAGGCGAAGATCGGAACGTGCGGCATCACATGCGGCAGGTAGAGAAAGAATGGCCGGTCGGCCTTGCGCTCGATGAAGTCGACCGCTCTCTCGGTGAGACGCCTGGTGAACGTTGACTGATCGGGATCGAGTTCGACGACGCGCTCGCCGTCGTACAGCGGGAGCGGCGGCATCTCGGTGGCGAGCGAGGGGTGATACTTCGTGTTGTCGTTGGAGTACGGAATGCCGAGCCACTCGTCGAATCCGTGGCGCATCGGATGAAATTTCGGACGCGTTCCGAGATGCCACTTTCCCATCCCGGCGGTCGCGTAACCGGCGTCCCGGAGCATTTCCGGAAGGAGCCATTCCTCGTCGGCAATGCCGTCGCGGCTGGTGTGGTTATAGGCGCCCTGCATGCCGAGCCGGTTGGGATAGCAACCGGTCATCAGCGCGGCGCGCGAGGCAGTGCACACCGCCTGGGCCACGTAGAAGTTCGTGAACCGCGTTCCCTCCGCGGCCAGTCGATCGAGATTCGGGGTTCTGAAACCGCGAGCGCCCTGGACTCCCAGGTCGGCATAGCCCATGTCGTCGGCCACGATGAACACGATGTTCGGGCGGTCGGCCGAGATGGCGGGACTCGTCAGCAGACCGACCAGGAGAATCGCGAAGAGGCTTTTCATGGTGTGTCGAGCGGCCCTGGTTCGAAGTCGGATTTGTTGACCCACCCCGCCGGTGGATTCTCGCCCCGCAGGTATCTGTCGTAGAAGCCGACGCCGTTCGTCGGCTTGTATTCATCAAACACGCGGCCGTCTCCGAACTGGCGCGGATCTCCCTGTGACCTGAGCTGATTCTCCATCCGCTCGCGCAGTGTTGCCGCAATCCTCTGCCGGCCAGGATCGGCCGCGAGGTTCTTCACGCAGTCGGGATCGGTCCGCAGGTCGTAGACTTCGTCCGCGGGACGGCGTCCGAAATTGAGATTCCAGAACGTGTCGTGGCGATCCTTGCGTCCTCGTTCGAGAATCAATGACTTGGTCGGGCTGCCATCCGTATCGAGGTATCCCGTCTCGGGATTGCCGGCGGGCCAGCGTGAGGGCTCGTAGTTCTTCAGGAGCAGATAGTCGGCCGTCACGATGCCGCGAATGGGATAGCCCCAGTCGTGCGGGCGGCCGACGTCGGTGCGCTCCTTTCCGACGAGCACGTGGTCGCGTTCAGCCAGGATGCGTCCGCTTCTGTCGCTCTCCAGGAGCGGACGCCAGCTCTTTCCGGTCATTGGCTGCATCCCGGCTTTCGCCGCGGGGATCCCCGCGTAGTCGAGCATTGTCGCGGCAATGTCGGTGAAGTCGACGAAGTCATCAATCAGGCGGCCGCCGCTGGGAATGCCGCCGGGCCAGCGGATCGCCAGCGGGACGTGATTGGAGTCGAGATAGGCATACCCTTTCACACGCGGGAAGGGCATACCGTGGTCGCTGGTGACGATGATCAGCGTCGAGTCGAGCAGCTGGCGTTTCTCGAGTTCCGCCAGCATGCGGCCGAGGTGCGAGTCGGTGTGCTCGACTTCGAAGGCATAGTCGAGCATGTCGTGCCGGACTGTGTCCTCATCGGGCCAGTAGCCGGGAACCCGAGACACGTCGGCGAGCTTTTTGCCCCCCTTCATCACTCCGGACTGGAACTCGTAGCCGCGATGCGGCTCGGTGCTCCCATACCAGAAACACCAAGGAGCCCCCTCGGGGCGGGCATCGAGAAAATCGACGAAGTTGGCCGCGTAGTCGTTGTTGCCGATGCTCTTCGTGGGGCCCTCCGCCTTGCGGCGGTTGAACGGCTTGCCCGTGATCTGTCGGGGCTTGCCGTCGGCATCGTTGGCAATGCCAGGCCCCCAGCCTTTGCCTGTGATGCCCATGTGCCAGCCGCTCCGGACGAGCACTTCAGGCCAGCTGGTCAGCTTGGCCGGGAAGTAAGCCATGTGATTTCCGGCCTCTTCATTCTGCCAGGCATGCCGGCCGGTGAGCACGATGGCCCGTGAGGGAGCGCATTTGGCGACAGGGGTGTAGGCGTTCCTGAAGAGAAGGCCTTCCCGGGCGACGCGGTCGAACGCGGGCGTTTTCACCCACGTCGTGCCATAGGCGCCGGCGTGCGCTCCCCAGTCATCGGCGATGGCAAACAGGATGTTGGGCCAAGTCTCCGCGGCGAAGCACTCGGCCGTCCAGACACTCACCGCGGAAACGAGCAGCAACAATAACTTCCTCATGGCGACTCCGGTTGCGACGCTTAAACACCGTTCTACGCGACGACGCCCTGGCGCGTCACGCGACTGCTGTTGCCCGGTGGAGCAAGAAGCGCGCTCGGACGTGTGGTGCATCCCTCTGGCCTTTTTTCCCACTGAAGTTCCAGAGAGGCATGGCGAGAGCTGGTTTGTGGCGACAATGCCTCCGGAACGGTGGCGGCGTGTCGGTGAGCGACGTGGTGAACAGTGATGACATTCATGATCCCTCCACTGTGTCGTGGAGGGTTGCGCGCGTAGGGCCTTTCCTCCCCGGCGCCTCCCGGGTTTCTGCGACTGTTTTCTGGAAACACTTCGCTCCGAAATCCCATCTGCGTTAGGCTCATTTCGTGATCGAAAGTACGGCCCGGCGGCAAAATGCCTGGAACCTGCTGTTCCGAGCGTGGCCGCAGTTTCTCGGGGAGTGGATTCGTGACGCAGTCGTTCCAATCTCGTCGACGTTTTCTGAAGGCTTCGGCCGGTCTCGCGGCAGCCGGCGTGTTCGTCCCGTATTCGTTCAGCGCGGCGCAGCCGGCGACGCGATCACCCAACGAGCGATTCCGGATCGCCAGCATCGGCATGAAGTATCAGGGCTCGGTGATCGCCGACAAAGCCCAGGCGCATGGCGACATCGTCGCCATCTGCGACGTTGATCGGGACATCGCGGAAAAGGCGAAGGCCCAGTTCGGCGGGAAGGCGGCCCTGTTCGAGCAGTACCAGGACATGCTGCAGAGGCCGGACATCGATGTCGTGACGATCGGCTCGCCCGATCACTGGCATACAGCGATGGTGATCGACGCCGTCCGGGCCGGGAAAGACGTGTATTGCGAGAAGCCGCTGACGCTGACGGTCGACGAGGGGAAGGCGCTTTGCCGGGCGGTGCAGAAATCGGGTCGGGTCGTGCAGGTGGGTTCTTGGCAGCGCAGCGACCACAACTTCCGGCTGGCGTGTGAACTCGTGCGCGGCGGGCGGATCGGCACATTGCAGAAGGTGACGGTGATCCTCGGCAAGAACAAGACGGGGGGGCCGTTTGCACGCGTGCCGGTTCCGTCGAACCTCAACTGGAACCTCTGGCAGGGGCAGACGCCGGACGTGCCCTACATCGCCGAACGGAGCCACTACACCTTCCGGTGGTGGTACGAGTATTCGGGCGGGCAGATGACGGACTGGGGCGCGCACCACATCGACATTGCGCAGTGGGGGATCGGAATGGACAACTCGGGCCCCGTCGAGATCGACGGGCGCTGCCGGTTGCCGCAGGTCGCCGACGGGTACAACGTCGCCGTCGACTACCAGGTGAAGTACCGCTACGCGAATGGCGTGGAGATGGAAGTTCTCGACGAGGGGCGGAACGGAGTGATGTTTGAAGGGACCGCAGGGCGCGTCTTCGTAAATCGGGGGACTGTCGCCGGCGCGCCCGTTGATGAGCTGAAAGCGAGGCCGCTCGACCGGGGGGACTTCACGCTCTACGGAGCCGACAATCTCGACCGGCCTATCCGCACGGGCAAGCTGGATGCGATCATCAACCACATGGGGAACTTCTTCGACTGCGTGGCCTCGAGGAAGAGGCCGCTGTCCGATGTCGTCAGCCAGCACCGTTCGGCGACGACGTGCCACCTGGGCAACATCTCGATGCGGCTGGGGCGTCCGCTGAAATGGGACCCGGAGGCGGAGCGGTTCGTCGGGGACGATGAGGCCAATACCTGGCTGGCGCGCGAACAGCGGAAGGGATTCGAGATCGAGGCCTGACGTTCGCGTCAGACGCCGAAGTAGTAGGCGCCGATGAGGATGAACGTTCCCACGACGACGGAGATCAGTCCGGAGCGTTTCCGGCGTCTGAGGTAGAACACCAGGACGAGGCCCGTGATCGAGACAACGATCATCAGCACGCCGCTGATGTCGATCACGAGTGACCAGGTTTGTCCGGAATCGCGTCCCTTGTGGAGATCGTTCATCAGGGCGACGAGACCCATCGCGGTTTGCGTGACGGTGTATTTTCCGGTCGCGCGATCGAGGTACGCATCCGCGGCATACGCCGGGCCGCGGAAGAGGACCATGCACTCGGTGTCATCGACGCGGAATTCGCTCACCTTGCCGCGCAACGAATGCGTTGCGCGCAGATGCTCGGCCACGGCCAGGCGGTCGACGCCATCGTCGCCGCCCTCTTCCGCATCGCTGGTCGATTCACTTTCGGTTGCCGCTTCGAGCGGTTTCCGGGGGAGAACCGCTTCCGGGATCGTTCCATCAAAATCGGTGACGTGCTGCGCATCGCCCCCCAGCCACGTCGGGTGGTTCAGCGTGATGCCCGTCACTGCGAAGAACAGGAGTGCCGTGAACCCGACAAGGGAGACGTAGATGTGCAGCCAGCGCATCGTGGCGGCAAACCACGTGTAGAACGGGCTGTGCCGCCGTTTCACGGGACCGTCGCGATGCGCGGGCGTCCGCAGTCCCTCAGGAAGCGGGCTGGCTGCCGTCGGGCCTGGCGGGTTGCGGCTTGCGGTACTCGACGGAGGCGGACTTGATTTCGACATTACTCTTGAGCTTGGCTTCCGGGATCGGCTCGGCGCCGAGCTGGAGTGGGTGACGGATCAGCTGGTAGGTGCCGTGTTCGCGGGCGGCTTCGATGTAGAGCGTGTACTTCCCGGGCTTCAGCGGCTTGCCTGCATCGTCCAGGCCATCAAACACCGCCTTGTATTCGCCAGGACCGCGCGTCGCTCCGGAAATCACGCCGATCAGGTCTTTCTCGTCCGCCAGTTTGCGCACGCGATCGTTCTTGAACCACCGCAGCAGGTCGCGGTGCCAGCGCGGGCCGGGCTGTTTCGTCTGCATCCACAGGACCGCCGTTCGGACCGGGAATCCATCCGCGTCTTCCATCCAGACGGCCACGTACGGGCGTCGGTACTGCTCTTCGCTGGGCTTGTTGAGCTCGAAGTTGACGACCAGTTCGAGCAGTTCGGATTTCGCCGCCGGCGGCTTTGCCTCGGCCTGGGCGAGCAACGAGGCCGCTTTCGCCGCTTGCACGCGGCGGGTCCAGCCGGGGCTGGGAATCTGGCGACCTTGTTCGGTGACGAGCAGGTAGTCGACTCCGGAGAGTGTGCCGGCGACGTCCGCGACTTCCGCCGGCGTGAGCACGCTGAACATCGTCGCCAGGGCATCGGCCGTTTCCGTTGATTCGGCAATGACCGTCACACCAGCCGTCGAATTCGCGGGCTGGCCTGTCCGCGGGTCGAGGATGTGCGACCAGTGGCGCCCGGCAATGTCGAAGCCGCGGCGGTAGTTGCCGCTGGTGGCGAGGCCGGCGTCTTTCAGCACGATCGAGCAGAGAGGCGCGGCGTTGACCTCGTCGTGATGGGGATCGGCGACGTTCACGACCATCTCAATGTCGCCAGCGGCACGCAGGTCGCCGCCAATGCAGGCCATGATTCCGCGTACGCCGGGAGCCGCCAGGGCTTTCGCGACGGCCCGGTCGACGATGCCGCCCTTGGCGATGGCGTCGAGCGAGAGCGGGCCGTTCGTCAGGCGCGTCGCGGTGCGGGTGGCGGGGTCGAGCGTCCACTGCGGCCGCTCGATGGCGTCGACGCATCGGGCCAGTTCGTCGGCCGAGGGAAGACGCTGCTCCCGCTGGGCCTGCTGCCAGATGGCGGTGAGTGACGCGGCGGCGGGATTGAAGGCGCCGCGACTCACTTCGTGCCAGCGTTCGCAGGCGGCGAGGGCCTCGAACAGTTCGCTGGAGACCGCCGCGGGAACACCGACGGCCGACTGCCAGCGGCTGAGTTCGCTGTTGGCGTCATAGGTGCTGAAGATGCCGGCGAGCCGGTTGATCTCGGCGAGGAGCAGCGACTCGGCGGCGGAGGCCGCCTGTTCCGAGTCGGCCACGATCTCGAGATCGAGCGACGTCCCGAGCACGAAATCGTGCTGGAACGCGTAGCGATCTGCGGCCAGGGCCGGGGCCGCCGAGACCACCGCGGCTGCGACCGCGAGCATTCCACAAAAGATTCTGCCGTACGCCGTCATCCTGCTTCCTCGATGTCGTTCGTTGTGAATGTCTTCGTAAGACGCGGTCGAGTGTCAATTGGGCCGCGAAGCGCCTGCGCCGGTTCCACGCCCCTCGCCGCGACCGCGAAACGACTTGAACATTGCTTCCAGTTCGGCCCGGTCGATCGCGCCATCCTTGTTGGTGTCGATCCGTTCGAGGTTGTTTTTCATCCGTGCCGGGATTTCGTCTTCCTTGAGGACTCCGTCACGGTCCTTGTCGTTCTCCTCGAGCGTGCGGGTGACCATAGCCGTCGGGTCGCCTCCACCACCGCCTGCTCCGCGAGGGCCGCCCGCGGTGGGCGAAGCGGCTTTCTCATCTTCCGCCTTTGTGAAGGCGGCGATTTCCTCTGCGGAGGCCGACCCGTCCTTGTTGGCGTCGATTCGCGCGATGAGCCGTTTGTAACGTTCGCCGACTTCATCGGCCGCGACGTTGCCATCTCCGTTCTTGTCGAGTGCCTTCAGTTGGGCGGCCAGTTCCGCTCCCGCGCTCCGTTCTTCCGGCTGCGCGGGCGCTTCGCCGTAACCAACGGTCTGCGGATTTGGATCGATCAGGACGAAATGGGCCAGGCCGGCCTTGTCGGCGTCGACGCTGTAAAACAACAGTCGATCCTGCAGGCTGACGAGCGACATCCTCGCCAGTCTCGGGGCCAGCTCTTCGAAGGCGACCGACCAGGTGTTCGACTCCGGATCGTAAACTTCGATGGCCGTGGCGCTCGCGAAGTGCCCGTCGACCTTCGCGAAGCCGCCCGACAGGTACAGCTTGCCGCCCGCTGCCGCGAGATTCGGGAACACGCGAGCATGTTTCGGTGAGGCGATGTCGGTCCACTGCATCGTTTTGAAATCGAAGACGCTTGCCGTCGGCAGGATCGACGTTTTCTCGCCGAGGCCGCCGACTGCGTAGTATTTTCCACCCAGCATCGTCCCGCCGAACGAACGGCGAGGCGTCGGAATTGCCGCCTGCTCGACGACCTCGGCGTCCTGGCCGCTCTGCGGGTCCCAGGTCCAGGTCTGTGTCGCCAGCTCGCGACCAGCGCTCCCGCCGAAGATCCAGGCCATGCGGTCATGCACCGCGAGGTTGAACATCGATCGGCCGGCTGGCAGGTGCTTCGTTTCCTCGAACCACGATTTGCTCCGCAGGCGGTACTGCTGGACGAGATCCAGGGCGCCGACCTTTTCGCTATTCGGTCCGAGTCCGCCGACGAGATAAACTGACTGGTCGATCCGGGGGCCTGCCAGGAACGCGGCTCCGCTCTGCATCGGATGCGGCATCGGCTCCAGCGTTTCGACCTTGCGTCCGGCGAGATCGAAGGCGAACGCCTCGTTGCAGAAGTTCTCTTTCTCGAAATCGTGCGGGGCCGTGCTGGAGTTTCCTCCGAAAGCGTACAACGTCGTGCCGGAGACCAGCAGGGCCTGGCTATGGCGGGCCCGACCAGGGAATTCCACGCTCCATTCCGACCGCTTCGTGGCAGGTTTCTGAGCCACCTCGACCGACTCCACGTTCGACAGGTACGTCCGGCCGCCGACGCCTCCCAGCACGATCACGTCGCCGTTCGGTCCGACGACGAGCCGGTGAAACATCCGCGAGAACAGGAGACGTTCGACGGGATTCCAGCGATCCCCTTTTTCACTAAGTTCGTAAACCGTTCCCGAGCCGCCCGAGTAATACAGCTTCCCCTCCGAGCCGAATGCCGCGATCGCAAAGCCGCCAAACTGGTCGGCGCCGGCCAGTTCTGGGCCTGGGGTCCAGGTGTCGGTTTTCGGGTCGTAAACGTGAACGTCCTTCGTCGTCTGGTTCGTGCTGTGCATCCCGCCCAGCACGTAGAGTTTGTGGTTGTGGGCGGCCGCGGCGAGGGCCCGCGTCTTGAACGGCGGCTTCGCAATCGTCTTCCAGCTTCCCTTCTCATTGCTGAGATCGAAGACGAGAGCCTCTTCATGCCACGGGGCGCTCTGTGCCTCGGCTTCCTGAAGATTCCAGCCGCCGACCACGTACAGCTTGCCATCCACGACGGCGGCGTCGAGCGACGAGCGCGGAACAGGCAGCGGTTCCAGTTCTGTCCAGGCCTTCGTCGCCGGGTCGAACACGGCGAACGTCGCGAGTGAGTTGAAAGCGGTGTCTTCTCCCTTGCTGTTGCGGAAGCTCAGCCCGCCCACCCGATAGACCTTTCCGTTCCAGCCGACGAGCCCGGGGCTCTGCGACGACTCATGCATCGGCAGGCTTTCCCACTCCTTCCCGGGATCCGTCAGGTCGATCCGCGCGAAATGGGGGGACAGACCATCCTTCGAGTTTCCGGGGACGCGACCCATGTGGCCGCCGAAGATGTACGCATGGTTGCCGACGACGGTCGCTCCGAAGCTGGAAACGGCCTCCGGAATCGGCGGGAGGTCTTTGGCCGCTTCGGCGGAGGTTGGCAGGCCGACGGCGAACGCGGCGATGACGGCGATCAGGAAATGCGGACGATGCACGGTGTGTCCCCAGGGACTGCAATTCGGACGATAGAGTGTGTGTATATCAGCGTTCGCGGCCCGGCCGTCAATCATTCAGACGACGGTGGTGGCGACGGGCCGCCGGTTCCGGCCACGTCCCGCTGGAAGCCGGGTACAACCACCTCCCTGTGGAACTTCTTCCAGTTCGCGAGCGATTTCAGCGCAGGGACTTCCGCACGAAGTCGCGCCAGGGTTTCCGGCGCGTACTTCTCGGGGTCTGTGCTCTCCTGCCAGATCTCGACGGTCAGCGGTCGGGTCGAGAGAGAAGGGACGTCAGTAGGCGCCGTTTCGAGGGCCGTCGATGACGAGCCGCATCCAGCACTGAAGAACGCAGCCGTGATCGCGAGGCAGCAGCCCGCTGCCCCTCGATGAACGCCGTATGGGACCCGGAACAGCGCACACTGCCAATGGACTCGGAACACGACTCGGCCTGCCTGACGATCGCGCCCACAAAGGGCGTCGAAATCTGCTTGCTCAATGAGCGATGGAAAGTTGGACAAAAAAAAATGACGCCGTCCGCTGCCGCCCCCTGCGACGGCAGCGAAGGGCACTCCGTCATTACAGGAAGCTCGCGACTTCACCCCCATCGCGAGTCGAGAGCTTCTGGTACAGCGGGAAGTCGATGTTTTCACTGATGAAATGGACCGAGCCGTCCGTCATCAGGAAGTGGGCGCCGCCGACATGCTGGCTGCGGAAGGCTCCGAAGTTGGCGGAGCTGTTGTCGCGTTTGTTGGCGTTAAGCTTCGTGAAGGTGCTGCCGTTGGTGTAGATGTAGCCGTATGACCAGACGGCTCCCATGGTGGTCGACGGCTTGCCGTTGGGGGCGAAGTCGGTCTCGCCGAGCGCGAACGTGTTGGACGTGCCATCCGTGATGTCGCGGAACTTGGAATAGTTGGCGTTGGGGCTCGGGTTGGAACTTCCCTTCGGTGCCAGGCGGACCGGAGGGATCGCGCCGTCGTATCGCGGCTCCGACGTGTAGCCGTAGTAGGACCAGTACGCGTAGAGCTGTGAGTCGACTGTGCCGGAGTTGAAGATGAAGCTGCAGGGGGCACGATTCTCCGCTGAAGAGAGCGGCCCGGACGGCATGGCCATGGTGGGGCACATGAGCGTCGGAATGAGCATCTGCTGCAGCTTGGCGTTGGAGTAGCCGTCTCCATCGGCGTCGGTCGCGTCGTTGCGGGGCTTCAGCGGATCCCACTTCTTTGCGAGCGCGTCGTTCTCGAGGAACGGCAGAATCGCGATGAAGCCGGTCGGATAGGTGGCGGTGGGTGCGTTGGTCGAGGCTGTTCCGCTGGTGAACGCCTGGTAGGCCCGTTCGACTTCCAGTTCCTCGGAATTCTTCACTGACGCAGGGAAGTGGTTGTAGGTGTCGTGGAAGTTGTGGAGCGCCAGCCCGATCTGCTTGATGTTGTTCTTGCACTGCGTCCGGCGGGCGGCTTCGCGTGCCTGCTGGACGGCCGGGAGGAGGAGCGCGATCAGGATCGCGATGATGGCGATGACGACGAGGAGTTCGATGAGGGTGAAGCCGTGTCGTCGGGATCGGGAGGGGAGTCCACTTCGTTGCATCGGACCTGCCTGGGGCAATGGCTTGGGGTGAGAGGATTTGGCGGCGGCAGGGGACATGGCCGCACTATGTGGATACTGAGACTCAGTGTCAACAATGTGTCGAGGGGAAGTGAAAGAAAATCTGAAAAAGCCGGATGCATGCTGCGGTCGGCCGCGCGCGAGGGTTCGTTGGGAGAGGATGAGGCCTGCCCGAGACTGGGATTCCGAGAATCCGCGGTGCTGGCGCCCAGGGGCCGTTGTTGGCGCCGTTGCCGTGGCTGACGCGAGCCCGGAGAGCTCGCGTCAGAGAGGCCATCGACATGGGAAATCTCTCCCCCGGCCGTGGTTCACCAGACGCATCGCCCTTTCAAGAGTGGCGGGTCACTGTGCGTTCGAGCGGACGCGGAGAGTCGGCCCTGCGTGTGATAGGAGGGCCCTCAATCGGCGGAGCGTTCGCATCCATTCGCGGGAGGCCCGGAAAGGCTCACTCCCGAATGCCGGGTCACGGCGTTGCCGGATGGTTTGACCGCGTCCAATCGACCGGTGGAGGCGCATTGAATGCGTTGCCGCGGAGGCGACCCGGAGGCATTCGCCCCGGAATGGCCCCTAGGCGAACCGCAGGTTCGCCGTGTTACCGATCGAGTTCGGCCGCGATGATGTTGATCGATCCCAGGATGGCGACGACGTCGCTCAGCTGGTGGCCGACAACCATGCTCGGGAACATCCCGAAGTGGATAAAGCTGGGCGGACGTGTGCGGGCCCGGTAGGCCCGGATGCTGCCGTCGCCGACGAGGTAGAAGCCCAGTTCGCCGTTCGCCGTTTCCGTCGAGCCGTAAACTTCGTCCATCGGGACCGGGTACCCGCGATTCGGCATGATCACTTCGAAGTGCTGGATCAGCCCTTCGATGCTCCGATACACGGCCGGCTTAGCCGGCAGCACAACATCGCTGTCGACCGAGACGTTGAGCGGCCCGGCCGGAATGTTCTCAAGCGCCTGTTCGATGATCTTGATGCTCTCGATCATCTCCTGCATGCGGACGAGGTAGCGGGCATAGCAGTCCCCGCCCTGAGAGCAGACGACTTTGAAATCGAAGTCATTGTAAGCGAGATAAGGTTCGTCCTTGCGCAGGTCGCGAACGACGCCGCTGGCCCGGGCCACGGGGCCTGTTGCGCTGAAGTTGATCGCATCCGCCTTCGACAGCACACCAATCCCCTTGGTGCGGTCGATGAAGATCTTGTTACGCGTCAACAGGCCGTTGATCTCTTCGTGGGCGGGGCGGAACCCCTTCACAAAGTCGCGGACCTTCTGGACCCAGTCATTGTTGACGTCGTACAGCATTCCGCCGACGCGCGTGTAGCTCGTGTGGAATCGCTGTCCGGAGGCATACTCGACGATGTCGTAGATCTTTTCCCGCTGCGTAAACGCGTACAGGAACGCCGTGAAGGCTCCGAGATCCAGGGCCGTTGTTCCGACGTTCAACAGGTGGTCCTGAATCCGCATGATCTCCGCACAGATGGTGCGGAGGTAGGTGCAGCGGGGCGTGAGCTCGATGCCGAGCAGTTTCTCGACGGTGTGATGCCAGCTGAGCTCATTCGCCATCGGCGAGATGTAGTTCATCCGGTCGACGATGGTGACGTACTGGTTGTAATCGAGGTGCTCGCCGAGCTTCTCGAACCCGCTGTGCAGGTAACCGATATGCGGGACCGCGTTGATCACCTTCTCGCCGTCGAGCGTGAGGATCAGGCGCAGCGTGGTGTGCGTGGCAGGGTGCTGCGGCCCGAAGTTCAGCGTCCAGTGGTATTCCTGGTCGGCTTCAGAGACGGGGGAGGCGTCGGAAAGTGAAAGCGGCATAACAGTTCGGACACGGGCGGCATGAAGAAGCCCGGCCTCGCGAGGGATCGGGCTTCTGGCAGAATCGCGACCGGGATCGTATGACGCCCGGGGCGGGGGTTCAAGACGCGAGACCGCCCGAACTCCGACGAGGGGCCTGTGTCGCTGATTTTATGAGCCAGAATCGATTCGAGCTGCTTCCGCAGGCCGCCGCTGGCTTCCGGGCCTTCAGCGAGGGCTGCGAGGCGTTTCAACGCGAGACAGGGGTCAGCCTCGCCGAGGGGATGTTGGTTTTTGCGGAGCACATCAGCGAGGAGTACCTGGCGTTTCTCGATGGCATCACTCCCTGGTCCCGCGGCTATTTCGGCGTGGATTGCCAACTCGGCCAGGCAGTGGGAATGGGGGGATTCAAGGCGCGGCCGGACACCCAGGGGAGCGTCGAAATCGCCTACTGCACGGCCCCCGAGCTGGAAAACCGCGGATATGCAACCCGGATGGCCCGCGCGCTCGTGGAACTGGCACACCAGCAGCCGGAAGTCCGGCTGGTCATCGCTCACACGCTCCCCACGCCGAATGCTTCCGCACGGGTGCTTACGAAATGCGGGTTTCAACGGACGGGAGAAGTCG
Source organism: Caulifigura coniformis (assembly GCF_007745175.1). GTDB lineage: Bacteria > Planctomycetota > Planctomycetia > Planctomycetales > Planctomycetaceae > Caulifigura > Caulifigura coniformis. The sequence continues at coordinate 2,144,174 of NZ_CP036271.1, read as the reverse complement.
TCGATCCCGATGATGGTCCCGTCTGGCGTTGGGAATGTCTTCGGGGTTCCGAAATCTCAGCGGACTTCCGTGGCGTTTGCCGGGCTGACTTTCCGTGACGGGCCGGCCATTTGTTCGAGGCGCGCACGGGCCGCCTGCAGCCGGGCGATCTCGAGGTCGATCTGCCGGCACCGTTCACGGGCCTTCATTTCCAGCGAGTGCTGCAGCGACCGGATCATTCTCGCCTCCGAATTCAGGCCGAGTTCCTCGAGCTGGCTGGCGGCCGTCTTGAGGTTCGATTCCAGGCTCGCAGCGGGGGCTTTCGCAGCCGAGGCCTGCACCACACCACGACGGGGCCGTTCATTCGTGAAGATCAGGACGCCGTCTGGGCCGTGCCAGCGTGGGACGGTGCCAACGCCGTTCCCCTCGACTGCAAAGAAGTCGACATGGGGCAGGGATCGGTTGGACGCGGTGCGTTGACCGGCGGGACTCGGGGCGGGGATTGCGTTGAGCGGAATCGGAAACTGGGGGACCGCGACGAAACCGTTGTCGAAGACCTGGAGCGACAGCCTCTGGGGTGACTGGCAGTCCGCATCGTCGAGGCAGAGATTGAGCCGGGCCGGCTCCTCGGAGGCTTCGGGCTCGATCGTGAAGACGTTGGCGAATCCCCTGGCGGAGTTCGCTTCACGTGGATTGTCGAGTTCCGGGGGCGCGGGCAGTTCTTCGAGTTGCACAGTCGCTTGCGCCGGGGCTTCCGGGAGGGCTTCTGTCATCGGCGCAGGTTCCGCGTGGGCAACCTGGTACTCGACCTGTTCCACGGCGTTCACGAGCGCGGGGGACGGCTCGGAAGTGGCGGCCGGATGCTCGGTCGGCCGGCTGGCCACGGAGAGGCCGAAGGCTTCGGCCTGGGCCTTGAACTGGGGCACGCTGGTGAGTTCGGCGGGTTCGGGAGTCTCGTCGACGGGGACGAGATAGCGCTTCTGATCTCCAGACGGCGGGAGCATCTGCTTCAACGGGGCGATCACCTGCGGCTCTTCGGCGTTGATGACATGCGACGTCAGCAGGAGCCAGGAGTTTTCGCCGGGGAGCTTGCGGACGGCGGTGTGGCCTTCCGGGATCAGGACTTCAGCTTTCGAGGTCTCGCCGTTGATCTTCGCGTCGATCCACAGACGCGAATAGCGATTGTCTTTGGAGATCACACCCCGGACGTTGAACGTCCGGGAGCATCCCTCTTCGGTCGTCTCGATCGAAGCGGTCGTCCCGTTGAAGAATGTGATCTTCGGGGCTGCGGTGATCGCGCTCTCCTTCTGGCTTTGCAGGGTCATCAGGAGACGTTGTTTGCCAGCTGCGTCGACAAGTCCCTGCGCCGTTCGATGAATCTTGCCGTCTCCGCAGGCGTCGAGATCTCCCTGGATCAGCTGGATTTCGACGCTGAGCGCGAGATCGCCCGTGCCGCGAACTTCACTGAGCAGATCTGCGATGCGTTCATGCATGGCGTGAGACTGCCGCACGACCAGCGACAGGGTCGACTCATGCACAGTCAGCGCTCCCTGCCCGCCTCCCTGGGGCCAGCAGTCGGCTCCGGTGCGCAGCTCGATCAGGTCGATCAGCCACTCGAAGTCGGAGCTCTTCTTCGCACCCGATTCGGACGCCAGGGGGACGACCAGATCGGCAACCTGGTAGACCTTGGTGACAAGCGGCTCGGGGGCGTGGTCGACGGTGATCGCGTCGTCGGCGCGAGTCGGCGCGGAGACGGCGAACGAAGCGAATGCCATGCAGGCAAGAACTCGGGCAGCGCGCCGGAGAGACATGCGAACCATCCTTGGCGTCGACTCGACGAAATCGCGGGCTGTGGCGGCGCGGAAATCCTTTCCGGCAAGCCCCGACCGCAGAGAAAGCTGAGTTTGAGGGGCGGTTTTCTAAGCCGAACCGGCAGTTTTGAACAAGAGCGGTTCAATGTGCAGATTGCGGGCCGATGTGGATCGACTGCGACGCGGCATCGGGAGTTGCAATTCGGAGAGGGGCGCCGCCGCGCAAAGCAGCCCGGCTGGTCCATTTCTGAGGGAGGGGTCTCTTCAATGCAGGTGGGGCCTCACGATTCGGCCTCCTCGACGATCGACCGGCCGGGCTGCTTGAAATGCAGTCTCCTCCCCATCGGGAAACAGGCGATGCCCCTGACCGACGCCCTTCCTTCTCTTCTGCTCACCTTCTACGCCGCCCGGATTTCGTGACTCTTGCCGTCGTAGATGAGGATTGCCGACTTGTCGTCGATCACGGTTTCGATATGGGCGGGGCGGCCCCAGATCTTCTGGACGTTGACGAGCGTGTCGCGGGCGTAGTCCTGCTTGAGCTCGACGCCGGCGTAGTCGTGGGCCAGGTAGAGCTCGCCACGGTTCTTGTAGTTGCCGTCCTTCACATAAATGAAAGGGCGGCCGTGATTGGTCAGATTCGTCAGAAGCTGTTTCTTGATGTCCTGGAACTCGCGCGAGGCGATTTCGTAGTCGCCGCTGTTCTCGTTGTAGGCGAACGAAAACAGCTTGTGCTTCCGGCAGAAGTCCTCGGTGAGATAGGTGTCGATGAAGGTGACGTCGTTGTGGATCCGGCGGACCTCAAAGATCTTTTCGCGTCCCAGCCCGAGTTTCCTGTCCCACTTCTGCCGGGTCTCCCAGTCGTCGCAGTGTTCCCACTCGTGACCGAACTGTCCGCGGTTCCAGCGTTCCTCAATGTCCTTGAACAGCTCGATCCCGATCTTGTAGGGGTTCAGGCGCTGGGGCGACATCGCCATCGTGCCGGAGTGGTGGTCGGCATAGTCGATGACTTCGGCGTCGGTGAGGCCGTGGGTCGTCATGATCTTGGAGTGCCAGTAGCTGGCCCAGCCTTCGTTCATGATCTTCGTCATCCCCTGGGGGGCGAAGTAGTAGGCCTCGTCGCGGATGATGCCGAGGATGTCGTGCTGCCAGTCGGGGAGCGGGGCGTGCTGGAGGAGGAACAGGAGAATGTCGCGGGCGGGTTCGTCCGGGAAGGAGCGGGAGGCGGCCTTGTGCTCTTCCGCCCGCCGCTGTTCCTCCATTTCGCGCTGGAGCACGTCGCGCGGGTTGATGAAGGCGTCCATGTACTCTTTGGCGGCGAACTTGCCGCGGGCCTCGGGCAGGCCGCGGTCTTCCTGCTCTCGCTCCCGTTTCCGCTGCTCTTCCTCCTCGGCGATCTTCTTCGGGTCGGGAGTGCGGCGGATGAAGGGGGAATGCGGATCGATCAGGTCCTCCAGCGACAGGCAGGCGTCGATGAACTGCTCGACCGGTTCGTAGCCGTAGCGATCGATGTAGCGGTTGATGCGCGAGGCGTGGTTCGCCATCTGGTCGAGCATCTTGCGGTTGGTCTGCGCGAACCAGGCGTTGTTCTTGAAGAAGTCGCCATGCCCGTAGACGTGGGCGATCACCAGCTTCTGGTCGGCGAAGGCGTTGACGTCGAGCAGGTAGGCGTAGCAGGGGTCGGTGTTGATGACCATCTCGTAGATCTTCGAGAGGCCATACGAGTAGCTCTTGGTCAGTTCGTCGTACTCGGCGCCGAACCTCCAGTGCGGATAGCGGACGGGGAAGCCGCCGAAGGCGGCGAACATGCTGATCTCTTCGTAGTCCAGCATTTCGAAGATGGTCTCGGGGAAGTCGAGGCCATAGCTTTTCGCGATCTCCGCCAGACGGTCCTGGGCGTCTTTGATTTCCGGCGGGAGCGGACGCTGAACAGAAAGTGGCATGGACGCACGGCTCGTAGCTGGTGTCGAATCCCTGATCCCTGACGCCCGCGCGAAGGACGTCGGGGAATTCTAGGAGCGAGGGCGCCGGGCGGTGTAGATCAACTGCGGTCAGGATCTCCGAATCCGGTCAGTCGACGCGATTTCCGTCGTCTTTCGGATGATCCCCCGGCCGTCTTTGGGCGTTGAGTTTCCAACTGGAAAGTTGGTCTCCGATGGATGCAGGCAGTCCGATTCGTAGAGAGCTCGATGGAACGCTGGCCGACGTGCTCGAGAAGCACCGGGAAGGACCGTCGTTCTGGCCGTCCATGGACGTGGGCTTCGGGGCCGAATTTCCCCTGCTGGGCGTGGTGGTTCTGATTTTTGCGGGCGTTGCGTGGCTGGTGTGGCGGCTCGCCAGCGATCCGACTGCCAGGACGCGGTATTCAGCCATTGAGCAGACCGTGACCGGCGTCGACCTGATCGACAGCCAGGGGCAACGCGAATCCGTTCCCCGGCATGCCCTGATCCTGCAGGTGGCCGGGTTGTGGGAGCGGCGTCGAATTCTTGTCCTGACAACGCGGAGCCGCAGGCCGGAAGCCCGCCGGGTGGTCGCGCTGGGGACCGTGGACTGGATTCCGATTCGCAGCGACTCGACCGTGCGGGAGTGGGAGGGATTTCTGGGGGTCAAGGTGGAACCGCAGGTGACGACCCGCGTTGCTTGATGGGGACGAGTGGGAGCTTGGGGTCGAGAGGCAAGACAAGCGAGGTGGAGGCGCTGGCGTTGGTACACGGCCGGCACGGCTGTGGCACGGCAGTCTGGTGGCACTTCGACAAGCGTTTTGGAACCGATCGGCCTCTTTCTAGAATGGCAGCATGGGCGCACCGCGGATCATGGTGGTTGAAGACGAGGAAGCTCTCGCCAGGGGGCTGGCCTTTAATCTCGAACAGGAGGGCTACGTGCCGGCAGTGTTCGGGGATGGGCCGGCCGCGCTGGCGTACTTTCAGGAGCATCCCGGCGAGGTCGACCTGATCCTGCTCGACCTCATGCTTCCCGGCATGAGTGGCTACGAGATCTGCCGCGAGATCCGCACCGTCGATGGCCGCGTCCCGATTCTCGTTTTGAGTGCCCGGACTCTCAGTGAGGACCGCTCCCAGGCGTTCGACTGCGGGACCGACCAGTACCTCACCAAGCCGTTCGCCCTTCCCGAACTCCTGTCCCGCGTCCGGAACCTGCTCGACCGCTCGGCCCGGATGGGGCTGGCCCTGAAGCGGATGGAAGCGGGCGATCTGTTCCGGTTCGGGAATGTGACGGTCGATTTCGCCCGGTTCGAGGTGCGGAACGGCGAGACCGTCCACACGCTGACGACCATGGAAATGCAGCTGCTCCGCTACCTCATCCAGCATGAGGGGACAGTGCTTTCGCGGTCGCGGCTGCTGAAGGACGTCTGGGCCGAGAAGGCCGACCTGGCGACCCGCTCGATCGACAATTTCGTGATGCGGCTGCGGAAGGTGATCGAGCAGGACCCGGCGAATCCGACGTACCTGGTGTCGATCCGGGGGACGGGATACCGATTTGATGCCAATCCTGGCTTGTCGCAAGTGCAGGAATAGTTGTGCTTTACGCGTGTGACAAAACTTTGACAGAAGTTTGATTGCACGCTGACATCGGCGCGCCGAAATCCGCTTATAGTGCCGCGTCAAAGGTGCCTGGAAATGGCCAGGCCGAGCGCAACCCCGGCTGATTGATCAGCCGACCGGATTTCTGGAGTCACCCTCGATGCACGCGCCTGCGCCCAAAGTTCCCCGTCCCAGGCGTTCCCGCCGGAAGCACACGTCCGAGCCGGTTCGCGAAGCCCGGGAGTCGAAGATCGTTGTGGCGGCCGATGTCGAGCAGAACGCCGCTGCTGAAAAGGCCGCGGTGTTCGCCAGCTTCGAGCCGGACCAACTCAAGTGGGCCAATGTCGACTGGATCGTCGTCGTCTGGATGGCGGCGATGCACGCCGGTGCCCTGGCGGCCCCGTTCTTCTTCTCGTGGTCGGCCCTGGGGATCACGATCTTCCTGCACTGGTTGACGTGCAGCATCGGCATCTGCCTGTGCTATCACCGCTGTCTGTCGCACCGCTCTCTGAAGCTGCGGAATCCGTCGCGGTTCTTCTGCCTGCTGGCGGGGGTGATTTCGGGCGAAGGCTCGCCCCTGATGTGGGCCGGCACGCACCGGATTCACCACTCAAAGTCGGACCAGCCGGGTGACCCGCATTCGCCGATGGAAGGCGAGTTCTGGTCGCACATGATGTGGCTGTTCGTGAATCACTCGAAGGACATGCGGGCGATGATGGACCGGCGGTTCTGCCCGGACCTCGCCAAGGACCCGCTGCTGCAGTTCTTCGACAAGACGTACGGCCTGTGGCTGATCGCCACCGGCGTCGCCCTGTATGCCGCGGGCGGAATGCCGTGGCTGTTGTGGGGCCTGTGCGTGCGGATGTGCATGGCTTATCACAGCACGTGGTTCGTGAACTCGGCGACGCACCTGTGGGGCTACCGCAACTACCAGACCCGCGACGAATCGCGCAACCTGTGGTGGGTGGCGATCCTCTCCTACGGTGAAGGCTGGCACAACAACCACCACGCCCATCCGAAGCTGGCCCGGGCCGGGCATCGCTGGTGGGAGCTGGACCCGACGTGGTACGCGATCAAGTTCCTGCGTGCGATTGGCCAGGCGTACGACGTCGACGACCGCGTTCCAGCCGTCGGAGCCGAGTCGACGGAGACGGACCTGTAGGAACCGTTGATTGAACTGACAAAAGGGACGCTGCCCTCAGGGCAGCGTCCCTTTTTTTGCACCGGGCCGCGCTGAGGGAAGGCCGTGATGATCCGATTCCGTCGCTCGAGCAGCTTCAACACCGGTATTCCGGGATCCGCAGGCGATGACCGGACGAATGCGAATCGAGAACCGCTCCATCGCCTGTAGAGGAGCCATGAAAACGGCTTGATCGCTGCGTCGATCCACGGCCGCATTTCGTTCGCACGACGTTGGCCCAGGTCGATGGGTCGTCTCGCCCGACGAAGAGGAGAGGAGATGGGGGGCGAGATCGCTCTTCTTGCTGTCGATCTCACGACGGCCAGTGGTGGTATAGGCCCTTGCAGGGCGGGCAGGGATTGCGGCCTGAGTGGATCAGCCGGCTGAGGCTGGCCGCTCGCCCGTCGAGTCCATTGGAATATCGAGGCCACCCCTCGTCGCAGCAGGGAGACAAGGACAGGTCGTCAAACGCGAAGCACCCCGGCCGCTTTGAAGCGGCCGGGGTGCTTTCATCGTTTGGAACTTGCCGGGGAGGCTTAGAGGGCGGCGGCCCTGGTGCTGACGGCTCCGGGCCGGCCTCCTTTTTTGATCTTCCGGTTCATCAGCCACACCAGCACCGGGCTCGCGATGAACATCGAGCTGTAGGTGCCGATGATGATTCCCATGAACAGGGAGAACGCGAAGCCTTTCAGGCCTTCTCCGCCCAGGGCGTACATGATGAAGATCACGATGAGGGTCGTGACGCCGGTGAGCAACGTGCGGCTCAGGGTTTCGTTCAGGGCGCGGTCGACGAGTTCCTTGGAGACCGTCGGGCTCTTGCCCCGGACTTCACGGATGCGGTCGAACACGACGATCGTGTCGTTCAGCGAGTAACCGACGATCGTCAGGAACGCCGCCACGAGCGACAGGTTGAACTTGAAGTCGATCAGTCCGAGCGACTGGCCGATGGCCGTCTTGCTGGCCAGCGACGCAAGAGTGACGAGTCCCAGAACCGCGAAGATGTCGTGGAGCACGGCCACGACAGCGGCCAGTCCGAAGTCGACCGCGAGGAACCGGAACCACAGGTACAGGATCGTCGCCAGCATGCTGACCACGATCGCCGTCACGGCGATCCACTGCGTTTCGCTGGCCACGGCCTGGTCGAAGGTGTTGAGTTCTTCGAACAGCGGCCGGCCGGAAGCGGCCTTCGCATAGCTGCTGGCCGCCGCGGCAAGATCTTCCGAGGTGACGACGGATTTCGCCCGGACGGTGATTTCCTTCGACTGCGGAGCATTGACCGGATTGATCGCCGCCACGAGGGAGAGAGCGTCGGCATACTTCAGCTTGCCGTCCGCTCCCTTGATCTCGGCCAGCTGTTCTCCGACGGCTTCGCTGGCGGTCGAGGCCGACACCGGCGAGTCGAACGTGAGCGTCACTTCGTGACCATCCTTGAACTCAGGAGTGGTCGAGTTCTCGATGCGGGTGACAGCGCCGGCCGTGAGGCTCTGATGGATAAGCTTCTGGGGGCTGTCCTTGAACGCCTCGGCGACGAGGCGGCTGACTTCGTTGTCATCGTCCTTGGTCGAGCGGATGCGGACGAGCGTCTTGGGCGGATTGTCGACGGTCTGCAGGGTTTCGACGGCGACGGCTTCCTGGAAGGCCGCGTCGAGCCGCTGCTGCATTTCGTCGGTGGTGGGGGTTTCGCCATCGAACCGGAAGGTGGCCATGGAGCCGCCGCGGAAGTCGATGTCGAGATTGTCAGAGCCGCGCCAGGCCACGAGCCCGAGGCCCAGGGCGATCAGCGAGCAGGAGAGAACGGCAAAAACGCGAGTCTTCTTCGAGAACGCGATGTTGGTCGCCTTGATGGCTTCCATCATGCTGATGTCGGTCAGCCATCGCTTGCGTTCGGCGAGGTCGAACAGCAGTCGTCCCATGTAGAGGGCAGTGAACATGCTCACGACGATGCCGATGAAGAGCGAGACGGCGAAGCCGCGAACCTGCTCGGTGCCGACGACATAGAGCACGACCGCCGTGATGAGCGTCGTGAGGTTGGAGTCGACGATGGTGGCGAGGGCCTTGTGGAAGCCGTTGTGGATGGTCATCCGCAGGCTGCTGCCCTTCGATTTTTCCTCGCGGAAGCGTTCGTAGATCAGCACATTGGCGTCGACCGCCATACCGATGGTGAGCACGACGCCGGCGAGGCCGGGCAGGGTGAAAGTCGCGTTGATGAGCGACATGACGCCCATCAGCAGGACAATGTTCACAATCAGGCAGAGGTTGGCGATGAGGCCGAGCTTGCGGTAGTAGACGGCCATTACCACGAACACCGAGATGCTCGAGATGAGCATGGCGCGGTAGCCCTTGGTCTGGATGTCCTGCCCGAGCAACGGGCTGACCGTGAACTCGTTCACCGGCTTGCGGTTCAGCGGAACGTCGAGGGCGCCTGCGTTCAGGACGCCGATCAGTTCCTGAATCTCCTTGGAGGTGAACTGGCCTGAGATCTGGCCGTTCGAGCCGATGACGGCATTGATCGTCGGCGCAGAATGGACTTCTTCGTTGAGAAGAATAGCGAGGCGCGTGCGGTGCGAACCTTCGCGGGGCTGATACTTCGTCGTCAGCTGGTTGAAGAGGAAGCCGCCGTACTGGTTGAACGTGAACCCGACGGCTGGGCCATCTTCGCTGAGCTGTTCGGTGGCGCGGACGAGGAAGTCGCCGGTGATCCGTTTCCTGGGATCAGGTTCGACGACGAGGAGCAGTTCTTTGACTTCCTTGCCGTCGCGAATGACGGTTCGGGCAGGCGCGTCGACCGACGGATCCGGTTCGACAGGCTTGAGCTTGTCGGTGTCGCCGATCTTCGCAACCGGCCGCCATTTCGCGATGAGGCGGTCGTCCTGGTAGATGTCGTTGACGGCCGGGTTGTTGCGGGAGGGTTCGGCCAGCGCAATGATCGCCTGGTGATCGAACCGGTTGGCGAGGATGTCGAACTCGAGGCTGCCGAGGTCGACGATGCGGCGCTTGATTGCGTCGACCTGTTCCTGGCTGGCCTTGGGGACGATGACTTCAATGCGGTCGGTTCCGACGCGGCGGACGGTGATTTCCTCGGTTCCGCCGGCGTTGATTCGCTTGGAGACGCGGCTGACGAGCTTGTCCATCACGTCGGCGGTGATGTTCTCCTTGCCGGCGGCCTTGGCAGCGGCCTTGTCGACTTCGAACACCATGTTCGATCCGCCGGCGAGGTCGATTCCGAGCTTGATCGCGTTAAGCCAGTGGCCGGTCCGGATCTGGGCGTTGATGAACGGAACGAAACCGATGGTCAGCGCGAACAGGACGAGGCCGATGCGGAAGCTCATTTCCTTCACGCGCAGCGACTGTGCGATGAAGCTGCCGACGATGAACGGCAGGACGAGAATGGCGAGAACCTCGAGGAGCAGCAGCAGGCCGGCCCAGGAGCCCTTCACTTCCGTGGGGACGCTGGTGCCGGGGGCGAAGCCCTCGGGCTGCTCGACTCCGCGTGGGGCCGGGATCGAGGTTTTGGCAGGATCGGGCTTGCCCGGCTCGAGGGCGGGCCGCTCGGCGGGAGCTGTCGTCGCCGCCGCGGGAGTGGCCGGAGACGTTTCAGCAGCGGCCGGCGGTGTTGCAGGGGCTGCTGCAGGAGCAGCGGGGGGCGTTGCCGAAGCGGCCGGTTGTGACTCCGGGGCTGCCGGAGGCTGTTCGGCGGCCGGCGCCGGAGCAGCGGGCGTTTCGGCCGCGGGCGTCATCGGCGCGGGGGCCGGGGCCTGCGTGGCCGGAGCCGCTGCCGCAGGAGCCTCCGTGCCGGCGGGTGACTGGTCTTGTCCAAGGAGGGCCGTGCACGCGAGCAGTGCACACAACAACACGTTCATCGGGAGAATGCTCCGTCCGGTGTTCAGGACCGGGTTCATCTGCTTCTGAATGAGATGGATTCTGTCGCTGCGGAGTGGGCTTCGACGGGTCAGCTCTTCTCGTGAGCGGCTTCGGAAGTCGACAGCACGTCGCGAATGGCGTCCGCCCGGAACTTGATGCGCGAGTCGTCCACCATGCGGAGGGTGACTTCGAGGCCGTCTTCCGACCTGCTGACGAAGGTTCCAATGATGCCGCCGATGGTCACGACCTGGTCGTTCTTCTTCAGCGACTGGATCAGGTTGCGCTTGCGATCCTGGTCCTTTCGCGACTGACGACTGTTCATCCACATCATGACCATGAAGGCCAGCAGGATCGGGGCGAAGAAGCCGATCATGCTCCCCGTGCCAGGAGGTTGCTGCGCCGCTCCCTCGCCTGCTGCGGGTGCCGCGGCCGGAGCCGCTTCACCACCAGCCTGCGCCAAGACCAGCGCTACCGTCAGCCAGTTCCACATTGTTTGTTCGGTCGCTCAAAGGATCAGACGACCCGTGACGAAGCCACCCCACCGACAGGACGCACCTCGTCCTTCTGGCGGCCCAGCCCCCCGGATCGAAAGGGCGTATCCTAGAGTTCGCCACGGAGGGCAGCAAGACGCTCCGCGCGAAACTCCGTGAGGCGGTTCGACTTAATCGCCGTCCGCAGATCACGCATCAGGGTCTGGTAGAACGTGAGGTTGTGGAGCGTGAGCATCATCGGGCCGAGCATCTCCTCGACCATGAACAAATGCCGGATGTAGCCCCGGCTGAACTGGGTGCAGGTCCGACAGGAGCAGTCCGGGTCGAGAGGTCCTTCGTCACGCTGATGAACCAGGTTCCGCATCTTGACCGGCCCACGGCTGGTGAAGGCGGTGGCGTTGCGGGCGTTCCGCGTGGGCATCACGCAGTCGAACAGGTCGATGCCGCGGGTGACGCACTCGATCAGGTCGACAGGCCGACCGACTCCCATCAGGTAACGCGGCTTGTTCTGCGGCAGGAAGGGCGTTGTAAAGCCCACTGTTTCATACATTTGCGCCGGTGCTTCGCCGACGCTCAGGCCGCCGATGGCATAGCCGGGGAAGTCGAGCGGCAGGAGGGCTGTGGCCGAGCGTTCCCGCTGGCTCGGGAGGACTCCCCCCTGCACGATTCCGAACAGCGCCTGGTCGGCCCGCTGATGGGCGTCGCGGCAGCGGGCGGCCCAGCGCGTCGTCAGGTCGACGGCCGCCTGGATCTTCTCCTCGGGGGCGGTCGCGGGCGGGCACTCGTCGAGGCACATGATGCAGTCGGCCCCGAGATCCTCCTGGATCTTCATGGCGCTTTCGGGGCTGAGCTCGAGCAGGCTGCCGTCGATATGCGACTTGAAGACGACGGACCGTTCGTCCATCCGCCGAAGTCCCGACAGGCTGAAGACCTGGAAACCGCCACTGTCGGTGAGGATCGGGCCGTCCCAGTTCATGAACCGGTGGAGACCGCCGAGATCGCGAACCACCTCCGCGCCCGGCCGCAGTGCGAGGTGATAGGTGTTGGCGAGGATTTTCTGCGCTCCGGTTTGCCGGAGCTGTTCGGGCCAGAGTCCTTTGACGGAGCCGCGGGTTCCGACGGGCATGAACGCGGGCGTTTCCACGACGCCATGCGGCGTCTCCCAATGCCCGGCACGGGCGCCGGTGGCGGAGTCGACGGCTTCAAGGTGGAAACGAAACATCAATCGCTGCGGAAACGAACCAGGCGGACGCGCGGCCCCCACTTTAGCCGCGTCCCTCAGACCCCGCCGCGTCGTCCCCGGAGAATTCCGGTTTCAGGGACGCCATCACGGGGCACACGGGACTTCCCGCTGTTTCCGGGATGGTCGTCGGCCGCGAATCGCAAGTCGTTGTTATGAAGGGGTCTGCGCTGATTCAAAATCGGAGCAGTCGAGGTCCGATTCTTTGATCGCGCGCGTTTTTCGGGGCGTTTGATCGGCAGGAGGAAATGTATGTTCGGAACCCCGACCTGGAGAGTCCTGCTGATCACGGCCCTCTGCGTCGCCTTGTTCTGGCGAATCCGGAGCTTCATTGAGTCGATGATGAGGTGATCGCCATGGTGTGGTTCTTGATCGTCCTGCTGTGGCTGGGAATTGGAATCACGGCGTGGTGCGTCTGCCCACGTTCGGACAAGCAGGGCGAAGGCGAGTCCGATGGAGGCATCTGGGATCCGTCCTCGTGGTTTGACGTCTTCTGAGTCTCAGGTCGGCCGGGCGATTCTCCGGCGAACACGCTGCTGCCCCAGCGAACGCCACTCAGGGGCCGAGGTGCCTTGTTCCCAGTTTGCGTGGCCAGTGGGGCAGATTCTTTCTGCGCTGCGGAATCTCAACGTTCGAACGGGGTGAATGGGCCGAGGAGGTCGTTCTTTGCCCTTGGGCCGGGTGGAGGCGGCATATCCATTGCAGGCCGCTTCTCGTCTTCCGGCGAGATCAGGACTGCGCCCGGCGCGGTCGGCAGGGGTCGCGCCGGGCGGTTGCGGCTCGAGAGCCGCCTCACCTTGAAACAACGTTCTTGCCTCCTGCCGGCGCCCTGAAACAGGAGTTCCGATCATGTTGCGCTCCACTACCGCAATTGCGGCCATGCTTGCCGCCAGTTCCGTTCCGGCCCAGCAGGTCGGGAGTCCGCAGCCCGGTTCGCCGCAGCGCCCCGGCCAGACGACGCAGATCCAGGGAGCTGATCAGAACCAGACGCGTGAACGAGATCGGACTCAGCCGCCGGCTGCGGCACAGGGGTCAAATTCCTTTGCACCCGGGGCGTCTGCACCACGGAATGAGGTTCCGAGCCAGGAGGGGCGTGCCCGCCAGGCCAACCGTCGTGGCCGGCCGGGGCAAACCGCCGAGAACCGGTTCGACTCCCATGTGGCGGACTGCCTGATCCTGGGCAATCAGGGCGAAATCGCTCTGCTGAAGTTCGGCATGGAACGAACGAAGAGCGAGGCCGTAAAAGAACTCGCCCAGACGATGATCAAGGATCACGAGAAGGCGATCGGCGAACTGAAGGAGTTCGCTTCACCTCACGGGGCGAACGCACAGCTGACGACCGATCAGGCGGAAATCCGAGGCGCAGCAAACAGCCGCGAAGCGCTCAAGGTGCCGGCCGATGCGGAGAACGCCCCGGCCCACGGAGGCCAGAACAACCTGATGGCGAAGATGCACCGGATGGCGGTCCGGACCCATGAGCAGTGCCTCGTTCTGAGTCGTGCAGAGCTGACTAAGTACGAAGGTCACGAATTCGACCAGGCGTTTCTCGGCCAGCAGCTTGGAGCGCACATTGGCATGCTCGCGACGCTGAAGGCGGCGGGTGAAGAAGCTTCGAGCGACCTTTCGGAATGGACGTTGAAAGCCCAGGAAACGACCAAGACGCACAAGGATCACCTGGAGAAGCTGATGAACGACCTGGGGAAGGAGGCGCATTCGAAGAAGTGACGCGCCATCGAGAACGCGATCGTCACAAGGCGTTGCCGACTCCCCCTCCCAGCCGTCGGCAACGCTTTCTTTTGTTGTGTACTGCGCCGGACGGGAATCGCGTTGCTACGGCAGCTCGAAGGCGCCGAGATCGGGCCGGTCGTCGGCGGGCCGCTTGCGGAAGCCGAACGGAGGGACAAGTTCGTATTTCACCGGCTGCTCGGCGAGCGCGTTCGGCAGCGGCTGTCCCGCGTGGCGGGCGGGGGATGATTCGACGAGCCGGAAGTCGTGCTGCGCTGCGTCGCGGAAGCCGGGAGCGTCGCCGGTGATGTTGCTGGAATCGGTGACCGTTCCGGCGAGCGTTCCGTGGCAGTCCTTGTAGCCCTTCTTCAGCCAGTTGTGGTGCAGGCGGGCGGTTCCGGTTTCGTCGAGGATCGACAGTCGCGAGCCCTCGGCCTCGACATAGACGATGTTGTTGAACACCTCGGCGCTCTGCAGCTGCGTCGAGAGACGGAGCAGAGTCGTGTTGGTGCGCCGCTTCGAGACGACCGTGTTGTGATAGAACCAGAGCGGTCCCTGCCGGAAATCTTCCTGCGGCCCGCTGTCGCCTCCGAAGTGGACAATCTGCGGATTGCCGGCGTTGTTGGGTTCGATCAGCAGGTTGCCGTAGACGAATGCCTGGTGGTAACGCGGATCGGTCTTGATCGTGTCCCCTTCCTGCGACTCCACGAAGTCGAGCTGCCGGTTGCCCCCTTCGATGATGTTGTATCGAACGACCGTTCCGGCCGAGCGATCCTTGAGGTTCGTGCCGCCGCAGCCGTCGCGCAACGGGCCGAAGCGATTGAACTGGTAGATGATGCCGGCGGCTTCTGTGTAGCTGTTATGCTGGAAGCCGCTTCCTTCGAGGCCATTGCCTTCGATGTGGCAGCCTTCGACGAGAATCTCGCTCGATTCGGGGGCGGTGAAGAAGCCGTTGGCGCAGTCGTGCAGACGGCAACTGCGAATGGTGATGTGCTCGCCCTTCTCGATGTAGATGGCACTGGCGGCGTCGCTGTATTCCTGGAGCCCGTCGCGTCCGAAGAAGTTCCGGCCCGGGCGTGCACCGCGGACTTCCAGCCCTTCGATGACGATGTGGGCCGGAATGACATCGGGCGGAATGTTTGAGCCTCCGATCTTGATGAGGCCGCGCTGCCCGCTCCAGTAGTCGAGTCCGGTGCCGGTGATCGCTCCGTCGGCCTCGATTACGGGGAGCTGCCCTTCAGGGCCGGGGATGCCGCGAATGACGATCGGCTTGTCCTTCGTTCCCCGACAGGCGAGGACCCACTTCACGCGGTAAGGATCGGGCCGCCAGTGGATGGCGAGGAGGTCGCCCGCCTGCAGCCGTGCGAAGGGGGCCATTTCGAGGCGTTTGATCGGCTGGTCGGGGCCGACGTGGTACTCGGCCGCGGACAGGTGTGACGCAGACAGCAGCACTGCCGCTGCCATAAACGACGCCAGACAGCCGAACGCCCGGACTCCTACGCTCCACATCCCGCACCTCCCTGCGCGTTTGAACGGACGATTAATCGCGAGGCTTCCGGCCACGTCGCCCGCGCGGCGGACGCCGGCCGGTTTCCCCGGAAGACCGGCTGCGATTGGACCGAACCGTTTCTTTCCATCGCTTGAGCTGATCGCGGAAGTCGGCGAGGGTCAGCAGGATTTCCGGCAGCTGGATGTCCGCTTCCGCGCCGGGCCGGCCCCCCTCTTCGGGATCGGTCGCTTCGTGGACTTCCTTGTCGAGCGTCCGGATCCAGCCGGGGACGTCGATGCCCGACCCCCACGAGTCTTTCAGATACGCATCGATTTCCTGAGACAGCTCGGTGAACGACGAGGAATCGAACTTCCCTTCGCGGGCGTCGGCAACCGACGGCTGGATCAGGGCGACCATCCGGTTCACGGCCAGCGGTTTCACGAAGCGCTGGTTGAGATGGTCCGCGATCACCGGCATCCGCATGCCGTATTCCTGCTGCAGTTCCTTGAGGTCTTCAAGGTGCTGCGCGGCGATGTCGGCCGTCTGCACTTCGTACGTCGTTTCCCAGAGCCTGGCCGCTTCCTTCATTTCGGCCCGGCAGAGGACCTCGTGGACGATCATCAGTGGCTGCATGTGCCACGCGTCGCGGTCGTAGCCGGCTTCGACGCGGAGGAACTCCAGCAGGCAGTAGAAATTCTCGCCGTAGTCGGACTGCGTGGTGGTCGTGTTGTATTCGAGGAACCGGTCGAACTTGTCGACGACGATCGAGTAGATGGTTTCGAGTGCCCACGCGGCCTCCTCGCGATCGATACGGCCTTCTTCGATGTCCTGCAGGAGACGCATGGGATGGAGCGGATCCTGCTCCTTTTCGAGATATTCGAGGTACCAGTCGACCGAGTTGTGGAGGATCGCCCGCACGTTGCCGAGGGTGAGCTGGCTGGCGTGGAACAGCTCGGAGCCATACTGCTCGATGAAGTCGGCGAGTTCTTCCCAGTCCTCGGCGTCGCGCAGGCCGTCCACGGACGAGATCCGCATGGTGCGGCTGTGGTCGATCCAGAGCTTCTGGTAGAAGTCGAGAACTTCGCCGACAGCCTCGATGAGAGCCTCGGCGTCTTCGCCGACTTCCTCCCAGGTGCGGGCTGATTTCACGACAGCGGCCAGCGAGCTGCGGAGCGCGAGATCAAACAGCCGGTCGAACTCGGTGATGGCCTGGCCTTCAGGGCGATAACGGCGCTCCATGCGGAAGGCGGTCTGCAGGACGTGGTAGGTCTCGCGGATCAGTCCGAGCTTCGGAAGTTCGCGGAGCAGGAAGCGGACGACCGACTGCAGCGCCTGCGTGCGCAGAAGCGGGCCGGGCTTTCCACCATGTTCGAGCGGCACGTACAGCAGCGGGTGTTGTTCAAGCCAGTTCACGACTTCCGGCAGGAGCTTCTGCACCTCGGCCGGCTCGCGACGGATGATGGCCCGATAAACGGCCGCGAGGCGTTCCTCATCCTGAGACGGCCGCGGCGTGGCGAGCGTTTCGGGCATCGAGCCGGACAGCAGACGTTCGGCGTTCCGCAGGCTGATCAGCGTGCTGACGATGTGATGCAGCAGGTAGTACTTCACCTGCAGCTGGATGTCGTATTCGACGTTGGCGTCGTGGTCGCCGGAGGTCTCGCCGATCTCGTGCGCCCAGACGGAGTGCATGAGTTCCGCGAGGTCGCTCTGCCAGCGGCGGGCCTGCTGATGCCAGCTTCCGGCGGCGGTGAGGGTCTGCTCGTCGAGCGGACGGACCGTCGTTTCTTTCGCGAGGGCGACGGCGGCCATCTGCCAGAGCTGCGCGACCGCGTTGAGGAACTTGAGTCGCGGCTCGAGTTCGCGGTTGATCAGTTCAAACTCGGTGTTGCGGAAGCCGAGATCGTTCTCGAGCGTGTCGCCCCAGTTGCCGTCGTCGGTGCTGTCGCGATAGGTGACGTCCTCATACGCCGCCTGGAACACGTCGTCGGTTTCGTCTTCGTCATCGGCGTCCGGCCGGTTTCGGCCGGGCCGCTCAGTGCGGTCGAGTTCGTCCGCATCATTGGCGCGGGCGACGGCGCCTTTGAGCGTCGGTACCGACCAGAACTGCTCGGCGTTGGCCTCGAGATAATCGAACAGGCGGCGGATGAGGGCGACGCGGTGCGACTGTGCGTCTTCGGATTCCTTCGCATGGGCCGCCAGCTTCATCCAGCGGATGAGCAGCGAGAACAGCGAATGCTCCGACGATTCCATGCCGACTTCATCGACGCGCCCGAGCCACTGCATCAGGAGGCCCATGGAGGCGACGTAGTCCTCGCGGTCGAGGAGCGCGTCGATCACCTGCGCGTAGGCCTGCGCCGACTGGAACTGGTCGACATGCTGCCGCCAGAAGGAGATGTCTCCCGCGGCCTCGCCGGCGGCACGCCATTCGGTCAGCGCTTCAGCAACGTGCAGGGCCGACTGGTACGACTCGTCGCCGACCACTTCCGGCAGGTCCTCGATGACCGTGCTGCCGAAGCGGTCCCACCACTCGACGAGCCGGCGGTACTCGGCCTGCATCCGCTCGCGGAGGGCGCCAAGGCCCTGAGCCGCGGCTTCGGCCATCGTGCGTCCGTAAACGCCGAAGGCGCCTTCGACGAGATCGAGCAGCGACTCGACGCGGTTGTCGGGAATCGCGTCCTCACGGGACGAGAAGAGAGCGAACTGCCCGGTGAAGCCCAGGATGTTCCAGGGGTCGACGAGAGCCCCGCATTCGATTCCGCGATTCAGCAGATCGGGGATGCGGGACACGTGTTCGGCCGCGGCGTCAACGCGGCCGCGATCAATTTCAT
The DNA here is from genome assembly GCF_007745175.1 of Caulifigura coniformis. GTDB lineage: Bacteria > Planctomycetota > Planctomycetia > Planctomycetales > Planctomycetaceae > Caulifigura > Caulifigura coniformis. Next base: position 2,126,034 of record NZ_CP036271.1, on the reverse strand, counting down.
GGTGGGCCGTTCCGATCTGGCATTCGATCTCGGTTTCGAAGCGGATCGAGGCGGCGGGAATGGCGGCGGCCTTCTGGCGGCTCGCGTCGGCGTAGCCCATCTGGGCGTACAGGTAGGCCAGTTCACGGTACTGCACCTGCCGCGCGCCGTAGCCGGCGAGGTGCATGTTGAGGTACTGGCGGACGTGGCCGAATGGCTGCTGGCTTTTCTCGGCTTCCCTCTTCAGGCGCTTCGCACGGGCGCCTTCCAGCCGCGTCATGAGCTGCTCGTAAAACTCGTCACGGCGGCGGGCGACCGTTGGCAGGAGCGACGAGAGCGTCACGCTGGAATCAAAGGAATCGGGACCGGCTCCACTGACGGAGGAGGCCATCAGCATGGTTCCGCACAAGGCGGCCGCGGCGTCGAACAGGCGCTCTTCGCGTTTGCCGCGGGCGTCCGGGCCGTCGACCCAGGCAGTCAGGGCGTCGAGCAGGATCTGGCGAATCACGAATCGGCGATAGTGCCCCCCCAGGTCGATCCGGTGTGGGTCCCACTCGCCGAACATGTAGTTCGTGCGCTTGTTGACCGGGTGGAGGTGGTCGTGGGCGCGGACATCGATCGCCAGTTCGTCGAGCCGGTCGAGGTCGAGGTAGGCTTCCTGGAGGACGTCCGGCGGAGATTCGCGCAGCAGCTGGAGCGTGCACTCGATGAGATCGTGGAACTTCCCGGCCGCAACGCCGGCGCCGGCGATGTACAACGGGACGGGCCGGAAGCGCTCGTGCGGATAGAGTTCCATCTTCCGCCCGTTTTCGAGGACGGCGATGGGGCGGTAGCCGACGTAGTCATTCAGACGGCGGATGGCGCCGCTGACAATGCGGTCGCGCTCGTCCCAGGGACCACCTTCGGAGAGGACGGCCTCAAACATCCGTCCCAGAAGGAACGGCTGTTCGAAATCGGCTGGCTCGAGGTGGAACAGGAGGTCGGCGTGGAAGTCGCGATAGGCCGGAAGGAGGTGATCGATCGTGACCGACAGGACTTCCCGGGCCTGCTGGATGTTGGCGAACGCCGGGTTCTCGGCGGAGAGCGTCTCCATCAGGGGAGACAGCCAGTCACGAAGGGTCGCGGCGGAGAACGGTTGAAGGAACTCTGTCGTCCGGTTGAGCGCGGCCAGGAAGGCGATGTCCTCTTTTCCATTGGAAAAGTTGAGGTGCCCCAACAGCTCGCGAGCCAGCGCATTGGCTGCTTCGCCCGAGGGCGCGGCGGCACGGGCGGCGGATGTGGGCTTCTTCCTTGACGGCATTTCTCAGCGATTCAGCCCGGATTGTTGGCTGCCACCCGTTCGCCCGGGGGCGTACGGAGGCGGATTGCAGCCGCGGGCGACCGGCTGCAATCGACATGTTTCGGAATTCAAAGTCGCCCCGTATTGTGACCAATCTGCGCGACGTGCGTAAAGCGGTCGCGCAATTCGGCCCAAGAATCGTTCCGGAGGCCGATCAGTAGGATCGGTAGGGCAATCTGGGGGGCTCTTTCGGCCGTCAGCTTCCTCGGCGCAACTCCACTCTTGCCATCGACTCGCGGGGGCCCGATTCTCGTCGCATGCTTCGAGCCTGCATCGTCTGCCTGCCCGCTGCCGCCGTGATCAATCCCGCGCTGGGCGGAGGCATCGGCGGCACCGAGACGCGCGCCTGGCTCTTCGCCCGCACCCTCGCCAAACGGGGTGACACGCAGGTGACGTTCATTGTGCGAAATCGAACGCCGATGGACGGGACCGTGGAGGGCGTCGTCATCCGCACCTTCGTCGACCGTGTCTACAACCTGTTCGAGCAGGTTGGGCTGTGCGTCGTCCGGCGTTCCGGATTTCCGTGGCTCAGGCTTCGCCGCTGGCGGACGTCACTGCTGTGGCAGTTCCCGGCCGCCGTCGCCGTGAGACTCTTCTCGCCGCGGCGCAATCCCACGCAGCCGGCGCCGCACTTCCAGCACATCGACTGCGACGTCTTCTGCACCTTCGGTGTTCAGACCGTTTCCGCCACCGTGATCGCTTCGGCCCATGCGGCGGGGAAGCGGGCCGTGCTGGTGCTGGGATCGGACGGCGACCTCGACGAGAAGTTCCTGACGGACCCTGACTCCATCAATCCGTACGGCGACCGGGCCGCGGTTTGCCGCTTCATACTGGAACAGGCGGACGAGATCGTCTGCCAGACTCCGGACCAGAAACGGGTGCTCAAGGAGCGTTTCGGCCGCGAGGGCGTCGTTATCGAGAACCCGCTCGATCTCGAGGAATTCGATCGGCTGGCCGGGAAGGGAAAGGCTGCGGCTGCCGACGAGATGGTGTCCGACGCCCGCAGCCCGTCAGGAGCGTCGTCCGCCCGTTCGTCCCGTCCCGTCCTCTGGGTCGGCCGGGCCGACGCCATTCACAAACGCCCGATGCTCGCGATCGACATCGCAAAGCAGTGCCCCGCGATTCCGTTCCTCCTCGTCATGAATCCGCGCGATCCGGCCGAGGAGGCCCGCGTCCGCGCTGCTGCGCCCGCGAATGTCACGATCCGTGACCGGGTCCCGCCGCCCGAGATGCCGGCCCTGATGGAGAGGTCGCTGGCACTGCTGAACACGTCCTCGCTGGAAGGTTTCGCGAATACGTTCCTCCAGGCCGGGGCGGCGCGGATTCCGGTGGTGTCGGTGGAGGTCGGCGACGTCTACCTTCGGCAGTCGAGAGGGGGAGAGTGGTGCGCCGGCGATCTCGGACGTGGGGCGGCGATTCTTCGCGCCTGGGCCAGTGATGATGCAGGCCGCTCGGAACTGGGAGCGAACGGACGGGCGTGGGTCGAGGCGCATCATGCCGCGGCCGAGCGGGCCGCGGAACTCCGGGACGTCCTGGCGGCGACTCAGCGCGCCTAAGACGCGATTCCCGGATCGATCGAAAGCCGTTTCAGAGCCCTGCTTCGCACTGGCTGAATTCCTTGAGCAGTCGCGACGACACCGCCTGCGGGCAGGACCACACGAGAAAGAACATCGCCTCGCGGGCCAGTCGCTCGGCCGGGTGGCCCGCGACGAAACCGGCCCCTTTCGACGCCGTCAGAAACGCCTGGGACGTGGCGAGCGCCTGCGACGTCGCCCGGGTGCGCAAATTGTCGGCCGTGCAGTCGGGATTCGCCTCTCCACGGGAGGCGGCGAGCAGATCCCTCTTCAGTGTTGCGAGATCCTGTTCGAAGGCGACGGCAATTTCTTCCAGCGCAGGGCGCGACTGGGCTTCCGTCCGAATGCGATCGACGCAGTGAAACGCGTGGCCGAGCGCCAGGGCCGAGGTCGTCAGCGAACCGGTCCCTCCCGGGATTCCCTGCTGAAGAACCTTCTCGGCGGGACCGGCGAGAAAGTCCCGAGCGGTGACCTCGACGTCCTTCAGTCGAACCGGGCCCGTGGAACTCCCGTTGAGCGCCAGTAGCGATTCCGCCGCTGCGACTTCGATACCCGGCCGCTCCATGGGCAAGGCGAACAGCACCTGCGAGCCGTCCGGGAGCGTCGCTCCGGCGACGAGGATGTCGGCTGTTGCGCCGCTGGTGACCCAGGGGATCTCTCCGCTGATCCGGAACGCACTCCCCTTCGGCTCGGCAAGCACGGCGGGTTTGGCCGTGTGCTGGCGAGAGGTCGTCAGGTGCGAGATGCCGACGGTCGAGAAGGCGTCACCCGTGGCCAGTTTCGGAAGCCATCGGGCATTGAGCTCGGCGTTCGTCGACGCGACGAAACGGGTGCAGGCCGACTGAAACTGGCTGAGGATGAACGTGGAGACGAGGTCGGTTCGCGCCAGTTCGATGCAGCCGGCCAGTACCTGGTCGGATTTCAGGCCCGCGCCGCCGTAGTCGGTCGGAATCGTCCACCCCAGGACGCCCGCGTCGCGCAGCGCCTTCCAGGATTCGCGAGGCCAGACCCCCTCCGCAGCCGTCGGCCGCCCGACGTTGCGAAGGGATCGCGCTGTCTCTTCCGGACCCGGCAGACTCATTGATCCGCCTGGAGGTGCGCTTCCAGGAACCACAACTGTTTGTCGAGTTCGCGCGAGGCGCCCGTGAACAGGTCGGCCGTGTCGGCGTCGCCCAGTTCATCGGCCTCGTCGATCGATTTGCGGGTCGCCTTGCCGGCGACGCCGAACGCCGAGGCGAGTGCTTCCACGTGGTCCAGCCCGTCAGCAATGTTGAGCGGATAGGCCTCCAGGCTCGAACGCTTGGCGATCACCGGCACCGTTCCTTCCGCGATGCCCCCGAGGGCGGTGATCCGCTCGGCCGTGCTGTCGATCAGCGGCTCGAGAACCGCGGCGATCTCATCGAACAGTTCATGCAGTGCGATGAAGCTCGGGCCTTTGACATTCCAGTGGGCCTGCTTGGTCTGCAGCTTGAGATCGATCAGGTCCGACAGCCGCTCGTTGAGCAGCTTGCAGACGGCGGTGCGGGTTTTCAGTGGGAGGTCGTTACGGGTCTTGTGCATGGTGCTTCCTCAAAAGGTGTGCTTGAAAAGCCCGGCTTCTGACCTGGCTGTTCCGGCCAGCTTCATTTCGGAGTCGATCGTCATTTCCAGACGCAGGGCATTCAGACGGGGGGCGGGTTGCGATCGGAGAACTGGGATCGCTGGTGCCAGTAGGGATAGGTCAGCGGGATCGCGCTGGCTTCATCAAGCTGCTTCACATGCGCGGGATCGAGATTCCAGCCCATGGCTCCCAGGTTGTCCTTGAGCTGCTGCTCGTTGCGGGCGCCAATGATGACGCTGGAGACCGTCGGTCGCTGCAGGAGCCAGTTGAGGGCGATTTGCGGAACCGTTTTGCCCGTCTCTTTGGACACGGCGTCGAGCGCATCGACGACCTTGTAGACGTACTCGTCCTCGAGCGGCGGACCTCCGTCGACCACGACTGAACTGTTGAGCCGACTGTCTTTCGGCAGCGGCTGGCCGCGGCGGATGCGGCCGGTGAGTCGCCCCCAGCCGAGCGGACTCCAGACGATGGTTCCGATCTTCTGGTCGAGCGCGAGGGGCATCAGCTCCCATTCGTATTCGCGGGTGAGCAGCGAGTAGTACGCCTGGTGGCAGACATGGCGGGCCAGCCCGTACTTCTCCGAGACGGCCAGCGACTTCATCAGGTGCCAGCCTGAGAAGTTCGACGCGCCGATGTACCGGATCTTGCCGGCCTTCACGAGGTCGTCCAGTACTCCCAGGGCTTCTTCGATCGGCGTGAGCGCGTCGAACGCATGCAGCTGGAAGATGTCGATGAAGTCCGTCTGCAGCCGCTTCAGGCTCCCTTCGACCTCGCGGATGATGTGATGCCGCGACGAGCCGATGTCATTCTCGCCTGGGCCGCTGCGGAACGTCGACTTGGTTGAGATGATGACCTTGTCCCGGCGTCCCTTCGTGGCGTGGCCGAGAATTTCTTCCGCCATGCCGTTGGAGTACCGGCTGGAGGAATCGAACAGGCAGACGCCGGCGTCCAGGCAGATGTCGACGATGCGGCGGGCGCCACTGGCGTCCGTGTCTCCCCACGCCTTGAAGAATTCACCGACTCCGCCCCAGGTGCCCGTTCCCATCGAGAACGCTGGAACCTTGAAGCCGGATCCGCCGAGCAGACGGTACTCCATGGGATCTCCTCTACGTATGCAGTAGCGGCAACTTTCAAACTCAGTGTTTTGACACTGTAGGCGATCAGTCGGGAAAGGCTATGAGCCGACGTTGCGAACTGCGGCGGTTCCCAGTGGACGATGAACGCTGGCGGATCGCGAGTCGGCTGTTTGTCGACCAATGTGCCCCGCCTCCAGTCGTGCCGAGGACCGCTGCCGGCGGCGGAGGGCTCCTTCCGGAGTCCTTCCGACAATGATGATCTCGCTGCATAACCGCCGCTTTTGCAATGGTTTGTGCTTGCTTTATCGGAGACCGGCGTCGGCTGCCGACACCGTTCGGCACGGCGGTTGCCAATGGCTGTGTCACAAACCACCCGGCCCACTGACCCTGCTGCACCTGTCGTCGGCAAGCCTCAGCACGGCCCGCGATTGACATCGTGCTGCTTTAACCAGAATTGGGAGTCACTGCCATGCGTCGACTCATGTCCCTCACTCTCGCCACCGCATTCTGTTCGGTTGGCTTCGTCGGATGCTCTGATACGTCCACGGTCAAGAAGGAAGCCGAAGTCTCGACGCCCAGTGGCGAGACGAAGGTGACGGAAGAGAAGACGATCGAGAAATCCGGCGACGCTCCGCCGCCTGCGCCAAACCCGTAATCCTGCGGGTTTCCATTTCCTTCGGCCCAAGGTTGTGCCGTCGGAATCCAAAGTGAAAAACCCCGTGTCCCGGTCAGCGCAGTGCTGATGGGGCGCGGGGTTTTACGTTGGACGTGTTTCTTTTCTGAAGCGCGGTCCCGGTTCAGGGCCATCGGTCGGGACGGCTCGGGCCGTCCTAAGCTCTTCTCCGGAATTTCTCCCGGAATACCAGTTGCAATGGCGCTTGGTACGTCGATCGGCCAGCGAAATAACGGCGACACCGCGCTGGAACTACGCACGATTGACCGATTCGAGGCACTCCCCCCATTTCCCATCCCGCGTGTTTCTTCTTCAACAGCTCGCTGAAGTTTTCATGTTGCTCATTTGCTACTGGAGAGATTGATGTTTTGTGATGGCCGACGTCGTCGTCGATCAGGGTTTACGCTGATTGAACTTCTGGTGGTGATTGCGATCATCGCGATCCTGATTGCCCTGCTGCTGCCCGCGGTCCAGCAGGCCCGCGAAGCGGCGCGCCGCACGCAGTGCAAAAACAATCTCAAGCAGATCGGGCTGGCGCTGCACAACTATCACGATACGTTCACGTTGTTTCCGTACGGGTTCAACGGCGTCGAAGGTCAGTACGTCGTGCATGGACGCGACACCTGGCACCAGCAGATCTGGCCCTACATCGAGCAGGGCCCGTTGTACAACATGTACCAGGCCGACACGTCGAACTGGCTGATGTACACGCCTGACGCGATCGCCGGGCAGACGATTCCGGGCTTCTCATGCCCGTCCGACCCGAATGCTCCGAGCACACGTGGCGGCGGCAGCAGCCGTTCCAAGGGATTCCAGGGGAGCTATGCCGGAAACGCCGGCGTCGGCGCGACGTTCACCGTCGACGCCAACAACATCATCACCGTGACGAATTCGACGACCGTGGGTGCAGACTACACCGGGGTATTCGGCAACAAGTCGAACGTGAAAATCGGTGGAATCACCGACGGCACCTCGAACACCCTGCTGGCGAGCGAAGGCATTATCCGCAACGGCACTGGCGCGTTCGGTGAACTCGGCGGCTATTGGGGCGGTGGTCCGCACGGAGCGTACGGGTTCTCGACCGCCGCCGTTCCCAACACGTCGCTGGCGGATAACCCCTACTCCTGCATGGCGACGACGCAGCCGGGAGCGCCGAAGAACGCTCCGTGTACGGCGGTCAGCAGCGGCAACCGCTTCAACTATGCCCGGAGCTATCACACGGGCGGCGTTCACGCCGCAATGTCGGACGGCTCCGTCCGTTTTGTGTCGGAGAACATCGATGTGCAGACATGGATGAAGCTCGGCATTCGCAAGGACGGGCAGACCATCGGCGAATTCTGATCCGCGATTCCCGTTCGAGCTGAAGCCAGGCGGAAGGACTGCCTTTCCGCCTGGCTGTTCTGCGTCTCATTTCAGGGCCACGGACGACGGTCCGCGCCCGACTCTCCGACTCACCAGGAATTCAGTTGACGATGAAACTCTCTGTTTTTGCGTTGACCTGCGCGGCAGGTCTCTTGATTGCGGGATGCACCGGCGGCCCCGAAGGGCCGGCGACGGTCAAGGTAACCGGATCGGTCAGTTTCGACGGAGCGCCGGTGGCCGATGGCGACATCGTTTTCCGTCGCGCCAGCGACCAGATGGCCTATGGTGGCAAGATCGTCGGCGGAAAGTATGAGATCGAAACGGAACCAGGCGAGATGAAGGTCGAAATCACGGCCCGCCGTGAAGTGCCCGGCAAGTTCACGACGGTCAACGTGGTGAAAGAGCCGGTCACGGAGATGTATATCCCGAAGCAGTACAACACCAACACCGAGCTGACTGCGAAGATCGAACTCGGGCCGACGGCGCCGATCGACTTCGATCTGAAAGGAAAATAGCCCTCACAGGCTTTCCAGAACGCGACAAGACCCAGGCCCTGCGAACGCGGGGCCTGGGTCTTGTTTGATTTCCGCATGAGACGCGGCTTCAGGCGGTTGCCCGAACGCCTCGATCAGTTCGTCTTTTCGCGGATCCAGTCCGTGTGGAACATCTCGCCGCGCGGCTTGTCGAGCCGCTCGTAAGTGTGGGCTCCGAAGTAGTCGCGCTGGGCCTGCAGCAGGTTCGCCGGCAGCCGGCCGTTGCGGTAGCCGTCGTAGTAGCTGAGGGCGGAGGAGAACACCGGAATCGGCAGGCCGAGTTCCACAGCTGCTGCCACGACGCGCCGCCAGCTCGGCTGGGCTTTCTCGACCGCCTTCTTGAAGAAGTCGTCCAGCAGCAGGTTTTCGAGCTTCGGGTTCTTGTCGAACGCGCTCTTGATGTCGCCTAGGAACGCCGAGCGGATGATGCATCCGCCCCGCCACAGCATGGCGATGCCGCCGTTGTTCAGCTTCCAGCCAAACTCCTTCGCGGCCGCGTCGAGCTGCACGTAGCCCTGGGCGTAGCTGCAGAGCTTCGAGGCATACAGCGCCTGGCGGACGTCTTCGATGAACTGCTTCTTGTCGCCCTTGTACTTCGTGTCGGTCGGGCCGCTGAGCACCTTCGAGGCACGGACGCGCTCGTCCTTCTGGGCCGACAGGCAGCGGGCGAACACGGCCTCGGTGATGAGGGTCGTCGGCACGCCAAGGTCGAGGGCGTGCTGGCTCATCAGCTTGCCCGTTCCCTTCTGCTGGGCCGTGTCGAGGATCACGTCGACGAGGTACTTGCCCGTCTCCTTGTCCTTGACGGTGAAAATGTCGCGGGTGATCTCGATGAGGTAGCTCTCGAGTTCCCCTTCGTTCCACGTCTTGAAGACTTCGTACAGTTCTTCGTTCGTCAGGCCGAGGGCTTCCTTCATGATGAAGTAAGCCTCGCAGATCAGCTGCATGTCGCCGTATTCGATGCCGTTGTGCACCATCTTGACGTAGTGCCCGGCCCCGGCGTCGCCGACCCAGTCGCAGCAGGGGATGTCGCCTTTGGGGCCCACCTTGGCGGAGATCGCCTGGAACACGTCCTTGACGAACGGCCAGGCTTCGTGCGATCCGCCCGGCATGATGCTCGGGCCCTTGAGCGCGCCTTCTTCACCGCCGGAGACGCCGGTTCCGATGAAGCGGAGGCCTTCCTTGGTGAGCGTCTCGGTGCGGCGGTTGGTGTCCTTATAGTCGGAGTTGCCGCCGTCGATGATGATGTCGCCCTTCGAGAGCAACGGCTTGAGCTGGTCGATGACGGCGTCCACCGGCTTGCCGGCCTTCACCATGATCATCACCCGCTTGGGCGACTTCAGGCTGCCGACGAATTCTTCCAGCGTGTGGTAGCCCTTCACGCGATCGATCGTGCCGGGGAGCACCTTGTCTTCCCGCTCGTTCGGCAGGCTGGCGATGAACTCGTCCGTCGTTGCGGTCGTGCGGTTGTACACGCCCACGGAGAATCCGTGGTTGGCCATGTTGAGGACGAGGTTCTGGCCCATGACGGCCAGGCCAATAAGACCGATATCGTGAGTAGGAGCAGGCATGTGACGGAGAGTTTGTTCAGCGGAAAAGAAAACCCGCCCGCGATTTCGGACAGGGGCGGAAAGTCTACGAAATCGCGGGGGGCGACGCGACTTCGGGCCCTACCCGCTGAAAACGACTCACCGCAGAGACGCGGAGGAGAGGGAGATCACGGCCTGTGGAATGATCGCCGCCTGCTCTGCGTCTCTGCGGTGAACCTTCTTGAATCCCGCGGGCGGACACGGTTGAATGCCTCTCGCTCGCTGTCCCGCCGCATTGAAGGTCCCGCACCATGAATCTTCTCTCCACGCTTTCCGGCTCTCTGCTCGAGAATTTCTTCCCGGCCGGATGGGATCTCAAGAAGATCGACGCCTGTGTCGACGACGATCCCACGACGATCACGAAGCGGCAGAAGTGGTGGCACAAGGGATTCGAGCCGGTCCTGTGTGACACGTTCGGCGATTTCGACGTGCTGATGGGGCACGAGATCGCCCGGAAAATCCTGACGAGCCGGGAAGCGGGGGAGAAGCTGGCCCTGATCCTTCCAGTCGGGCCGATGGGGATGTACCGCTGGGCCGTCTACTTCCTCAAGGAGTGGAACGTCCCGTGCGACCACGTCTACGGCTTCAACATGGACGAGTGGAGCGACAAGGATGGCAATACCCTCCCCTCCACGAACCCCGGCGCGTTCCAGTTCGCAATGGAGCACGCGTTCTACGGACCACTTGGGAAACTCACGGTCCCCACGAAGCAGCGGCACTTCGCCCTGAAGAAGGTCCTTCCAACCTATGGCGACCGGATCGGCGAACTGAGGGCCAAAGGCGCCAAGCTGACCGTCATTTTCGGCATCGGGCGGGTCTGTCACATCGCCTTCTGGGAGCCGCATTTTGCCGGCGAATACGCCAACGAAAAGGAGTGGAAGGCCCAGACCCACCGCATCGGCGCGAAGCTCCACCCGCTGACGATCGAGCAGAACGCCATCACCAGTTTCCGCAGCCGCACAACGCTCGTGCCGGCCTACGCCAACACGATCGGCCCAGCGCTGTTCGCCAACGCCGACAGCATCATCGGCGGGGCCGATGGGGCCCTTGCCCGCGGCATGCAGTGGCAGGGGCTGAGCGTGTGGATGACGCTCCGCCACGGCCCGTCGCCCTGGATCCCGTCGACCTACATGCCGACGCAGCCGGGGCGGCTGTTCATCCTCAAGGAGCTGGCCGGGCCCCTCGTGGCCGACTGCAACTGAGCAAGTGGCCGCAAACGCAAAGCACCCCGGCTGCTCTTGGAGCAGCCGGGGTGCTTGAACGCGATCTCGAATTACTGCGTTTTCCGTTCCCGGTCGGGCTGGTAGTCCCACTTCGGGTTATCGTCGAACAGGAACTCGGCCTGATTCGGGTCGAAGCGGTCGCCGCGGCGGATGAACTTCTGCACGCCGACCTTCCGCTTCACGACTGGATTGCCGTCCGGGCCTTCTTCCTTCAGGTAGCCGTTGGAAAACCCGCGGAGGATGACCTTGAAGAAGTCGGTGTTCGGGTCGACTCCCTTGAAGGTGGCGACGCCGTAGATCCACTTCTCGTCCGTCGTGCCCGGCGGAACCGGCGCGGGAAGGTCCTGGGTCACCTGCACGCTGTTGAGGAACAGCGGGTCTTCCGCAAAGCGGCGCTCGACGCGATTGATCTGCTTCAGCGCTTCCGGAGAGATCACGTCTTCATGCACCGAGACAGGGATCTCCGTCTCCGGGTTGTCGTAGGTCACCAGCGTGAAGGCCGGAATGAACTTGTCCGGGCCGGGAAGCGGCTCGACGTCGTTGACCGGCGCGGTGTCGTCATCGGCCTTGCGGTTCACGAGCGGCCGGTTGATCGTGCGATACGCGAGGTACCACACCTGCTCCTTCCGCATTTCGCCGGTCTGCGGATCGCGGGCGTCGATGAAGACCATTCGCATCGGCTTCATCTCGACTTCGAGGACCCAGATGTTCCTCTGCCGGTTGATCTCTTCACCGGTGGCGTAGGAACGGAGGGTCTTCTCGAAGCCGCGCGTCAGCTCGGCGGCGGTCAGCGACGCCGCCGGCGTAAAGGCGGCGCCGATCGCGGCGCCGGCGACGACGGACGACAGGAATCCGCGGCGTGAGGCAATCACTCGAGACACAATCGACTCCCGATCGATTTCGCGGAGGAGGAAGCGGGATTCAGGGGCGCGATCGACCGCGGGTGGAGGCCGATTCGGGCGCGCAGCACCCCACCGTCCACCGACGTCAATCACCGAACATCATCGGCGATTGACTCACGATTTGCACCGCTTTTCCCCGGCTGGCCCCTTGTTTAGACTCGAAATCCGCCGTTCGCGATTCCTGATGGAGAACAACGCTGATGTGGAAGCACCGAGGTCTGCGGGTGATGACGATCGTGTCGATCGTGGCGATGTTCTTTGCCGCCCCGGTGGCCGCGGGCGTCGACTTCCCGGACAAGAATCTCGAAGCCGTCATCCGCGAAATCCTCAAGAAAAAGCAGGTCGACAAACCGGAAATCGATGAAGCCGACCTCAAGACGATCTATTTCCTCGAAGCGCCCAAGCGGGGGATCAAGGACCTCACCGGCGTCGACAAGTGCACCAACCTGGCCCTCATCAGCCTGCCCGACAACGAGATCGCCGACCTCACCCCCCTGGCGGCCTGCAAGAACGTCCAGTCGCTGACGCTCGGCAGAAACCAGATCGCCGACCTCGCCCCTCTCGCCTCGCTGACGAAGCTGCAGTACATCGACGTGTCGGGCAACAAGGTGGGGAGCGTCGAGCCACTGGCCGGCCTCGACAACCTCCGCACGCTCCTGGCCGCCGGGAACCAGGTCGCCACTTTCGAGCCGCTCTCCAGGCTGACGAAGATCCAGTCGCTCGATTTCGATGGCAACCAGCTGACGACCCTGGCCGGCGTGCAGGGGATGCGCTGGCTGTCGAACCTTCGCATTCGCAACAACAAGGTGGCCGATCTCTCGCCGCTCGCCGGACTGACGGACCTCAAGTTCACGTTCCTGAACGGCAATCCGCTCACGGATATCACACCGCTGGTGAACATGGCCAGGAACGACGTGGAAGGCCCGCAGCGGTTCGCTCCTTACTGGATGCTGTTCCTCGATATCGAGGCCCTGCCGGAGGCCATCCGGCCGCAGGTGGAAGAACTGCGCAAACTCGGGGTGCGGGTGAACCCGGCGAAGACGTAGTCGGTCGGCGCGTGTCTCGATCCATTGGCTGCCGGCATGCCCCGTTTCCCGCACCGTCGCCGATTGGCTTACGCAACCTGTTTCTCGGTTCTCGGGCTGGTGCTGCTCGGGGCCGCGACGACCTTTGACGCGGGAGCCGCGGCATTCTTCAGCGCCTGGTGCGCGGTGTGTCTGCTCATCCTTGCAGCCGCTTATTTCCGATCGTGGCCGCGCGTCTTTGGAAAAACGGACGCGGGGCGTCTGCGACCGGCGCGCGCGGTGGTCATGGCGCCTTACGTTCTGTTGTCTGTGATCGTCTGGCGCCTGCAGAACCTGTTCCTCGATCGGCAACCCTGGAGTCGCATCACTCCGAATCTGTTCGTCGGCCGGCGCTGCCATGTAGCAATGCTGCCACCCGGCACGACGCTTGTCATCGATGTCACGGCCGAGTTCCTGACGCCTCGCTCGATTCGAGAATCCGTTCCGTTTCTCTGCAGCCCGACGCTCGATGGCTGTGCGCCAACCCTCGAGCAATGTCGAGCAGCGTTCGAGTCTGTCTCCTGGGATTCTCACCCCGTCGTTTACGTCTGCTGCGCGAACGGCGCTGGCCGCAGCGTCACGTTCGTCGCGATGTTCCTCGGATGGCTCGGGCGGGCCGGATCGGCGGAAGAAGCGATCACGATGATCCGTCAGGCGCGGCGTGAAGCAGGACCGGGAACAGACCAGCGAGCGTTTCTCGTTGAGAATTTCCCTGTCAGGCCAGGCGAGACTTCAGCGGCATCTCACGAAAACTCTGCGCAACCCGGCTGATCACGCCGTCCTCACTGTCCGGCACGCTCGCCCGCCCGCTTCTGCGCCTGCCGCTTCCAATGGAGGTACTTCGTCAGCCAGGGCTGGCCCCATTCGGCCGATTTGCGGCCGGTCGTTTCGATGCGGCCGGCAGTGCCGGCATGCACTTCCCCGAGCTTCACGGCGATGTCGTCGAGGTGGTCCAGCGTCATCCGTCGCTGGATCATCAGGTGCGTCTCATGCACCTCGTCGTACGGGCCGTGGAAGTAGCCGAACACCGGCCCCGTATCGATCCCGGCATCGATCTTCAGCAGCGTCGTGCCGACGTTTCCCACGTCGTCATTCGCCAGCGCCCAGAAGCAGCCGTGAGCGTTGCGGTACTCCGGGCAGATCCCCGGATGGAGCGCAAATGCGCCGGTCTTCGCGACCTCGAACACCCGCGGCTTCAGGATGTGTTTGCAGCTGGCGATGATGACGTCCGGCTGGAGCGACGTCAGGAATTCAACGCACTCGGACGAGTTCGGGCTGCTCGCAATCAGAGTCGGCACGTCGTCGCGCACAGGCGGATACTTGGCGCAAAGCTCGTTGAGCTTTGCCTTGCAGAACGCCCCGTCCTCCGCCGCCAGGAACAGCCGCTGGTAAAGGCGGAATGCGAACACATCCAGCATCCGCAGCCATCCGATGCGCGACGCCTCGCGACGGATTCGCTGCCAGCGGCGTCCGCCGGTTTCCTTCAGAACGATGAGCCCGGCCAGGTCCGAGCACGAGCTCAGCCAGCGCGCCATTCCGACCCGCGCCAGTGGGGCGTCCTCCTGACAAATCAAGACCGTCCGCATGTTGCTCATCCGTGAGTGATCGACGTGAACCCGAAGTGTAACGCGGCCCCGCCAGCGAGTCCCGAGGAACTTGCCGTCTGATGAGAGACGCCGTGATGGGCCTCCGTTTCCGGAATGGCGGTCCTCCGTGCGACCGTGTATCACTTTCGCTGACGAAAGTTGGTCGGAGCTCGTGTCGTCACGGATGGCAGTCGTTGGTCATCGTTTCTGTGGGCTTGAGGAATGGTGGAAAGGGTCCCCGCAGCGGAGCCCCGAGGCCGCGCGTGGATCGCGCGGTGCGCTCTCGTCGTGGCGATCGCCGTGGCCGCATTTGTTTTCGCGAGGACCGGCCGCTTCGTCCCGGAAAGAGTCAACGACACCGCCGGATACACCGACTTCGATTTCCGCTCCTGGAAAGGAGTGCTGACCTCGATCCGCACGCCCGGCTATCCCCTGCTCCTCCGGGCGATCGGGCTCATCTCGGCGTCTCCAACCGCGGTCCCCGTGGCCCATTTCGTCCTGTTCGCCGCAGCCGTGTGGCTGTTCTTCGAGGCGCTCCGGCAGATGACAGGGCGTTGCTGGCTTTCGTTGTGGATCGCGGCCTGTCTGCTGTCGTCCGCCATCTTCGTGACCTACAACCGCACGATCGCCACCGATACCCCGGGGGGCGCCATCGGGGTGCTCAGCGCGGCGCTGCTGCTGTTCTGGACTGTCCGCCCTCGTCTGGCCCTGCTGCTGGCGATCGGCGGCGCGACGGTCGCCGGCTGGCTGATCCGGCCGGTGGGGGTGTTTCTTGTCGTCTGGATTCCGCTGGTCGGCGCATGGCTCGTTGCCTGGCGCTCACACTCCTCCCTGACAGATCCATCCGCTCCTCCGGCCGACGCTCGACCGACACCGGCGGGCGCTTTCCTCCGTCTTTCGCTGACGGCCGTGATCCCGCTGATGGTATGGATCGGACTCCGGGGCGCGCTGTTCGGCCACTGGGGCGTCGCCTGCTTCGATGGCTACAACCTGATCGGCCTCGCGGGCCAGTTCGTCACGCCGGAAACAACCGCCCGGCTTTCCCCCGATCAGCGGCAGGTCGTCGAGGCCGCTCTCGCCAGCCGGGCCGAACGCAGAAAGGGAGGGGCATGGTTTCTGGATGAGCCTCCCCTGCACTACCTGCGGCTTGAATACAACCACGACGACACGATCTGGAAGGACTACCTCCCGCCAGCGCGGCAAGTGGTCGGCGACGAGCCTTTGGCGCTGAATGCGTTCCTGGGCGGAATGGCTCGCACGATCATCGCCAGCCAGCCGCTCGACTACTGCGTCTGGCTGGTCAAGGCGACACGGCAGGCGGTCCGGAAAGTCTTCAGCGACACGCTCCAGTATCCGGTCAGCCTGGCGTTGCTGCTTGTGGGAGTCGTTTTTTATCTGACACTGCCGCTGCGCCCGCCGCCGTCCGGGGACGCAATGCAGACACTGGCAACACTCCGGCTCGTCGCCGTTCTTGCAGTCTCGTACGCCGTTCTGAATCTTCTCTGCACGATTCCGTTCGTCCCTCCGCGGGAGCGGATGACCGATGCGGCCGCCTTGTGGGGCCCTCCCCTCCTGGCCGCCTGGGTCGCATCGCTCGTGTCTCGATGCCGTCACCGCGGTGCGGCCGCCGTCAACAGCCCGGCTTCCGGGTCTTGATGCTGCGCATCACTCGTCAGGCGTCGTGAATCGGAGAGAGAAGCCCGGCTTTTCCACCGGATGCTTCGCGCAATGATCCCAAGCGGTGGCCGTCACGCTATCCTCGTGGGGCCTTCCTCGGAGCCCATCGCATGCGCTGCGTTTGTCTCGCGTTGCTCGCATTGTGTTTCGCCGCGACCGCTTTCGCGGCCGACGACATGCCCCGTTCGCTCGATCCGAAGATCAGGATCGACCTGTTCGCCGAACAGCCGCTCATCGCGACGCCCACCGGTCTCGATGTCGATTCGCACGGCCGAGTCTGGGCCATCGAGTGCAACACCCACTTCCGACCCGAGAACTACCCCGGCCATCCCTCCGACCGCATCCTCGTCTTCAGCACTGACGAAACCGGCAAAGCCAAACCACCCACGGTCTTCGCCGATGGCTTCACCGCCACCATGTCCGTCGCCGTCCGACCCGTCTGGATGAAGCCCATCCGTCTCAAGGGCGTCGACCAGGGTGACGCCGCCGCCCTCGCGAAGACGACCCAGGTCTACGTCGCCACGCGGAACCAGGTCCTGCTCCTCGAAGACACCAACGCCGACGACGTCTCCGACCGCCGCACCGTCCTCTTCGAACTCGACACCAAAGGCAACTACCCCCACAACGGCTTCGCCGGCTTCGCGTTTGATGCCGTCGGCTACATGTTCGTCGGCATGGGCGAAAACCTCGGCGAGCCCTACAAGGTTCGCGACCGCAGCGGCGCCGTCGTCTATGAACACGATGAGGGTGGCCACGTCTACCGCTTCCGCCCCGATGGCACGGAGTTCCGCTTCTGGGCCAACGGCTGCTGGAATCCTCATGCCTCCTGCTTCGACGCCTTCGGCCGGATGTTCTCGGTCGACAACGACCCCGACAGCCGTCCCCCCTGCCGCCTGCTCCACATCATCGAAGGCGGCGACTACGGCTATCACTTCAAGAACGGCCGCAAAGGCCTGCACCCCTTCACGAGCTGGAACGGCGAACTCCCCGGCACGCTGCCGATGGTGGCTGGAACAGGAGAAGCTCCTTCGGGCGTGATTGCCTATGAACACGATGCCCTCCCCGAGAACTACCGCGGGCATCTGTTCGCGACGTCGTGGGGCGACCACCGCATCGATGTGTTCCGCCTGAAGCCCAAAGGCCTTTCCTTCGAATCCGTCGCCGAGCCCGTCATCGTCGGCGGTGAAAGCTTCCGCCCCGTCGGCCTCGCCCTCGCTCCCGATGGCAGCATGTACTGCACCGACTGGGTCCTTCGGGAGTACAAGCTGCACGGCAAAGGCCGCATCTGGCGCATCTCGGCCGTTGACGGCGAACGTCGAAGGCCCGACTTCTCGGCGATTCAGAAGGAAGAGCGGCCCGGCATCCTCAAGCAGAGTCTCGAATCGCCAGTCGGTGCTGTGCGACGTCTGGCGGCCCGCCGCCTGGGCGAACTGAACGGGCTGCAGAACGTGGCCGTTCTTCGCGACGCCGATGCGTCCGAACGGGCGAAGTACGAAGCGCTGGCCGCGATCGTCGTGGGAGAAAAGGCGGACGAGCCGCGCCAGCTGCGCGATCTCTTCGGACCGAAGCCCGCACCGTTCGATTCGACGTTTACGCTAATGGCCCATTTCGACAACGCCCCCTCCGTGCAGCGGATGCAGGCGCTGCTGAAGGACCCGGCCGGCGCCGACCCGATGTACGTTCTCGGCGGGGTGAAAGCGTTCATCCCCTTGCTGAGATCGGCCGCGGGAACGGCTCCGAAGAAGATCGTGGAATTGATCAATTCGGCGGTCGACGGAATGGATGCCTTCGGGCTCTGCGCTCTCGCCCGTGATTGCGCCACGGAGATGCCCGCCGACAAGCTGGTTCAGCTGGTCTCCAGCGACGCCAGTCTCTCCTCGCGCGTGCGTCTCGTCGCGCTGCTCGCCCTCAAGCGGATCGATCCCGCGAACGAATCAGCGATCGAGGCTGGCCTGAAGCGACATGATCTGATCGTTCGCCGCGCCGCCGTCCAATGGGCCGGTGAGCAGCGAATGAAGTCGTTACGTCCCGTCGTCGAGAAATGTCTCACCCAATCGCCGATGGATCGCGATCTCTTCCTCTCGACAATCGCCGCCCTCGAAATGATCGATGGGAAGGATCCAAAAGACTTCGACAAGACGCCAGCGGGAAAATATGTGGCGCCGCTGCTGAAGGACGAGAAGGCGTCGCCGGCCGTGCTGGTGGAGGCGCTGAGGCTGGTGGATCCGGATGACGAGGTCCTTTCGATCGAACTGCTGGACCAGTTGATCCGTCATGCGGATCCGTCGGTTCGTCGCGAGGCGATCAGGACTCTCGCATTCCGAACGGGGGCCGATGCCCTGTCGCCCCTCATGGCGATGGCCGCCATGCAGAGCGGCTATCCACAGAATGCCCTGCTCGGAGTGATTCGTCATTTTGTCGCGAACCCGCGGAATCAGGAGATCAAAGACTTTCTCTTGAGTTCCACGACTGCCCCGGAGATGGCGGTGACCGCATTTCGTGGTGGCTTGGGTCACGACGACGTTGTTGTCGCGCGCCTGGACGAGTTGTTCAAGACCGCAGGTACGTTCGTTCCCGGATTCCAAGGACCGCCGGACGTCGATGCTCTCGGGCAGCAATGGTGGTTGATCTTCGGGGCTGGTCGCGCCTTTCCGATGAATAACTTTCGACAGCCTCCGGAGCGGCCAGTTGCGATCGACTGGAGAGGGGCAGGGCAACGCAACTTGACTGAAATCGAACTTCGGGGTGACTTTGTCTTTTTCAATCCGAAAGGGCCTGGCTGCTCCAACTGCCACACTGTCCACGGCCGCGGCGGCAAAGTCGGTCCCGACCTCTCCAGAATCGGCGCCACCTTCACCCGCGAAAAGCTCATCGGCTCCATCCTCGAACCCAGCAAGGAAGTCTCACCCCAGTTCACCAACTGGCAGATGGTCCACGTCGACGGCCGGGTCTTCACCGGCATGATCGTCCACGAGAACGAAGGCAAAACGATCCTCGGCGACAGCGAAGGCAAGACGATCGAGCTCAAGACGGCCGAGATCGAGGAGCGACGCCCCGTCCAGACGTCCGTCATGCCGGAGAAACTGGTTGACCGTATGACGGTCCAGGAATGGCGCGACCTGCTCGCGTTCCTCCAGTCGTTGAAATGAACCAGTGAGCGGACGGCGCTAGCCGCCGGTCAAGTGTCGCCAGCGGCGTCCTTCGACATCGTGCGTGCCACGGCTCTGTGAGCCGTGCATTCGCAGAACGCGGCCTCCCAATGTCACCGCCGCCCGCAGCGCACGACCGACACGACCGTGGCACCCATTCCTCGTTCTCAAGCTCCGGCTTGGGAACGCACTCTCTGCGAAGCTCCGCTTCGCGTTGCCGAGCCCTCACTTCGCGCGCACCCGCCTCACCAACCGCTCCATCCCCTCCGCGATCCGCGTCTCAATATCCCCCGCCCACCGCAGCGCCGGCCGACCATACTCAAACAGATTCGATCCCCCCTCATACCCCCCCTCATCCCACACCCGCCGCGACGGCACATACGCCAGCATGTCGTCCGAATAACCGCACACCCACGTTCCCGGCCCATACTCCCCTTTGAATCGGATCGCGTAGTCCACCACCGTCTCCGCCCCCATCCCCAGCATCAGCGTGTCGTCCCCCAACAGCCACGCATGCAGCGGATACGGTGACCCCGTTTCAAACTTCACTCCTTCATCCAGCTGCTTCAAAAGCCGCTTCGCCCACCGCGCCTTGATCGCCGCGCTGTCCCCCGCAAACTGCTCCAGGTGCTGCCGCGACATCACCTCCAGGTACGGCAGCTCAATCAGCTCGAAGGCCGTCTTCAGCTTCGGAGTCACCGGCTTCAGCGGCCGCTTGAGCCCATCGAGCACGCCCACCGCCAGTTGACGCCCATAGGACTCACACAGTTCCACCGTCCGCCGCGGCAGCGGGTTCTGATCGCCGCCGCACGTATTGACGAACATCGCCGTCGCCCCGGAATACGCCCGCTCAACCTCGATCTGGGCGAACCCCGGATAGTCCCCGCACCACTGCGTGAAGCTCAGCGTCGTCGGATGACACGCATACCCGAACAGAATGGCCAGCGGCGTCCCGTCCGCCCGGTCCACGCGCATCACCGGCACATCATGATCCACCGGCCCGCGCAGCTTCCCCTCCGCAATCAGCGTCGGGACGTCCTTCTCCGGGTTGTTCCGCCGGTTCACCGCAAACGTCGCCCGCCCCATCCCCGTCGCAACTCTCGCCGGGTCCAATCGCGCGAGCGCATCGCCCACCAGCTTCACCGTTCGCTCGACCATCCGGTCGGTGTACTCGCGAACCAGGTCCTCCTGCGCCGCCTCGACCGGGTAGTAATCGATCAGGTCATCCCCCAGCCGCGGCCCGCAGTGATTGTGCGAGAACGTGAACATCACCTGCGCTCGCGTCAGCCCGAACTTCGACTTCAGCTGCTCGAACACCCGGTCACTCATCGACCGCGGTACCCCCTGGAAGTCGCTCGTGATCAGCACCGCCCGCGATCCATCAGCCGCCTCGAAGGCGAGAGCCTTCATCCACAGTTCGTGCAGCTTTCCTTCGGGGGCGCGCCGAGAACCGTAGCCGGCCAGCCAGACAGGAGTGTCAGGGGTGATGACCTCGCGGGAGACACCGGCCTTCCAGGTCGTCTCGGCCGCGCAGAGAGATGGAGCGAACAAAAGTCCTCCTGCCACGGCTCCCAGTCCGAGCAGCGTCTGGCGGCGTGTGACCTTCTGCGACATGGATGCTCCCAGGAAAGTGCCTGCAACGAAGTGAGCTTAGCAAGAAGCCGGGCTCGACCGCTCGGGGGCGAATCGCCCTTCCAGGGACGAGTGGATTGTTCGGCGGCGCTGCGTCTTCACAGGGCGGACGGATTCATGGGGCCATCAGAGTTGGTATCGTGGTCGCCGGTTGCTGACGCTGCGCTTTCGTTCGAGAGAGTCTTCGCCGGTCGAAACTGCACCAGAACAGAAGGGCGACAATGGCGGATGGCATGGCGAAGGATTCGGCGGGAAATCGCGGCGCGGTCGGCGTGACGGTTCTGCTCCTGCTGCTCTTCCTCTGCTCGGTGTGGAACTGGCTGTACAACATTCCCGTCCAGCCGAATGTGGAGATCCCCTTTCGGTGGGGAAAGTGGTGGATGGTGGACTCGGCAGCGCCGGACGAGGTGTTGATCTGGGACAAGGACCACGGTCCCGTCTCGTTTTACAACATGCGGACGGGCGAGCATCTCTTCGATCGGCTGTCCGACTCGGACCTCGATGTCCGGCCCAGCTTTGGCGATTCGCGAACGACGCTCGTGTTTCGCGACGGCGTCGCAACGGTCGTCGATCTGCGGGCGGAGACAGTGCGCTGCCGGATCCCATCGCTTCCGAGGGGCGTCAACTCCCAGGCGTTTCTGGACAGGAGCGTGCTGCTCACGATTCATAAGGGGACGACGAGCGCCTTCGATGTGGAGACAGGCGATCCGCTCTGGTCGCGGAATGACATCCACATGTTCCGCCCGAACTGGGGATCCCGAGGCGATCGTTTCTGCGCGGACGTGAACACCGTTCGCCAGATTGAAGGCCTTGTCATCGAACAGCGCCAACGCCAGGTGCTCAACGTCAGAGATGGCACACAGGATGAGCGATTCGACCTGAAATCCGCCTCGCGCATCTGGATGTCCTCGCCGCCGGGCTATCTCGTTGAAGAAGGGGGGCGTGGCGGCACGTCGACGGTCTACGACATGCAGACCGGGGAGAAACTCCTGTCCACAGGATTCATTCAAGGCGGCACGAACACCCCGTATTTCAACGCCGAACTCACGGAACTCCTCTTTCCATATCGCGAAGGAGAATACGACTGTCGACTGGGACGCTGGGACCTGAAGACGGGAAACGTCATTCATCCGGTTCCTAAGCGCTGGCATTCCAAGCCGAACCTGATCACCGACGATGGTCGCTACTTCATCGGCAGTTACACGCGCGACTCTCCGCCTCTGTACGGCGCCGTGAGACGCGCCTTGCGGGAGATCGGCCTTCAGCTTCCCTCACGCGAGCGCGCGACGCCGTTGCTCGTCGACAACCAGGCGAAGAAGGAGATCGGCCGGCTGGAGCATTCCACCTCGTTCGAGCGGATCGAGCTGACCCGCGCGGGCGATGCGTTCGTGCAGGAATGCAACGATCGGCTGGCGATCTACTTCGTGCCGCTGCAGCGGAACTGGACCAGGCTCATCCTGGGCGGGGCGTGGATGGTGATCTCGTTCGTGGCGACCGCGTTCAAGGCGAGGACACTGCTGGTCCACATGTCGCAGGTGGAACTCCTTCCAGCGAGGCCGCGCCGGAAGGATTCGCCGACTGTCGATGATTCCCTGAGCGAATCGTGATCAACGAAAAAGCCCGGGGGTCGCAACCCCCGGGCTTTGGATCTGCTGAGCTCTGATCGTGGATCAGACTTCCTTCGAGTTGATCCAGGGCATCATCTTCCGCAGCTGCTTGCCGACGGTTTCGATGAGGTGCGTCCGTTCGCGGCGGCGGGTGGCCTGGAACGTCGGCTGGTTGACGCGGTTTTCCAGGAGCCAGTCGCGGGCGAACTGGCCGCTCTGGATCTCGTGGAGGATCTTCTTCATTTCCTTCTTGGTCTCTTCGGTGACGATCCGCGGGCCGCGGGTGTAGTCGCCGAACTCGGCCGTGTTGGAAACGCTGTACCGCATGTAGTTGAGGCCGCCCTGGTAGAACAGGTCGACGATCAGCTTCAGCTCGTGCATGCACTCGAAGTAGGCCATTTCCGGCTGGTAGCCGGCTTCGACGAGCGTTTCAAAACCGGCCTTCACGAGGGCGCTGACACCGCCGCAGAGAACGGCCTGTTCGCCGAACAGGTCGGTTTCGGTTTCTTCAGCGAAGGTCGTCTCGATGACGCCGCCGCGGGTACCGCCGATGCCCTTGGCATACGCGAGGGCCAGCTTCTTCGAGGTTTCGCTCGAGCCGGGGTACATGGCGATGAGCGAGGGGACACCGCCGCCCTTCACGTATTCGCTGCGGACGAGGTGGCCGGGGCCCTTGGGGGCGACGAGAGCGGCGTCGACACCCTTCGGCGGGATGATCTGGCCGAAGTGGATGTTGAAGCCGTGCGAGCACATCAGCACGTTGCCCGGCTTCAGGCCCTTCTGGATTTCGTTGCGGAAGACGTCGCCCTGCAGTTCGTCCGGCAGGAGGATGTTGATCAGGTCGCCCTGCTCGGCGGCTTCGGCGGCGGAGACGGGCTTGAAGCCGTGCTCGACGGCGAGGTCGTAGTTCGGTCCGCCCTTGCGCTGTCCGACGATGACGTCGCAGCCGCTGTCCTTGAGGTTCTGGGCCTGAGCGTGGCCCTGGCTGCCGTAGCCGATGATGGCAATCTTCTTGCCCTTCAGCAGGGACAGGTCGGCGTCGTTGTCGTAGTAAATGGTGACGGGCATGGCGTTTCGAAAGTTCTGTTCAAAAAGAACGGCCCGCGCAGAAGGAGGGCCGCCGAAAGCGAAGGGAAGATCATCCAGAGGCGCGGGCCGGTCGTCAACGACGCGAAGGCCCGAAACCGTTGTCGCAGACCAAGTGACGAACAAAAAGTTCGGGCGAAATGCGTCAAACGCAGGGATTTTGAGCGACTGTTGCAAGCGCTACGCGATTTGTGTGTCAGCGCGTCAGATTCCAGCGAGTCACATTGGGTTTCCGGGCATCGCGAACGGTGATCGATCTGCGGCATTTCTGTTCCTCCTCTGAAGGCGCACGGTTGCGCGAATGGGCCCTGGAGTCGACGCGAGACCCGACCACTGCGGCAGTTACGACGACGTCGAAGGTGGGCTCACACGGAACCTCTCAATCGCCGCCGGGAGTCGCTAGACTGGCCCGCCCGCGCCGGTCGGTCGCCTCTCCCGGAATCGCTTTTCGGCTTTCGCCGCTCTGTTTTCATGGTTGAACAACGCAAACCCCGCCGTCCCCGCAGCGAGGAAACTCACAAGGATCGGGAGCAGGTGTCGGCGCTGTTCGACAAAGTTCCGCCGCAGGACCTCGAGGCCGAGCGGAGCGTCCTGGGAAGCATCCTGCTGCTGAACGACTCGATCGACGAGGTGCTGCCGCACCTCAGCGGCGAACGCTTCTATGCCGACGCCCATCGGCGGATGTTCAAGGCGATTGCGGACATGTACGAGTCGGGCCGACGGGGCATCGACGCGGTCACGCTGGCGGCCGAACTGGAGAAGCGGGGGGATCTCGAACAGATCGGAGGCCCGGCCTACATCCTGCAGGTGCTGGAAACCGTCCCTCACGCCGCGCATGCCGAGTACTACGCCAGGATCGTCCGCGACAAATGGTTGCAGCGGTCGCTGATCGATGCGTGCACCGAATCTCTGCGGGAGGCCTTCACCGCCCGCGAGGACATCGACGAAGTCGTCACCCAGGCCGAACGCCGGATCTTCGACATCGTCGAGCGGCAGGCGACGACTGACAAGTTCGCCATCGGCGATATCCTCGAAGCGACCTTCGAGCGAATCTTCCACCGCATGGATCAGGAAGGGACGATCAGCGGCCTCCATACCGGGTTCCATGGCCTGGACGACATGACGAGCGGATTCCAGCCGTCGGAACTGATCGTGCTGGCTGCCCGTCCTTCCATGGGGAAGACGGCGCTGGTCTGTAACTTCTCGCTCGCCGTCGCGATGCAGAAGCAGGGGGTGCTGCTGTTCAGCCTCGAACAGTCGAAGCTCGAACTGGCCGAGCGTCTGCTGTGCATCCAGGCGAAGATCAGCGGCCACAAGCTGCGTCAGGGCAACCTCGATGAAATCGAACAGGCGGCCCTGATGGAAGGGGCCAACGAACTCCGCGACCTGCCGCTGTATATCGACGACGTGGCGGGGCGGACGGTGTCGCAGATCTCCGCGATCGGCCGGCGTCTCAAGCGGCGCTTCGGGCTGGGCATCATCATCATCGACTACCTGCAGCTGATCGAAGCCGACGAAAAAGGGCTGCCGCGCGAACAGCAGATTGCGACGATCACGCGGCGACTGAAGTTCCTCGCCAAGGATCTGAGCTGCCCGGTCATCGCGCTCGCGCAGCTGAACCGCGGCGTGGAACAGCGTGAAGACAAGCGGCCGAAGCTTTCCGACCTTCGCGAATCGGGCGCCATCGAACAGGACGCCGACATCGTGATGTTCCTGCACCGTCCGGACGCCTATGACCCGGGCGATCGGCCGGGCGAGGCCGACCTGATCATCGCCAAGAACCGTTCGGGCCCGATCGGCACCGTAGGACTGGTGTGGATGCGCGAACAGCTGCGGTTCGGCGACAAGGCGGCCGTGGATGTGCCGGCGGGGATGGGGGATTTCTGATTCCGGGAGGGGGTAGGTGCACCACCGAGGCACGGAGTTCACGGAGACGCAC
The DNA here is from genome assembly GCF_007745175.1 of Caulifigura coniformis. GTDB lineage: Bacteria > Planctomycetota > Planctomycetia > Planctomycetales > Planctomycetaceae > Caulifigura > Caulifigura coniformis. The sequence goes on along the minus strand of NZ_CP036271.1, from coordinate 2,100,444 downwards.
GGAGGCGGTTGGGGTGCGGGCTCGACAACGTTTGCACTGGCAGAGCCAGTGGCACCCCGGGGCGGAGCTTGTGACACCCGGGTGGGTCAGCGGTCTTTGGTTTTTTCGGCTTCGGGTGGTTCGGGGGTGGTTCCGAGATCGCCCAGGAGTTTGAAGCCGAGTTTGTCGAGGCTGTTGTCCCGGGCGAACGCGTCGGCCGTGTTGGAGAGCAGCACGAGGGCCTGCTTTCGGCCGGGCTCAAATCCGATGAACGCCGTGTAGCCGCCCGTCGCGCCATTGTGGAAGAAGAGGGTGCGGCCATCTTTCTCGACGATCAGCCAGCCGAGGCCGATGACGCCCGACTTCGTCTGCTTCCGGGTTTTGTGGGACCGCGTGATCGGTTTGCCGAGCGGGGACTGTTCGGGGTTGAGCTGGTGCTTGAGGAAGACCAGGAGGTCGTCGGTTGAAGAACGGATCGCGCCCGCGCCGGCGAGGGCGTTGAAGTCCCAGCTGGAGACCGGCAGACCTTTCAGCGAGTAGCCCGATGCGTATCGAGACTTCTGGTCGGCCGAAAGGTGAACGGTGGTGTCGACGAGGCCGAGGGGGGTGGCGATCGTCGACTTGAGCAGGGAGTCGTAGGAGCCGAGGCCCGCCTTGTGCTGGAGGGCATGACCGAGGAGGCCCGCGCCCAGGTTGGAATACATGAACGCCCGCTGATCGGGAGCCTTCCACGAACTGAGGAAGTGCTCGAGGCGTCGCTCATCGAAGGCGACATACGGATTGTCGCGGTTCCAGAGGGCATCGAAGATCATCGCGACCGGCAGTCGCGGGAGGCCGGAGGTGTGGGTCGAGAGTTCGTGGAGCGTGATGTTCCCGGCGTCTTCGGAGAGGGTGGCGTCGGGGAGGATCCTGCTGAGCGGGTCGTTCAGGTTCACATCGCCGCGTTCGACCATCACGGCGAGGGCGAGGGACGTGAAGACCTTGGAGATCGAGCCGATTTCAAAGAGTGTGCGGCCGTCCGTCGGGCGCTGGGAATCGGCTTCGCCGGTTTGGCCGTAAGAGAAGGTGTGGGACTGGCCGTTCTGGAGGAGGCCGACGGAAAGTGCGGCGAAGGGGCGTTTGGCGCGGTAGTCGGCGGTGAGTTGGGAGACACGCGTGGAGAGAGTGGTTGAATCGTCGGCGCGGGTGGCCTGTGGGGCCGACGAAACGACGAGAAGGGCGAGCAAAACACAGCGAAGGGCTTGCATTGCAGTTCTTCTGCCGGGGTGAGGCTTCTGAAATCCTGCCTGTCGCGAGGTCACTTTCCGTGGTGGTGAATTTTCCAACGAATACATTCGCGGCTCGGGAGCCTGTCACGCGACGTGGAGCTCCGTCGCGTTGAGTTGAACAGGAGGGAAGGAGAGAAGGAGAAAGGACTTCCAGTGCAATCGAGACCGGTGACAGAGCTTCGGCGTTCCTGAGTTGGCTTCAAGGCGAACAGAAGGCAAGGAAGGAAAGGAAGGCAGTCGGTGGTGTCTTGCCGGGAGACCTGGCGGTCGGCTCAGGTGGGTCGGGAGACCGTGCCACAGGGACGGTGCCACAACGAGGCCAGCAGAAGTGTTGTGTCGCCCCTTGCGGGGCTTTGTTGTCGTCTGGGACGTTTTCCACGGGCTGGCGCCCGTGGCTATGTTGTTCCGCCCCTATCGGGGCTCATTCCTGGGGAGGCCGGGACTCAACTCCGTGTCGCCTTTGACTGACGAAACTTCGTGTCCGGTGAGAAACTCCAGACGCCAAAAAGGAATGGCCACCATGACACCATGAGCAAGCCTGCCATGTAGGGAGCGAGCGAAAGGTCCGTCGCCTTTCCGGCGAGCTGCAAACCGAGACTCAACGTGCTCCAGCCGACGGCAACAGCAACGGTTGCGTGCTGAAACCAACGAAAAATAATCGAGCCTGTTGCCAGCTGTCTTCGCAGTTCCTCTCTTTTCCTCGCGACCGTGACGATCCAGATCACGCCGGTCAGCAAGACAAAGTCTGCGATCAAATCTTCCGGCTGCATGCCCGTCGCCTTAATGGACCGGTTACGATGCCTTCGCCTGATCGGCCTTCGTGCACCGCCCGATTTCGCGGACGGCCTGGCGAAGCCGCTGGCTGTTCTCGACGATCGCGAGGCGGAGGTAGCCTTCACCTTCGTCGCCGAAGCCGCGGCCCGGGCTGACGGCGACGCCGCCTTCTTCAAGGAGCTTCATCGAGAACTCGATCGAGCCCATCTTGGCCCACGGCTCGGGGATCTTGGCCCACACAAACATGCCGGCCTTCGGCTTCTCGACTTCCCAGCCGAGACGCTGCAGGCCGTCGACGAGCACGTCGCGGCGCTTCTGGTATTCCTTGGCGATGGCATCCACGGCCGGCTCGGCGTGACGCATGGCGACGATGGCGGCGATCTGGATCGCCTGGAAGATGCCGTAGTCGTAGTAGCCCTTGATCGTCGCGAGGGCGCGGACCATTTCCTTGTTGCCGCAGCAGAAGCCGATACGCCAGCCGGCCATGCTGAAGCCCTTGGACATCGTGGTCAGCTCGACGCCAACGTCGATGGCTCCGGGGGTGGCGAGGAAGCTGGGGGCCTGGTAGCCGTCGTAGCAGATGTCGGCGTAGGCGAAGTCACTGATGACGAGGAATCCGTACTTCTTCGCGAGCTTCACGAGGTCGACGAAGAAATCCTGCTCGATGCAGGTCGACGACGGATTGTGCGGGAAGTTGACGACGACCAGCCGCGGCTTGGGGAAGAGGTGCTCGCAGGTATAGGCGACGTTCGAGAGGAACTTCTGCGGGTCGCGGACGTCGAGCGCGATCACGTTGCCGGACGCCAGCACGACGGCGTAGCTGTGGATCGGGAAGGTTGGTGAAGGAACGATCGCCGTGTCGCCCGGCCCCATGAGAGCCAGGCACATGTGGCTGAAGCCTTCCTTCGAGCCGAGGCAGGCAATGACTTCGTCATCCGGATTGAGACGCACGCCGTACTTGCGGTCGTAACGTTTCGAGACTTCACGGCGGAGGTTGCCGATGCCGTTGGAGACGGAGTAGCGGTGGTTGCGCGGATCCTTCAGGGCGTCGGCCAGTTTCTCCTGGATCGCCGGATCGGGGGCGTCCGTGGGGTTGCCCATTCCCAGATCGATGACGTCGATCCCGGCGACGCGCTTCTGGTACTTCAGCTTGTTGATCTTGCCGAACAGATAGGGCGGCAGCCGCTTGAGGCGGTCCGCGACCGGCACCTGGAACGGGTTATCAGCAAATGGGACTTCCGATTCACTTCGCATTGGAACACCGTGCGCGGTCCTGGGCGGCGGGACCGCAATGACAGCCTGGGCGCATCGTGCAGCCTGGGCAGACTTTCCCCCATTCAGAGTCTAGTTCTTTCGGCACATTCCGGCGAGAGCGACCCGGCTGGGGCTTGCTCGTCGCTCCCGGAGCGTCTCGTTCTGAATTGCTTTCCGGTCGTTCAGTTCCTGCCGAGCGGCAGCCTCCACAGCACGAGATGCGCGATGACCGAAATCAGCCATCCCGCGGAAAACACCAGCGGCAGGGCGTAGAGAATCCGAGTCCGTAGCGGAAACTGCAGCACGACCACTGTCTCATTCCCGGTCTGCCGGGCCTCGTGGTAGGCGTCATGGACGCCCAGCCACCATAACAGGCTGACGATCAGTCCGAGCACCGACACGGCTGCCCGGTGAAGGTTCGTATCGGCCGTCCCCAGGGCGGCCACAAGAAAGCTGCTGGGTACGAGCAGCAACTCGGTGATCTTGATCAGATCAGGGTGGGTCATCATGGCGTCTTGAGTCGATGAAAGCGGCCGAACGAACTGGGGGGCTTCCTCTGCCGGCGGGCATGTTTCACTGCGGTCAATCTCCCCTGCAAGCCTGGAGCTGTCTGAGTGACCTAACCGGCCGGGAACAGGGCTTCCAGGACACGATCCCGGACGGCCGTCATTGGCAGGGTCGAACCGGGCGTCGGGCCGCTGCCGATGAGGACGGGGCGGTCCTCCTGTGTGGCGAGTCCGTGGCTGCCGCGAACGAGGTTGGCGTCGAGCGGAATCATGTCGAACAGGGTGCGGAATCCGAGCTTCTTCTGGATCAATCGGCGAACGGCCCGTCCCTTGGGCCAGAGGAGGGCCGGGTCGAAGAACAGCTCGCACGGGTCGTATCCCGGCTTGCGATGGATATCGACGGTGCGGGCGTAGTCGGGTTCGCCGGACCGGTCGAGCCAGAACGGGTAGGCAAACCACGCATCCGGGGCCGCGAGGGCGATCAATTCTCCGGAGCGGGGATGGTCGAGACCGATGGTGGCCCGTTCCTCACCCCCATACACGGCGGCGACGCCGGGGAGGCCGGCGATGAGGTCGCGCACCCGGGGGAGGTCGCGCTGCACGTAGATGTGTGCGACCTGGTGATCGCAGACGGCGAAGGCTGGGCTGTTGAAGGTGTCGAGGGTGTCGCCAAAAGGGCCGGGTCGGGCGGTGAGCAGCCCGGCCTCGCGCAATGCGCGGTTCATGAAGATCGGGCGGGAAACGTCGACCAGTCCGTACTCGCTGACGACCCAGACGCGGGCCCCCTGCTTCGTGGCGGCCTCGAGCAGCGGCTCACAGGCGCGGTCCAATTCGCCAACGAGCTTCGGCATGTTGGCGTCGGAGGGACCGAACCGCTGCGGGTCGTAGTCGAGGTAGGGGAGATAGACGAGGGTCAGGTCGGGGCGCTCACTGACCAGTGTTTCGGCCGCACAGCGGGCGATCCATTCGGAACTGGGAAGGCCGGCCATGGGCCCCCAGTAGCTGGAGAACGGAAATGGCCCGATCCGCTTCTCGAGTTGGTCCGAGAGACCTTCCGGCGTGCCGGTGATTCCGAAGGCCTTGCTGCCGTCGGCTCCGTACCAGGGCTTCGGAGTGACGCTGATCTCGACGTCGGCCCCCTGGTTGAACTGCCAGAAGAGTTTTGCGGCCCGGAATGGATGTCCACGCTCGGCGGCGAGCCTGCGGGCGGTCGTGTAGAGCGGCTCTGCCTGGATCAGGCGATTGGACTGCTGCCAGAAGCGGACTTCCCGGGTGTCGCGAAAGAGCCAGCCGTTGCCAACTACGCCGTGGTCGCGAGGCGTCTTGCCCGTGAGGAGTGTCGCCTGGGCCGTGAAGGTGACGGCGGGAAGGGCTTCTTCGAGATCGGCGACCCAGCCCGACTCCGCGAGTCGGCGAAGCGATGGGGCGAACGGCAGAAGCTTTCGCGTCAGGCCGACCGCCAGCAGGAGGACGAGAGGTTGAGTCACGACGCATGATCCGGGGCTGGCTGAGCGACGATTGCTCCGGACTCCGGCGGGGTGCACGTCAGGAGTCTCGGAACGAAGGACGATAAGCCGGCGATCAGGTCGTGGCTACGTCGAACAGAGGGGCCCTCAATGCAAAGCACCCCGGCAGCTGTGGAGCGGCCGGGGTGCTGGGAAAGCTCAGATTACTTCGCGGCGGCGAAGCGCTTGGCGACTTCGGCCCAGTTCACCACGTTCCAGAACGCGGCGATGTAGTCGGGCCGCTTGTTCTGGTAGTTGAGGTAATAGGCATGTTCCCAGACGTCGAGGCCGAGGATCGGGGTGCGGCCTTCGGAGAAGGGGGTGTCCTGGTTGGCCGAGCTTTCGACCACCAGCTTGCCCTTGTCGACCGACAACCAGGCCCAGCCGCTGCCGAAGCGAGTGGTTGCAGCGGCGTTGAACTTCTCCTTGAAGGCGTCGAAGCTACCGAAGGTGGAGTCGATCGCCGTGGCGAGTTCACCGGTCGGCTTGCCGCCGCCGTTGGGGCCAATGACGGTCCAGAACAGGGTGTGGTTCGAATGTCCGCCGCCGTTGTTGCGGACGGCCGTACGGATCGCTTCCGGAACGGAGGCGAGGCCTTTCATCAGCTCGTCGATCGGCTTGGCGGCCAGATCGGCATGGCCTTCGAGGGCCTTGTTGACGTTGTTGATGTACGCCTGATGGTGCTTCGTGTGGTGAATTTCCATCGTCTTGGCGTCGATGTGCGGCTCCAGAGCGTTGTAGGCGTAGGGGAGCTTCGGAAGTTCGTAGGCCATGAATCACTCCTGGACTGGTGACGTCAGCGTGGGGCGAGCTGCAGCGCCGTAGGACGGAACAGCCCGGACCGGTTGAATACTCTCGGAGACGAATCGCGTCTGCCGGGATTTTAGTCGGCCCCAACGCAGTCACAACCCCGCCGATTCCCGGTCACACGTTTTCGGCGTCGCCCCCCATGCAAAAAGCCCAGGGGCGGAACCCCTGGGCTTTCAGGCGGGAGAGAGTGTGCAGCTCAAAGAATTACAGCTGCACGTGGTGTTCGAAATCGATCTCGAAACGTTTCATTTTCTTGTAGAGCGTCGTGCGGTTGATCCCGAGCGTGCGGGCCGTTTCCTGACGGTTCCAGCCGTTTGATTCCAGGGCTTCCAGGATCAGCTGCCGTTCCGGATGGACGAGCGCCGATTTCAGGGTGCCGCTGCCAAACCGGCCGGAGAGCGAGACGTTTTCACGGGCCTCGATCCGCATGTGTTCGGGGAGATCGGAGGGCGTGATGATGTCCGACTTCGAGAGCACGATCGCCCGTTCGATGACGTTCACCAGTTCACGGACGTTGCCCGGCCAGCCGTAGCGCTGCATGAGGTGCAGGGCCGTGTCGTCGAAGGCGCGGATCCGCTTGCCGGTCTGCTGGTTGAATTCGTGGACATAGTGTTCGACGAGAAGCGGGATGTCGCCGATCCGCTCGCGGAGCGGGGGCTGGGTCACGCTGACGACGTTGATGCGGTAGAAGAGGTCCTGGCGGAATTCGCCCCGACGGACCCGTTCTTCGAGGTTTTCGTTGGTCGCGAGGACCAGCCGGACGTCGACCTTGTGAGTCTTCGTGCCGCCGACAGGTTCAAACTCGCGGTCCTGGAGGACACGGAGGAGCTTCACCTGCAGGCTGGGCGAGGCCGTTCCGATCTCGTCGAGGAAGAGCGTGCCGCCATCGGCCTGGAGGAACTTGCCCATCTTGTCGTGATTGGCGCCGGTGAAGGCGCCCGCAACGTGGCCGAACAGTTCGGATTCGAGCAGCGAGTCGGGGAGCGCCCCGCAGGCGACCTCGACGAACGGCTGCTCCCGACGGCTGCTGAGCTGGTGAATGGCGCGGGCGGTGATCGTCTTGCCCGTGCCGTTTTCGCCGAGGATCAGGACGGTGGTCCGGGTGTCGGAGACGCTCTCGATGAGGTCGAACATCCGGGACATCTTGTAGTCGCGGCCGATGATGTTCGAGATGCCGAACTTCTGGTCGAGCTGCTTCTTGAGCTTCTTGTTTTCTTCGACGATCCGCTTCTGGCCGAGGGCCCGCTGGATCGCGAGGTTGAGTTCGTCGTCGATGACGGGCTTGGTGAGGTAGTCGAAGGCTCCACCCTGGATGGCTTCGACTGCGCTTTCGATCGTGCCGTAGCCGGTGAGCAGGATGACGGAGGTTTCCGGCTTGTTCTGGGCGACCCATTCGAGGACGTGGAAGCCGTCCTGGTCGGGCAGGCAGACGTCGGTGAGAACGACGTCGAAGTTGTATTCGCGGATGCGGGAGAGCGCATCCTTGCAGTTCATGGCGGTTTCTGTGCGGTGGCCGAGCGAGCGGAGGTAGTCCGCCATGGCTTCGCAGATATGCCGATCGTCATCAACAACCAGCAGGTTACCTTGAATGTTCATCATCAGATGCTCGCGGTTCAACGTCAGGCGGCCTGTCGGCGCAGGAATGGCGCACGAGGCCAGAGGCGACGTCCGGTGAGTGTCGGGGCGCACGCGGTCCGGCGCGTCTCATCGCTGTTCGAAAAGCGACGACACATCGGGCTGCAGGCGGCGGCGACAAAGCGGCGCAATCCGCGCCACGTGCTCGACCGGCACGACTATGACAACTGGACTTCCGTCAGACTGCGATTCCAATCGCCGCCTGACTGCCGGGAGCTGGAGGTTGAGGGTGCGAAACCCTACGTCGCCGTTGCGAGACGTCAACACGATTCACGTGGTTTTTCAGCAACGGCCGGAAGTGGCGATTCGGGAACCTCGTGAGAGTGGTCATCGAGTTTCGGGAAGCGGCCCGATCGGGCGGTGAAGGAAGGCCGTCATTGACGGTCACAAAACCACCCCGATACAACGGATGGTCGCTCTCTCGCTTTGCGGGGCGGCGCCCCTGGTTCTGCAATTCCTCACGGTTCGGCTGCTCAATGGCTCTGGTGACGTTTCAGGTTCTCGACGGCCTTGAGATGGGCCACGTGTTTGCCGACCTCCCGACCCCGATCAACATCGGGCGCGAGGACGACAACCACATCCGCCTCAACGATGAACGTGTGAGCCGCTTTCACGCGAAGATTCAGGAAGACGCCGGCCGCATTATCCTGACCGACCTCGACAGCACGAACGGGACGCGCGTCAACGGGCATCCCATCCGGATGCGAGTGCTGCAGATCGGCGACCAGGTGCTGATCGGCCGTTGCCTGTTGCTGTATGGCAGCGTCGAGCAGATCGCGAAGCGGACGAGCGAACTGGCGGCCATTGATCCGCCCATCGCGAGCGGGCCTGTCGACAGCGAGACGAAGTCTTCCCCCGATCTGCAGGACTCGATCGACGGCGAACCGGAACTGCCCGGAGAACTGTTCCCCAACGGCGCGCCGACGCTGCCGTCAGACCTCAATCTCGGGCAGGCGGCGGACCTGTCGGAAGTGCTGAACTTCATCCACTCCCGGCTGCTCAGGCTTCTACTCATCGCCCAGCAGCACGGAGGGACGTCGCGCAAGCTGCAGGCGGCCTATATGTCGGTGCCGCCGGCGGCATGGATGCAGCTCTCGCAGCTGGAGGCAGACATGGCGAAGTACCTCAGGGCGCTGTCGGACCCGAAGGACGGCTAAGCGGATCGGTGCTCAGCCAGCAGGCCGCTGCGAACGTTGCCGACTGGTCAGCGCTGGCGCACGCGCCGCCCTGCCGCTGGAACACCACCCCTACGGTGCCCGGGGAATTCCGTACCCCGCAATGGCGCGCTCCCAGGCGGTCGACCCATCGATGATTTCCAGCGTGATCTCAAGGGCCAGGATCGGAATAGGGGCGTCGATCGGCGGAAGCTTGACCAGGTCCTTCAAGGTGCAGACGGCGGCTGCGGCGTCGCTCGCCTGCGCTTCCGCGATCAGCGCCTCGAGATCGTCGCGGGTGTAATGGTGATGGTCGGCAAAGGCCGTCACTGCGTGCGAATGCAGCAGCAGCCCGGCGCGTTCGAGCGTGGCCCGGAATCCCGTCGGATTGCCAATACCGCAGAACGCGACGACCTGCCTGCCTTTCAGGTCGTCGCTGGAATGGATCAACCCGGATCGATCGCGAAGGCCGTGCGGTACGAACCGGCTCGTCACGACGGGCGCGGACGAGTCACGGGCGATTTCGTCGAGAAGTCGCTCCCGTTCGGAGGAACTGACGAGGTCGGTTCGCGTGACGAGGATGAGACGGGCCCGCTTCAGAGCATGCCGCGATTCCCGCAGCAGGCCGCGGGGGAGCTGACGTCCATAGCCCCAGGGATTTGTGGCGTCGATCAGAACGATGTCCAGGTCGCGTTTCAGCCGGCGATGCTGAAAGCCATCATCGAGGACGATGATCTCGGCGCCATGAGCGACCAGTTCTCGCGCCGCGGCAATGCGATCGCGATTCTGAATGTGCGGAACGCCGGGACAGAGGAGATCGAGGACGCGTTTCTCGTCGTTGCCGGCGGCGTCGACCGAGCGGTATCCCCGGCTGGCGATGGCAGGTTTCATCCCGCGCTGAAGGAGCTTCTGGACGACCGCGGCCACGACCGGGGTCTTACCCGTGCCGCCTGTGGTCAGGTTTCCGACGCTGACGACCGGAACGCCGACGTCCTGCGGCCTCTTGATGCCGACGTCGAACGACAGGTTCTTGAGCGCCGCCCCTGCGGCGTACACGGGCTCGAGGAGCGCGAGAGCTCCCCGCGCTGCGGCCGCAGGCCAGTCCGGCCTGCGGCCCGAGATGATGTCGAGAAATGCCTTCTCGGAAGGCATCAGCGCGGTCTCCTGCTGCAGGCGCGGCGAATCGCAACAGCCGCGCTCCTGCCTGGATTCTCACATCGGCTGTTCCTGCCGCTGCGAGTGCCTTTCAGGGGCGGAGAAATCGTCAAAGTCACCATGATCGGTTCATCTTAGCGGGTACACCGTTCCGAAATTGATAGCGAGTCTCCTCGATGCGCGGCTGCGCCAGCATTGCCTGAGCATCGTCGGGAACCCACCGCGGGATGGATCGTGAAGCGGTTTGAACGGACGGACGGAGGAATGATCATGCGACGGACAGCCTGGATTCTGGCAGCGCTCGGGATCGCCGGAGGCACACTGCGCGGCTATGCCCAGGAAACGCCCCGTGCGAGCATTCCGGTCCGGCGGATTCCCGCCGCGGCGCCGTCTGCCGAACCCCCTTCCCGGGATTTTTACGACGATCTCTTCGGCGACGCTCCGAAGGACGAACCGCAATCGGACGCCAAGCCCAGGGTGCGGAAGCTGTCCGACTCGATGGAATCGTCTCAATCCCTGAACGAACTCCTCACCGATGGCGGCGGCCCTGCCCCGTCGCCGGCGTCAGCCAGGGATGCTTTCCCGACGCGCCGTCCGTCCGCATCGGGAAAAGCGGTCTCTGCCGCGGCTCTCTTCGAATCGTCCAACAGCCCGTCCACCGTGGCACGCACGGGGAAGGGCAAGACGCTCAAGGCTGATGCTCCCGACTCCGTTCCGGACGCCGGGGGCGTCGTTCCGGTGGCCGGCACGGGCCGCGCGGTCGCCACTTCGACCACCAACCGCAATCAGCGCCTGGTCACTCCTTCCGAACATACGGCCGCTCCGACCGAAGTCGACCAGCACTTGCTGATGATCGGCGAACTGCCGGTCGATCCGAAGGCCCCGGCGATGCCGCCGAAGTCGTCCGGAGCGAGCGCTGCCAACGAACTGCCGGAACTCGATTTCTCATCGGCCGTCGACGAGTTCGAGAGCGAAGCCAAGGAGCCGGCTCGCATCGAACCGACGGCCCCCGCCACTGCGCCGGTCGTCCGCAAGCGTCCCGAAGGAGTCGCGCCGAAGTTCGATCCGAACGAACCTCCGCCGAACTGGGAGGACGAGGAAGGGGACGCAGAACTGCTGGACAACGCCGACAACCCGTTCGCGAAGTTCGGACCAGGGTCCAAGACGCCGACGCCCAGGAAGGCGGTCATCGACGAGTCCCTTCCAAGCGATGCCTTCGCGATTCCAGGAGGGCCTGCGGCCGAAGAGCCGGCCGCTGCTCCGCCGGCCCGCAAGCGTTCTCCGCTGCTTGAGGAAGAGCCTGTCGCGGCAGAGCCTGCCGCGCCGCCGAAGCGCCCCGCGGCGCGCAACCCTTCGACGAATCCGCTGATCCCTGAGACTCCGCGCGGCACGCTCACCATTCCCGCGGTGCGGAAGCCTGTCGACGAGCCGACCGACAAGGATCTGCTCGAATCGCTCGACCTCGACCCCAAGGCCGAGGCGGCTCCGTCGTTCACGCCCCAGGCCGAGTCGCAGGTTGAGCCCCAGGTTGAGCCGTCACTCGATCTGCCCCTCGATCCGCCCGTCCGGACTCCCGTGCGGACCGTGCGCATGACGCCGCCTCGAAGTGAGGCCCCGTCGTTCGGGGAATCGCCAATCGCCGAGCCCGCGCCGCAGGTTCCGTCCGCGCCCGCCCGCAGCAACTTCATCTCGTCGTCGTCGGACAGAACGACTGGCAGTGGGGTGACGGCCGAGTGGGTCAAGAAATCGGAAATCGCGATCGGGCAGGAGTGCCTGTGCGAACTGGTTGTTCGCAACCGCACGGACGCATCGGTCCGGGATGTGGAAGTCGAAGCGTACTTCCCGGCCAACGTGCAGCTTGTTGGAACGACGCCGGCGCCCGCCCGGGCACAGTCGTCGCTGATCTGGAAGTTCGAGGAACTGGACTCTGGCGAAACGCAGACCATCGCCATCCGGATGATTCCGCGTGAGCGGGGGAACATCGCGACGCAGGCGTATGTGCGGTTCGCGAACGCCGCCAGCGGATCTTTCAACGTCGCCGAGCCGATGCTCGCCGTCGAACTGGCCGGGCCGCACGAAGTCATGATCGGCGAAACGGCCTCGCACACGGTGACGATCCGGAATCCCGGCACGGGAACCGCGTCGAACGTGAAGGTGGAAGCGCGGATTCCGGACGGACTGGAACACTCTCGCGGCAGCCGCCTGATGCTCGACCTCGGGGCCCTCAACCCGGGCGAATCGCGTCCGGTGCGTCTGGCGCTGGCCGCGGTTTCCGGCGGACGTCATGTCATCGAAGTGAAGGCCCACGCCGACGGAGACATCCTGCAGGCGGCGGCCTCGGAAGTGATGGTCGTCTCGCCACGACTGAAGGCCACCATCGAAGGCCCTGGCCTGCGTTACCTCGGCCGGCGTGCGGTGTACACCCTCTCGGTCGCGAACGACGGATCGGCTGCAACTGAAAACGTCCGCGTGATGCACAAGATTCCCGAGGGGTTCGAGTACGTCTCGAGCGACAAGGGAGCGACTTATAGCGCGTCCAACCGCATGTTGAGCTGGTACGTCGGCACGATGAACACCGGCGAGACGGCCCAGGCTCACATCACCCTGGAGGCGACGGCCGTCGGGGCTGCGACGCACTTCATCCGGGCGACCTCGGAGCATGGAGTGGTGGCGGACGCGCATGTCCTGACGCAGGTGGAGGGGACGCCTTCACTCGTCGTCGAGATCACCGACCTCAACGATCCCGTCGAGACGGGTGTCGAAACCGGCTACGAGATCCGCGTCAAGAACGAAGGCTCTGCTCCGGCGGAACGGGTGGCCCTCACCTGTGAACTTCCGATGGGAGCCCGGTTCGTGTCGGCCGCGGGAGCCGTGAGCCATGCGGCCCGCGGACAGATGGTGGAATTCCGGCCGGTCGCCCAGGTGGCTCCGGGCGAATCGGTGAAGTACCAGGTGATCGTTCGCGGCGAAGCGGCCGGCAACCTCCGGTTCCGGACGCAGCTGACCAGCGCCTCCGTGACCGAGCCGCTGATGTCCGAAGAGCTGACGAAGTTCTACGAGTAAGCGACTCCACCACCACCGAATCGAATCCGTCAGCAGCCCGGGAACTTCCCGGGCTGCTTTCGTTTTTGGAGCGGCTCCCGGCGGGTGGCATGCAGGCGAGCGGTGTGGACTCCAAACGAACGAACGAGAATCGCAGGGAAAATACCCGTCCCTTGAGTGGTGATGCGTCGCAAGGTGTTTTGGGTAAATGGGTTGTGATTTCATGGGAGGTGGTGCGCGAAACACGAATGGCTTCGGCATGGCCATTGCGAATCCTCGTTTCATGCAACTGAGCCCGGTCGGGCATAAGAGGTTGCAGCAACACACAAGAACGAGATGAGCAGATCCGTGCCTCCGCGAGTGACGGCGGCAGACGCTCTGCATTGCTCCCTCAAAGAGGACGAACGCCATGCTCTCCTATGCCATCATGTTTCTGATTATCGCGCTGATTTCCGGTGTGCTCGGATTTGGCGTCGTCGCCGGAACGGCGGCCTGGATCGCGAAGGTCTGCTTTGTCGTGTTCCTCGTCCTGTTCCTGGTGTCGCTGTTCACGAATCGTCGCGTGAACATCTAGGGCAGCAGGCGGCTGTCGGCTGAGTGTGTGGGGAATTGTCGGATGCGCGTGTTTCAAATGCCCGGAGCACTGACTTGCCACACGCAGTTGCTCCGGGAAGTGATGCGGCCCGTTGGCCTTCACCCCAGTCACTTTCCCCCTCCAGGCGTTGTCCGCAGCCGGATGATCGCCGGTGGGGCTTTTTTTTGTGCCGACACCATTGAACGAGCCTCCATGATCCTCTTTCCCTCCAGACTGCACGGCCATGAAACCGACAGGCATCCGCAAAGACGCCTCGCCGCTGCAGCGAGGAACGGGGGGAGATCCCGAAACGCCGGCGACTCAGCCGGCGAGCCAGGACGTTCCACCCCGGTCGTCATCGTCACGGAGACCGGACCTCGAACGTCGTGGAGGCAAACGCCCCGACGCCCCTCGAATTCGTTTTGACGCGCATGCTGTCCCGGGCGCTGGCTCCAGCCACCGGGCGAAACGGACACGGATGGCTGCCACGGACTTCCAGATGACACATCAGCCCGCGAGAAACGGCAACGACCGAAACTCGCGGCAGAGCGCGCAGGAGGCCTCACAGGATTTTCCGGCCCCAGACCTCGCGGATCCGGCAGTGAACCACGAGGATCCCGAGCTTTCGAGCCTCCCGGTGTTCGCACCGCTGCACGTCCTCGTAGTCGATGACTCGGCTGCCAACAGGGCGTTTGCAGTCTCGCTTCTCGAACATCGCGGGCACAGCTGGAAACTTGCGTCCACCGGGCTGGAGGCGATCGAACTCTACCTGCGATATTCCTTTGACGCGGTGCTGATGGATCTGGAAATGCCGAACCTCGATGGAGTCGGCGCCACGGAGATCATCCGCAGCCTGCCACGCGGGAAGGACGTCCCGATCATCGCGATGACGACGCAGACCGCGGAGGCCGATCGTGAGAAATGCCGCAACGCGGGAATGACCGAGTTTGTCTCGAAGCCATTCTCGGCCCGGGATATGGTGATTATTCTGGAACGCGCAGTCGCGCGAGTCCGGTTGGCTCGCATTTCCAGATTGCTGCATGTCCTCCCCGAAAGAACCCCCATGGCCCCCACGTCCTCGCCTTCGGCCGCTGCCGTCGTCAACCTGGGGATCTCTCTGCAAAGGCTGGGGAACGACCAGCAGCTGCTCCGAGACATGGCGGGGTTCTACATCGAAGATGTACCGGAACTGATGGGAGAACTGCGTTCCGCGCTCGAGGCGGATGACGTCGAACTGGCGACGCGCAGCGCGCACAGCCTGAAAGGGCTCTCCTCCAATTTCGAGGCGACCTTCGCGATCGGCGCAGCCATGGCCGTCGAGACTGCCGCGCGAAGCGGCGACCTGGCGAAGGCGGCCGGCGGCGTGGATGAGCTCGACTATGAGCTGGGACGGGTCATCGAAGCGCTGAAGGCCCAGGTGCTGGGACACTGAGTCAACGATCAGGCCTGAGCCGCACGAGCGGCTGGTTGAGCGTTCACCCGCGTGGAGACCCTGTTCGTCGCAAGGCTCGTCGGCGTTTCCGGAGGCCGAGGCCTGCGACAGTCATCGCGAGCAGCGCGGAGGACGGTTCGGGGACCGCGGACATCGTGACGGTCCCGGCGAAGAGTGCTCCCCCGGACGAGCCACCCGGATAGGTGGCGTTCGAGACCCGCCATGAGAAGTTGACCGCGTCGAACTTCGCCGGATCAAACGACGTCGGCATGAGATCATTCGCGTGGGCGGTGGCTGTCGAGTCATCGAAACTCACGAACATCGAACTGGACGTCGCGGTCCAGCCTGCGGGAACGGTGCCATCGGTCCTGACCTGCAAACCGTCGACCACTGCGGGTCCAAAGTTGTTTCGGACGGTCACCCCGGACACAGGCCCGATGAAATCCCAGCCGGCCATGGAGAGATTGAAGAAGCTGTCGGGCGAAGGAGCCAGGGAATAGACCCCCAGATCTGAACCCGAATTGCCGTCAGGTCCGGCCAGACTCGGGTCGAATTGGAAGGAGCCGGAAAATGTCGTCCCGACGTCGATCCCGGCGAACCCGCTGCCGAACGTCGTCGAGGTGATCTGACCCGTGAATGTGTAGGTGATCAGGTCGGCATGAACGAAATCGGTCCCCGCGCATGCCACGATCATTCCAGCTGCGATCAGTGCTGCCCGCATGCCCTGCCCTCCAAAGAAGCCACTCACAATCTAGAAATCGGAGCGCACCATCGTCAATTCCCGCCCCTCCGCGCTGTTGCGGGAGCCCATCGGCCAGCGAAGTGTGGACTGCAAGCCGCTGACGACGACAGCCACGTCCTGAAGTCGAGGCGGCTGGAATGCGTTCAAGAGAGGCATTCCAGCCTCAGGCAGATGCCGTGACCTGACGGTTCCGGAGGAGTCGCCGGCGGCGAACTGCGAAGCCGGCCGCCGCCGCTGCCGTGAGGAGCAGGCTCGATGGCTCGGGGACGGCCTCGGGCATCTCGATGGAGCCGACCATCGACACTGACGTTTCCGTCCCTCCCAGGAACGTGATGTTCCGGAGTTCCAGGGTCAGTTGCCCCAGCTGCCAGGCGAGGGGATCGAATACCGTCGGCAGGGCATCGCTCGCGAATGCGGTTCCGGTGGGATCGGCCCAGGCGAGAAACATGCCGCCAAGCGCGGGACGCCGAGGACCCGCAAGAAGAAAACGACTTCCTCGTAGAAACTTGATGTGGCTGCGCGCAACAAAAAAGCGGCCTCCTGCTTCAGGAGGCCGCTTTGGCATCTGCCGGAGAAAGCCTGCGATCAGCGGATCGCGCCTTCCACCTTCTTCTTGTCCTTGCCGTCGTTTGTGTCGGTCTTGGTGATGAGGACCTGGGTGGTCAGCATCAGGCCGGCGATCGACGCGGCGTTGCGGAGGGCGCTCTTCACGACCTTCGCGGGGTCGACGATTCCGGCCTTGTACATGTCGCCGTATTCACCGGTGACTGCATTGAAGCCGATGTTCGCGCCCTTCTGCTTCACTTCGTCGGCGACGACCGAACCGTCGTTTCCGCCGTTGCCGGCGATCTGACGGATCGGGGCTTCCAGAGCGCGAGCGACGATGTCGACACCGATCTGCTCGTCCCCCTTGGCCTTCACCTTTTCGACTTCCGGAATCGCCCGGAGCAGGGCCGTGCCGCCGCCGGGAAGGATGCCTTCTTCCACGGCCGCGCGGGTCGCGTGCAGGGCGTCTTCCATGCGGGCCTTGGTCTGCTTCATTTCCGCTTCGGTGGCTGCGCCGACGGAGATGATGGCGACGCCGCCGGACAGCTTGGCGAGCCGTTCCTGGAACTTCTCGCGGTCGTACTGGCTGTCGGTTTCTTCGATCTGCTTGCGGATCTGGCCGACCCGCTTCTGGATCTCGTCGTTCTTGCCGGCGCCGTCGATCAGCGTGCAGTTGTCCTTGGTCACTTCGACCCGCTTCACGCGGCCGAGCTGGCTCAGTTCAACGGCTTCCAGCTTGATGCCGAGGTCTTCGGAGATCAGCTCGCCGCCGGTGAGGACAGCCATGTCGCCCAGCATCGCCTTGCGGCGATCGCCGAAGCCAGGAGCCTTCACCGCACAGACCTGCAGCACGCCGCGGAGACGGTTGACGACGAGAGCCGTGAGGGCTTCGCCTTCCAGGTCTTCGGCGACGATCAGGAGCGGCTTGCCGGCGCGGGCCACCTTCTCGAGAAGCGGAACCAGGTCGCGCAGGTTCGAGATCTTCTTCTCGAACAGCAGGACGTAGGCGCCTTCGAGGATGCACTTCATCTCGGCCGGGTCAGTCACGAAGTAGGGCGAGATGTAGCCCTTGTCGAACTGCATGCCCTCAGCCAGGTCGAGCGTGGTCGCGTTCGACTTGCCTTCTTCGACGGTGATGACGCCGTCGCGGCCCACCTTCTCCATCGCGTCGGCGATGAGCTTGCCGATCTCGGCGTCGTTGTTCGCCGACACCGCTCCGACGTGCTCGATTTCCTTGCGGTCCGAGACCGGCTTGGCGATCGATTCGAGGAACTGGATGGCGGCGTTGGCGGCCTTCTCGATTCCCTTGCGGACGATCTGCGGGTTGGCGCCCATCGAGATGGAGCGGAGCCCTTCCTCGTAGATCGCGCGGGTCAGGACCGTCGCGGTCGTCGTGCCGTCGCCGGCGATGTCGCTGGTCTTGGAAGCGACTTCGTTGACGAGCTTGGCCCCCATGTGCTCATAGGGGTCTTCCAGTTCGACTTCCTTCGACACCGTCACGCCGTCCTTGGTGACGACGGGGTTGCCGAAGGACTTGTCGATGATCACGTTCCGGCCGGTCGGGCCCATGGTGACGGCCACGGCGTCGGCGAGAGTCTTGACGCCGCGGGCCAGTTTCAGGCGAGCGCGATCGTCGAACAAAAGTTGCTTGGCCACCGGAAAACTCCTGGGCGGTAGTTTTGATTTGGGGAGAGTTTCAGCAGGGAACGCCCAGGGGTTGCAACCCCTGGGCTTCAGGCGGAATCAATCAGACGATCTTGGCGAGGATGTCGGACTCGCGAAGGATCTTGATCTCTTCGCCGTCGACTTCGATTTCGGTGCCGCCGTACTTGCCGAAGAGGACTTCGTCACCGACGACCAGGGCGACCGGGCAGCGTTCGCCGCTTTCCAGCAGCTTGCCGGGGCCGACAGCGACGACCTTGCCGCGCTGCGGCTTTTCCTTGGCGCTGTCCGGAAGGACGATGCCGCCAGCCGTCATCTCTTCGGCGTCGAGCGGGCTGACGACAACGCGATCATCCAGGGGCTTCAGCGAAACAGCCATTGTTTGAATCTCCGTAGGGCCGGCCGTGCCGACCGAAAGTGAGTTTGATTTGAGTTGAACGAAGTTCGACGGATGACGACCGGTGAAAACCGGGCCTTCCGACTAGAAGTCACCCATGCCGCCCATGCCGGGCATTCCCATGCCACCCATTCCGCCCATGCCACCCATGTCGTGGTCATGGTCGTGGTGGCCGTCTTTGGCTTCCGGCGGCTTCGGGGCTTCGACGACGACGGAGTCGGTCGTCATCAGCAGGCTCGCCACCGAGGCGGCGTTCTGCAGGGCCGTGCGAACGACCTTGGCCGGGTCGACGACACCCATGGCGAACATGTCGCCATACTCTTCGTTCAGGGCGTCGAAACCGTAGTTCTTGTCGGAATTCTTGCGGACGTTGTTCGCGACGACGGCGCCATCGAGGCCGGCGTTCTCCGCGATCTTCCGCAGCGGCATCTCAAGCACGTTCTTCACGAGCTTCACGCCCAGGGCTTCGTCACCCGAGGCATCGACCTTGTCGAGCGACTTGCCGCAACGAAGCAACGCCACGCCGCCGCCGGGAACGATGCCTTCTTCGACGGCCGCACGCGTCGCGTGCATGGCGTCGTCGATCAGGTCCTTGCGTTCCTTCATCTCGGTTTCAGTGTGAGCCCCGACGTTGATCTGGGCCACACCGCCGGCGAGCTTCGCGAGCCGCTCCTGGAGCTTCTCGCGGTCGTAGTCGCTGTCAGTCTTTTCGATTTCGGAGCGGATCTGGGCCGCGCGGCCTTCGACTGCCCCCTTCTGTCCGCCGCCCTGAACGACCGTGGTGTTCTCGGCGTCGATGATGATCTTCTTCGCCGTGCCGAGGTCCTTCAGGTTGACGGTCTCGAGCTTCTCGCCGAGGTCCTTGAAGAACGCCTTGCCCCCGGTGAGGATCGCCAGGTCTTCCAGCATCGCCTTGCGGCGGTCGCCGTAGCCCGGGGCCTTCACAGCGGCCACCTTCACGATGCCGCGGAGCTTGTTGACCACGAGGGTCGCCAGAGCTTCGCCTTCGATGTCCTCGGCGATGATCAGCAGCGGAGCGCCCGACTTCGAGATGGCTTCGAGAACCGGCACGAGGGTGCGGGCATTCGAAATCTTCTCTTCGTGGATCAGGATCTTGCAGTTGTCGAGCTCGACCGTCTGCTTGTCTTCGTTCGTGACGAAGTGCGGCGACAGGTAGCCCCGCTCGAACTGCATGCCTTCGACCAGCTCGACTTCCGTCTGCGTGCCGCGGCCTTCTTCGATCGTGATCACGCCGTCCTTGCCGACCTTCAGCATGGCATCAGCCAGGATCTTGCCGATCTCAGGATCGTTGTTGCCGGCGATCCGGGCGACCTGCTCGATGGCCTTGCGGTCATTCGCGGCGACCGGCTTCGCCATCTTCTTCAGCTCTTCGGTCACCTTCTCGACGGCCTTCTGCACGCCGCGGCTGAGCGACATCGCGTCCGCGCCGGCGGCAATGAACTTCAGGCCTTCGCGATAGATGGCTTCCGACAGCACCGTGGCGGTCGTCGTGCCGTCACCGGCGAGGTCGCCCGTCTTGGAGGCGGCTTCCTTCACGAGCTGGACGGCGCAGTTCTCGAACTTGTCTTCGAGTTCGACGTCCTGGGCGACGGTCACGCCGTCCTTCGTGATCTTCGGGGAGCCCCATCCTTTGTCGAGGACGGCATTCCTGCCGCGGGGGCCGAGGGTGCTCGAGACGGCTTTCGCCAGCTTGGAGACGCCTTCGAGCAACTTCTTGTGGGCGTCTTCATCGAAACTCAACAGCTTCGCCACGGTTACTCCTCGTGTGCGGACTTTTGGGGTCAGCGAATCAGTAAGGCGAACAGGGAACGCTCAGGGAGCGAACTTCGGTGGATCCAGCGTGCGTCCAGACTGCTGCGCCGCGCCTCAGGCTGCGGCGACAGTCCAGAATCTGTCCGTTCGGGCAGAGAGGGCACGTCACGACCCGGGAAAGCAAGGGATGTGCCAAGCCTCCACCGCAATGCGCAAGTAGTGATTCGGAAAGGGGATGGCGTCGAATCGCCGGAATCTGGGCTCATTCAGGCTGCCATATTGACACTTCCTGCCGGCCGGGCGGCTCGCCCGGCTCCAGACCTCTCGATTCCGCGTTGGAGGCTGTCCAGAAGCCCGCACTCCTCTACGCTTTGCCGGCTGGCCGACAGTCACTCACTTTCAGGAGAACGCGCCCATGCCTGCCACGAACGGAATGCTCGACGCCGATGACGCCGTCATGCTGCTCATCGATCACCAGAGCGGCCTGTTCAACACCGTTCGCGATCTGCCGATTCCCGACCTGCGGAAGTACGCCATCGCCCTCGCAAAAACCGCATCGCTCCTGAAGATCCCGGTGATTACCACCGCCTCGGTGCCGGATGGCCCCAATGGCCCGCTGATTCCGGAGATTCACCAGTACGCGCCGCATGCCGTGTACGTTCCGCGCACGGGACAGATCAACGCCTGGGACAATCCGCCGTTCGTGGAAGCCATCGAAAAGACAGGCCGCAAGACGCTCATCATCGCCGGCACTCTCACCAGCGTGTGCATGGCTTTCCCGGCGATCAGCGCCATCCAGGCCGGTTACAAGGCGTATTGCGTGGTCGACGCTTCGGGCAACTGGAGCAAGATGGCGACCGACATCACCATCGCCCGCATCGCTCAGGCCGGGGCCATCCCGACGGACACCTTCGCGATCGCCGCGGAACTGATGCGCACCTGGAACCGTCCGGAAGGTTCCCGATTCGCGAAAATCCTCGCCGAGATCTGCCCCGAGTACCAATGCCTGATCGAAAGCTACGACAAGGCCCAGGCCATCGCGAAAAGCGGCCCGGAGACGAAGCTCGACAAGTATCAATAGGGCGGAAGCCGCGTTGCCCCCCGGGGGCTGCTTCAGTGAGGGGGATGGCGTGGACCGCCGGATGGGCGGCCCACGCCATCGTTGTTCCGCGAATGAGGGGCTGTCATTCGCTGTTTGACGCTCGCGCCCCCCTTCATAGAATTCCAGAATACCCCGGTCTGTCGTGTCGAGAGTGATATGAAGAAGTGCCGACGCTGCACCAAGCCCGCCACCATGCACATCACGGAAATCCGTGAAGGGCAGGCGCAGTCGCTCCACCTCTGCGAGACGTGCGCCCAGGAATACCTGAATTCCGTTGAAGTCGGTGGATCGTCGGAAGAGTTTCAGGCGGAGTCGGTCTCTTCCAAGCCTTCGTTGAAAGTGAAGTCGGAGGAAGCCGAGGAGTCCGCGGACGATGGCAAGACCTGCCCGTTCTGCGGAATCACCTTCAAGCAGTTTCGCAGTCAGGGGCGTCTCGGCTGTGCCCACGACTATGAGGTCTTCCACGACGACCTGATTCCGCTGCTGGAAAGCGTTCACAGCGACACCCAGCATGTCGGCAAATGCCCTCCCCGGACGTCGTCCGAAAGTCGCGAGCACTATGAGCTGTTCCGCCTGCGGAACGACCTGAAGGCCGCCATCGACAACGAGTCGTATGAAGAGGCGGCCCGGCTCCGCGACCGCATCCGACAGCTCGAAGCCAAAGGACGGGGTGAGGAGTAGCGCTCCCGGCATACTTGCCGGATGACGCGCCAGCGGTCGCGATCCATCATTCAGGAACTCCGATGCCTGCACAGCCGAAGTGGATGTCGATCTGCGGATGGATTCTGACCGTGCTGGTCACGGCCGCGATGGTCATGAGCGGCGTCATGAAGTTCAGCAACGATCCGCAGTTGATCGAAGGCATCGAGAAGATGCGGATCACGAAAGAGATCGTTCAAAAGATCGGCGCGGTGGAGATCGCCTGTGCCGTGCTCTACCTCATCCCTCGTACGACCGTGCTGGGCGCGATGCTGCTCAACGGTTACCTCGGAGGGGCCGTGTTCGTGCATGTTCAGAAGGGGGATCCGATCGGCGAAATGATGACCCCGGTCATCATCGGCGTCCTCGCCTGGCTGGGTGTGTTCCTGCGCGAGCCCCGGCTGCGGGCGATTGTTCCCTGGCGGACCAAAGCTCCGACCGTCACGGTGAATCAGTAAGCCGCAACAGCCTTTGGCCCAGCTTCGGCCCCGTGCCCGTGTCTTCGTGCTTGAAGAACACGAAGACCTCTTTCCAGTTCATGGCTTCGATCCGCCGGATCCACTTCCTGAGAGCGGCGTCGGTGTAGTTCTCGCGACGAAGTCGCAGATAGCCCCAGCCAGCCGTCGGCACGAGCGGCGTCTCGGGAAGGTCTTCGGCGTCCGCGACGACGAGCGCCGCCTTGTGCTTCTTCAGCAGGCGGCAGGTGTCGTCGTTCAGCCAGCTCTCGTGGCGAAACTCGAAGGCCGCCTGGATCGGCTTCTTGGCGTGCTTCAGGAATTCCTCGAGTCGGGCCAGGTCCTGTTTGAAATTCGGCGGCAGCTGGAACAGGACCGGGGCGGCCCGTTTCTTCAGCCTCGTCACGCACGCGGCCAGCTGCTGCAGATCGTCTCCGGCCTCCTTGAGCCGCCGGATGTGTGTGATCTTCTGCGGCGCTTTCAGGACGAATCGAAACGCGGCCGGTGTCTGCGTTGCCCAGTCGTCGATCGACTTGTCGCTGGGCAAGGTGCGGAACGAACCGTTGTATTCGACCACGTCGAACTGCGTCGCGTAGTAGCTCAGGAACTGCTTCGCTGGGAGCTTGTCGGGGTAGAACGAGCCTTTCCAGGCGGGATAGCTGTAACCGCTGGTTCCGATGTGCCAGATCATGGTTGGGTCAATCGAAGACTTATTGCTTGTCGAACTCGATGCCGTGTCGACGTGGGATGTCAAGCAGTTCCGTTCTGAAGTCGACTGTTCAATGATGATCGGCCTACCTCGCGATGTAGTTTTTCACGACATTTGCTTGGTCGATAGCTACAGCGTGGTATCACTTGAACCATGGCACGTCGATTGACACTCCAGGGCAAAGTTCAATAGTGCGCTGGGCATCGAATTGTTGGAGTCCCCGCGTGAAGTCGTCCCGAATCCATCGCTGCAACTCATCTCCGTCTCGGAGTCGCAAGATGGTGGATCGGTGCTCTGCAAACCACTTGGCGTCTGCCGAAAAGCCCGTGTTGGTCACGACGATTCCCACTTGGAACTCGTCGCCCAATGCGCCTTGGAAATCGCGAATCTCGGGAGCGCGGGTCGTTGCCTCACGGGTGCGGTGGTGCTTTGCTTGCGCCGCCCCCAGAATTGGCACTGGCCCATCCTTCCAAAAGACAATGTCAATGCCACCGTCTTTCTGGTTCACGTTGCCTGTTCGCCGAACCTCAAAGTCCATTTTTGAAAGTCGGTCGCACACGAGAACCTCGAAGGTGTCGGGGCTCAGCGAGTAAATCAGCTTCGGGTCGATTTGCAAATCGCGAATGACTTTTTGCGTCAGCGCGATGTGGTGGACCTGAATCAGTGACTCTTGCTCACGAATGTACTCGGCTAACAATCGTTCCGTGTCGGCAACCAGTGCGGCCTCGTCGGAGTCTTCTTCGACGGAGAAGCCTAATGACATCATCCAAAGTCTCTGGCGAAACTCTGGCTTGGAGAAGCACCGTTCACAGAACTCTAGGGCGAGGGGGACTGGGCCGCGCCCTCCGTCAGTGAATGGAAGGTACCAATAGGACCATTCGCCATCATCGATGAGTGCAGCACACTCATTGCAAGTGCCGGGGCCCGAAGACTTAGCCTTTTGGATGTGTATGGACGGCGGCATTCTGGACTTCTAGCAAAAAGAAACGTCTGCAGTCTCCCCTGGCTATAATCCGGCGCCCCCTCCATGGCAGGAAGCGTCAGTCGCACGGTGCTAGATGAACGGCAGTGCAACTCATTCATGATTGTCCCTGGACGTGACAGGTCATCGCTCGCGACATAAGGAGGGCTCGTTCACGCTCGTTGCGGGTGAGCGTGGCGGCTCGCTCGAATTCCTCGCGGGCCTCGTCGACACGCCCGATCTTCTGCAGCAGGTCGCCGCGGACGCTCGGCAGCAGGTGGTAGTTCTTGAGGAGCGGCTCGCTGGCCAGCTGGTCGACAATCTCCAGACCCGCGGCCGGACCTTCGGCCATCGACACCGCGACAGCCCGGTTGAGCTCGACGACGGGCGACGGGTTGATCCGGGCCAGTTCACTGTACAGCCATGCGATCCGCGACCAGTCGGTCTCACTCGCCTTGCGAGCCCGCGCGTGGCACGCGGCGATGGCGGCCTGGAGGGTGTACGGTCCGCGCGGCCGACCGGATTGCTCGCAGCGCTGCAGGGCGGCAAGACCGCGGCGAATGAGAAGCTGATCCCACAGTGCGCGATTCTGGTCGAGCAGCAGCACGGGTTCGCCGTTCGCCCCGACGCGGGCCCGCGTCCGGGAGGCCTGGATCTCCATCAGCGCCACGAGCGCATGCACCTCGGGCTCGTTCGGCTCGAGTTCCGCGAGCACGCGACCCAGGCGCAACGCTTCGTCACACAGCGTCGGTCTCATCCAGTCGTCGCCGGCTGTCGCCGTGTAACCTTCGTTGAAAATCAGGTAGATGACTTCCAGCACCGAAGAGAGCCGCTCCGCCAGCTCCGGCCCTCGGGGAACTTCGATGGCGATCTTTTCTTCGGAGAGCGTGCGTTTCGCCCGCACGATCCGCTGGGCGACGGTCGGTTCGGCCACGAGGAAGGCCCGCGCGATCTCATCCGTCGTGAGGCCCCCGAGAAGTCTGAGCGTCAGCGCCGCCCGCGCTTCGGTGGAGAGAATCGGGTGACAGGCGGTGAAGATCAGCCGCAGCAGGTCGTCGCCGATGTCGTTGTCGAGGGCGTCGTCGAGATCGGGGACCGCCAGTTCGACCGCTTCGCGCTCGCGTCCGAGTTCGGCGTGCTTGCGGTCGAGCATTTTCCGGCGTCGAAGCTGGTCGAGCGCGCGACGCTTGGCCGTCGCCATCAGCCAGGCGCCGGGATTCTCGGGCAGGCCCGTCTGGGGCCATTGCTCGAGGGCGACGACGAGAGCGTCCTGGGCCAGCTCTTCAGCCAGGCCGACGTCGCGCACCATTCGCGCGAGTCCGGCAATCAGCCGGGCCGATTCCATCCGCCAGACGGCGTCGATCGTACGCTGGATTTCGTAGCCCATTGGAGGCCGATGAGACCGACTGCGGCGTTGTTGTGCAACAGACACGCGGCCCGCCGCAGGACCGCTCACTTTTTCAGGATGGACCAATTCATCGTTGGGTTGCGCCGTTGCCGCAAAATGACTTGCGGTAACGAAAGTCGACCGACCGTGAAAAAGTGACTCGCCCCGCCCCAATCCCCACCCGCCAATGCACTTCCGAGTACCGAGCGCTCCCGCGCAACCGCCCCCGTCATGATGGAGGACCGATGAACACATCCACCGTCAACCTGTCGTCACACACCCCGGCCCGGCCGGCTCCCTGTCCGCGCCACCCACGCTCTCCCGATCCTTCCACTGAACGTCCGCAGGAAAAGAGGGCGAGGAGTACAGTACCACCCACACAACGCGCCCTCCTCGCCCCCTCGGCGTCGAATACCTCCGCAGTTTTCCCAGTCCCCGCCCGAGCCTGCGAACTCCGCGCACGGCTGGTCGCGGTTTCAAGATGGGCCAATTCATCGTTGGCGTGCGTCGTTGCCGCCAAATGACTTGCGGTGACGACAGACGACCTGTTGTGAAAAAGGGACTCGCCGCCGTACGGTCCCTCGATTTTCGCAGCGTCTTCTGGCAACGTGTGACCATCTCTCTGGAGGATCAACGATGCTCTCGCGATGTGCTCTCGCGTTCTGGGTCCTGCTGCTGGCGGCCGCGTCGGGCGATGCGGCCGATCGACCGAACGTCGTGGTGTTCCTGGCCGATGACGCCGGCTGGGGCGACTATGGCGTGAACGGCAACACAACGGTCCGCACGCCGAATATCGACTCGATCGCCAAACAGGGAGTAACCGTCGACCGCTTCTTCGTCTGTCCCGTCTGTGCTCCGACCCGGGCGGAGTTCCTGACGGGCCGCTACCACTCGCGGGGCGGCGTGTATGGAGTGTCGACCGGACAGGAACGTCTGAATCCCGATGAAAAGACGATCGCGGACGCTTTCAAGGCGGCGGGCTACGCGACCGGCGCCTTCGGCAAATGGCACAACGGCAGCCAGTGGCCCTATCACCCCCTGGCGCGCGGGTTCGATGAATATTTCGGCCATACGTCCGGCCACTGGGGCGAGTATTTCGACGCGCCGCTGGAAGACAATGGCCGGATGGTGAAGACGAAGGGTTACATCGTCGACGTCTGCACCGATCGGGCGCTCAGCTTCATCGATCGTCACCGTGAGCGGCCGTTCTTCTGCTACATCCCGTTCACGACGCCCCACTCGCCGTGGGCCGCGCCGGCGAAGAACTGGGAGCAGTACAAGGATAAACCCGTCACGCAGCAGGCGACGCTGACCGACCAGGAGGTCATTGATGACACGCGGTGTGCCCTGGCGATGGTCGAGAACCAGGACGCCAATGTGGGCCGCGTGCTCAAGAAGCTGGACGACCTCAAGCTCGCCGACAACACGATCATCGTCTATTTCTCCGACAACGGGCCGAACAGCTGGCGCTGGAACGGCGGCATGAAAGGCCGCAAGGCCTCGACCGATGAGGGCGGTGTCCGCTCGCCGCTGTTCATCCGCTGGAAAGGCACGCTGCCGGCCGGAACGACGGTGACGACGGTTGCAGGGGCGATCGACCTGTTGCCGACCCTGACGTCACTGGCCGGCGTCCAAAGAGTGGGCGACAAGCCGCTCGATGGTCGGGACCTCTCCCCGCCGCTCAAGATCGAGGAGGCGGAATGGACCCCGCGAATCCTCTTCACGACGTGGGGAGGAAAAGTCACTGCACGCACGCAGACTCACCGGCTGGATGCGAACGGCAAGCTGTTCGATATGCAGGCCGATCCGGGCCAGACGACGCCCGTCAACGAGTCGCAGCAGGAACTCGCCGCCTCGCTCACCAAAGCCGTCGAGACCTGGCGCGAGGAAGTGCTCGGCGATGCGATGGTGAAGAGGCGAGGCGCCAGGAAGAATATTGCCGCCACCCAGGCCAAGTCCGTCGACCCCCGGCCCATCCACGTCGGCTACAGGGAATTCCCGATCACGATGCTTCCGGCCCGCGACGGCGAGCCCCAGGGGCTAGTGAAACGCAGCAGCGGCGCCCCCAACTGCTCCTACTTCGTGAACTGGACCAGCAAGGACGACCGCATGGTGTGGAACGTCCAGGCGGTCACCACCGGCAAGTACGAAGTGACGATCGACTACACCTGCCCGCTGCCCGACGCCGGTTCGACCATCGAACTGAGTCACGGAGACAGCCGTCTGAAAGGAAAAGTCGAACCAGGATGGGATCCGCCGCTGTACACCAATCAGGACACGCTCCCTCGGCCTCACGGGGAATCGCAGATGAAGGAGTTCCGGACGCTGAACCTGGGGGTCATCGAACTGAAGCAGGGAGAAGCGCCGCTGGTCCTCAAGGCGCTTGAGATTCCGGGCAAGTCGGTGATGGACGTCCGGCGGGTGACGCTGACGCTGGTGAAGTAACGGGGCCTGGATTCCGGAGTCGCCCTTTACCCGTTTTGCGTGGTGGTTCTACGATCGGAGGTCCCTTTCGTTCTTCGCTGTGTGAGTCAATGCGCCAGACACTGTTCCAGATCTCCTTCAGCGAGCCGTGGACGTTCTGGACCCCTAACCCCACGACGGGCTGGCCCGAGATCGGCATGATCTGGGTCTGGATGTTCGTGATGGCGGCCTACTCGGCGTTCGATTTCTGGAGGCTGCGCGGCGCGGCCGAAAGACCGTCACTGGTGAAAGCAGTGGTGTGGTGCCTGGCGGGGATTCCGCTGGGATTGCTGCTGAAGGAAGTTCTGCACGGCAAATCGCTGCCGGTGTTCGGGTACGGATTCCTCGTGATGCTCGGATTTCTGACGGCCGTCATCACCGCGCAGCCCCGCTTCCAGAAAGTCGGCCTCGATCCCGAGATGACCTGGGACGCCGGGATGTGGCTGCTGATCGGGGGCGTTGTCGGCGGCCGCCTGTTCTACCTCGTCCAGTACAGGGACCAGGTGTACCAGGGCGTGAGTTCGATCTCAGACGCCGTCTTCGCGACGATCAACCTGACGGCCGGAGGACTCGTCCTGATCGGGGCGCTCGTCGGAGGCGGAGCGGGATTTGTCGCCTTCTGCCGCGCGCGGAAACTGTCGTTCCCCGATGTGGCCGATGCGGCGACGCCTTCCATGTTTCTCGGGATCGGTTTCGGTCGGATCGGCTGCCTCATGAACGGCTGCTGCTTCGGCGACCGCTGCGAGCTTCCCTGGGGGATTACGTTCTCGAACGGGAGCGTGCCGTTCCGGATCCTGAAGGAACGCGGGTTCGTGGCGGCGAATGCTCCGTTCACGATGCCCCTGCATCCCACCCAGATCTACAGCGCGATCGACGGATTTCTGCTCGCGATCGTCACGGCCGTGCTCTTCGCCGAGCGTCGCTGGAAGGGAGAGGTTTTCGGGTGGGGCTGCGTGATCTATTCCGTCACGCGGTTTCTCATCGAGTTCCTGCGCGGCGACGAGATGGGGCAATTCGGAACCGGCCTGACGATTTCACAGCTCTATTCGATCGGCATCTTTGCGCTGGGGACGACGATGCTGGTGTGGGGAGGACGCAGGGCGGGTACAGTGGCCAGTCCCGCTGTCTCGACCTGATCGTTCAAGGCGTCCTCGTCCGTGTCTCGTTTCCGCCTGATGGTGCTGTTCGCCGCGATGGTGCTCTGCACCTCCCTCGCGGTCGTCTGGCTGATGAGCCCGATGCTGCCGCTGGGCGTGCCGGGGGAATGGGGCTGGTCGCCGCTCTACTGGACCACCGCGCATCCATTCGCCTGGATCAGCAACCTGCTCCTCGCGGCTGCGGGAATCGGACTCGTCGCCTGGCTCAGCCGCCGGCTGCCTGCGGATCAGGCCGCACAGTCATCGCGGTGGCGCCGAGGCATTGTCGCCGGCGTGACGATGGCGCTCGCGATGGCCTGGTGGCTTCATCTGCTCGGGACGATTCCGGCGCCATTCGGCCTCGCCAGGTCGCCATTCGTGTTGTTCTACCCGCGAATGACCGGCTACTACATGGCCGCCCGCTACTCGAAGGAGAGTACGCAGGACTTCCTGCGGAACTACGAGAGCATGCTGCTGAAGCTGAATGGCCCGGAGCGCTATCTGCATCTGGGGACGCATCCCCCCGGCCTGACGCTGATGAACCGGGGCTTCCAGGCCGTCACCACAGATTCGCCTGCGCTGGTTCGCCTGCTGGAAGCCACGATGCCGGACCAGATCATGGAGGCGAACGACACGATCCGGGGCGAATCTGCCATTTCGAGGAGGGAGTTCACGCGGGAGGACGGCGCCGCACTGTGGTTCATCACCCTGTTCACGATCCTCTCGGCGGCGGCCTGCATTCCCCTCATCGCCCGCCTGCTGCGCATGGCGGGGCATTCCGAACGCTCGTCGATGCGGTGGTCCGCGCTGTGGATGTTCACGCCGGCGGTGGCCGTGTTCCTGCCCAAGGACGACGTGTTGTTCGCGTTTCCCTCGCTGCTGGCGGCCCTGCTGTGGCTGCGGGGCCTCGAGCTCGATTCACGCTGGCGGGCAGCCGCGGCGGGCGTCGTCTGCTTCGTCGGTCTGTTCTTCTCCCTGGCGTTCCTGCCGGTGATGCTCGCCCTCGCGATTGCGACGGTGTGGATGTGGAGCCGGGAATCGAAGGCGGCCCGGAAGAGTGGTTCTCCCCCTGTGAAGACCGTGAAGCCGCGCGCCGGCGCGATGTCGGCCGGTCTGGCCGGACTGCTCATTCCCGTCTTCATTCTCCTCGCCGGGTTCGAGACCAACATCACCGGCATCTTGCGACAGAACTTTGAGAACCACGCCGAGTTCTACACGCACAATGCGAGGTCGTACGGAAAGTGGCTTGTGGCCAACGTCGGCGAGCTGATGTTCGCGGCGGGGCCTGCCGTGTTCCTCCTGGCGTTCGCGGGCTTCGTGACGCGGTCGAAAACGGTCTCGACGGCGCCCCGGACCTCGATGCTCGGCCCGGCAGGGCTGATTGTGCTGGCGATGCTGTGGCTGTCCGGGAAGAACATGGGAGAAGCAGCCCGACTTTGGATCGCGTTCCTGCCGTGGTTGCTGTTGTGTATCGCTCCTGTTCGGAACAATGATGTCGATGGCCGCGATTCCACGGGGTGGATGTGGTGGGGAACGGCGGGGCTTCAGGCGATTGCCTGCATCGCGGCCGCGACTCAGATTGACGGCTTCGGGTTTTCGGAACTGAAGTAATTGCCGCGGCGCACTGGCCGTTCGTAAGATCGCGGAACGCCTTTTGGACGGAGCACGCATGGCCTCTTCGTTCCCTCTGACGCGCTGGACGCTGATCGCCCGCGCGGTCGATGGCAATCAACCGGCGTCGCGCGAGCACATGGGGGAACTGCTCGAACAATACTGGCGTCCGATGTTCATCCACCTGAAGTGCAAGGGGATGAAACATGCCCAGGCGGAAGACCTGCTGCAGGACTTCGTCCTCACGCTGCTCGACAGGAACCTGCTCTCCGTCGCCGATCCCTCGAAAGGCAAATTCCGCTCGCTGCTGCTGACGGCGCTCGACCGGTTCCTGGTCTCGAAGTTTCGGCACGAAAACGCCGCCAAGCGGTCTCCCGGGCATGTCGCGAGTCTCGATGCGGCCGAACTGGATGTGGCTCAGCCGCCGGTCGACGGCGTGCTGGCATTCGAGCGCGCCTGGGCCCTTGATGTTCTCGCAGAGACGCTCGCACGAATGAAATCGGAGTGCGAAGAAGGAGACGAAACGGTCCGCTGGACGCTCTTCGACGAGCGCGTCGTTCGCCCCCTGCTGGGAACCGCGGAACCGTGCGACTACGTCGAGTTCGCGAAACGGCATGGGCTCGAAAACGAAAAGGTCGCGATGAACATGCTCGTGACTGCGAAACGACAGTTCGCCCGGGTCATGCGCGACGTCATCGCGGAGTATGTGTCACGTTCATCGCGGGCACGGGTCGATGCGCGGATCGGCACAGGGCGCGAGGCCGCGGAGGCCGTCCCGGCGGCGGACCTCGACCTCAAGGAGCATCAGCTCCGGGCCGCAGTGGAGCAGGAAATCAGTGAGCTGCAGCGGATCCTCGCCGCCTCGCGCGGCGTCCAGGAACTCTCTGACGAACTCGTCGAGCATCCGCAGGCGGACCGGCGCGAACCGCAGAAGTCGATGTTTTTCCGCATGCTGGCCCACGGGCCGAAGGAGTCGTCCGAATCCCTGGAGTCGCTGCTCAACACGGGAATGGAAACGACGGACGACGCGCTGGCGGTCGGACTCAACGAGTTCCTGGGCGCGCCGCTCTCTCGAGTTCCGGGTCTTGAGACCGACCACTGGCTGACGCTCGGCGAGTTCCTGACGGGCGAAGCGCCCGACGCCCGGCGGCTCGCGGCCGTTAAAGACTGGGCGTCCGCCCATCGCATCAGCCGCAGCGGAACGGTCCCGCCCGCGCTGGCGAATGCGCTCTATTTCGTCGTGCTCGCGGCAGCGATCACTCGCGGTCACCGCGAGCTCACGAAGCTCGGAGAGACGCAGCTGATCGCCGGCCTGGAATCGCTCGAACAGCTGACATGGTTTCCCGCCGAACTCCTGCCCATGGTCCGCGAGGCGCGGCGCGCAATCGAATCGCGACCGTAGCCGGGAACACGGATCGTCGCTGGCGACCGACACAGCGGACGGTCAGAATGTCGATCGACTGTCCTGGCCGCCGCTTTCGCTCATCGGATTGCACAATGAAGCACGTGACGACGCATGGTCTCTCCCGCCGCAACGCCCTCAAGACCGCAGGCCTCGCCACGGTCGCCGCTCTCGGAGGAGGGCCGCACGTCCGCTCGGCCCGCGCGGAAACTCCTTCCGGCACTCCGCTGAAATTCGGCCTCGGCCTTGTGACCTACAACGTCGCCAAGGATTGGGACCTGCCGACAATTCTGAAGGTGTGCAAAGCATCCGGCGTGGCGGCCGTTGAACTGCGCACGACCCACAAACATGGTGTCGAACCGACTCTTTCGGCGGCCGAACGGAAGGATGTGAAGAAGCGGTTCGAAGATTCAGGCATCGTCTGCTGGGGCGCTGGATCGACCTGCGAGTTCCACGCGGCTGACGCGAGCGTCGTCAAACAGAACATCGAGACGTGCAAGCAGTTCGTCGACCTCGTGCACGACATCGGCGGCAAGGGAGTGAAGGTCCGGCCGAACGGACTTCGCAAGGACGTTCCCGCCGAGAAGACACTCGAGCAGATCGGCAAGGCGTTGATTGAATGCGGGAAGGCCGCCGAGGCGCAGGGCGTCGAGATCTGGATGGAAGTCCACGGCAATCCGACGCAGCAGCCCGCCCACTGCAAAACGATCATGGAGCAGTGCGGCCACAAGAGCGTCGGGCTGACCTGGAACTCGAACGGGCCGGACGTGAAGGACGGCTCAGTCAAAGAGTCGTTCGAGATGCTGTGGCCGTGGATCAAGTCCTGCCACATCAATGATCTCTATAAGGACGGCGCCGGCATCTATCCGTATCGTGAACTGTTCAGCCTGTTCCGCGCGAAGGGCTACGATCGCTACACGCTGATCGAAGTCGGCAAGACGCCGGCCGATCCCGCGGCCGGCGAAGAGTTCCTGAAATACTACAAGGCCCTGTGGACCGAACTGGCCAGCCGTTGAGCGAAAAGGTCTGCACTGGCCATGCCAGTGCAGACATGCCCAAGCGCCGGGCGTTCTCCCGACGGGCCTCGTGCGCTGTCCCGCCTATTTGCCTTTCGGCACGGCGATCATGTCCCACGTGATCGTTCGTCCCGGACGGCCGACTCCAGTCACGATCGCCTTGGACGCCGCAGGAGGCCGGGCCGGGTCGTAGTACTCCGGCCGCAGCTTGTTGTGCTGGTCGCTGCTTCCCTTCGAGCTGACGTAGTACGTCGCCTTCAGGAGATGCCTGAGGTCACTGCCGGCCTCTTCGGCGAGAGTTTTCGTCTGCGCAAACAGGTCCCGGAGTTCCGCCTCGCTGTCGGGATCGGCCTGGCTTCCGTAGAGACCTGAAAAGTAGATCGTCGCTGGGGACTGCACGCGGGCGATCCGGCTGTAGACCGGCGAGTGCTTCAGTTCGGGCGGAGCGAGGTACTCCACGACAGGCCGTCCGAACGGTTGCGGCTCGCTGGTGGCCGCGACCAGTTCGATCTCGACCGGCAGCGAAGGCGATTTCCATTCGACGAATACGACTGGCGGACAATCGCCCGGCGCAAATGCAGCCTGCACCGCTCCGAGCGAGTCCTGAACCTGCGTCATCGGCGCGATGAAGACTTTCACCTGCACCACGTCAGCCGGCTTCATTTCGAGAAACTTCAGCGTGCGGAACAGGCTGGCCATCGTCTGCTTCGTCGAATCCGCGACCGTGCCCTCCCCCTTCTCGGCCTGTCCGGAGATGAATGCGCGCGCCCTGGTCGCCGCAGGAATCAGCGACAGCAAACGCTGGCCGGCCTTCGATTCCGGCAGCTTCAGCGGCGGCTGTGCAGGGTTGTGGGCCGCGACGAAGTCGAGCGCCAGCCGGGCATCGGCTGCCGGAAGCGTCGTCACCACCCAGCTCACGGCCGGAAGTGCGCTGGAATTGAAGCGGCGGCTCAGTTCGGCCGTGATATCGGCGATGTCCTGTTCGTTCCGCACATACAGGTTCAGCTTGATGATGTCGTCGAACTTCAGGCCGGCAGACTGGAGCGTGGCCGCCAGCCGATCGAGGAGCTCCTGTTGCTGCGCAGACAGGGGGCCTTCGCCCGTCGCGACGAACTGGGTCGAGTACAGCAGGTCCGCGTGGTCGACACGGACGGCGCCGCTCCGCGCGAGGGAGGCCTCAGGGGCAAGGCGGCGGATGGAGAACTCGGCGCCGGAGACATCCGCGGCGGCCAGGACGAGACAAGCCAGAATCATTCGTCGCATGACAATCCGTAACGAGGCCTGGAGACTTCAGGCGGCCTCGATGCCGGATGGGCTCAATCCGTGATTCGAGTGAAGACGACCGCCGTGGGAAACCGCTCTTCGAGCTGAGCATACCGCGCCGTGGAGAGCCCATCAAAAGCATAGATCTTCACGTCGTTCGGGCAGGAGGAGGGGGCAGTTAACAGCGCCTGCCCCTGCGACTCCGAATCGACCATCACGATCACCACATCGCGTTCAAGCAGCTGTTGCGGCCCGGGGACGTACATCTGCGACGTCCAGCGGGAGGCGGGCATGATCGTCGCGGTGAGTCCCAGCGACTTCACGGCGGCGGCCCACTCGTGGCGGTGTCTTCGCACCACTCCCTGGTAGCCCCAGAACAGACACGACAAACCGACGAGGAGGAGGACGACGGTTGCCCCGCCGCGGCCTGAACGTCCCGGGTTCTTCTGATGGTGATCCAACGCCGGCTCCGCACAAAGTGGTGTGTGAGAGCAATCCGCGTCCAACCATTGGCCCGGCGAACGTCGTCCGCTGAACCCCGTCCTCCCGGTTTCCCGGCGATGACATGCACCACTATCCTCGACGTTCCTGGAAAAAGATAGCCCTCCCTGCGATGAGCAACAGGGAGGGCGCAGCCTTGTGCGGTCCGCCTTTCGGAGCCATTGCTTCAGTGTCCCCGTATGTGGCGGCGCTCTTCACGCCGCTCCATTCGCGTCGCGATGCGGTGCACCGCGCGCTCCCGCGGCTCCGGCAGGTAGGTCAACAGACCGTGCACGATCAGTCCAATGCCCCATCCCGCGACCACCCAGAGCAACCACGGGCGATCGGGATTCCGGGCGAAGTTCATGCCGGCCAACCCCCCGGTGACGAGGATGAACGCGGCCAGATGGATGTAGAACCCAAGGAAGACGCGGTGCTGTGCCCGCTCATGGAAGAGTGAAGTCGTCATCGCTCACCTCGCCATTCGAAAATGGATCGAGTACCCCGTAATGGATTGTTTCTGTCCGCCGACAACGTTGATTCCCCGGCAAATCGCTGAAACTCTTGTGCCGCCTCGAAGCGCCTTGAAGCATTGGATGGAAGTCGTTTCTCGTCTGAACTTGCGACCGCGGTCGACTCCCCGCCGCCGGGCGGCCTGTTCGCCCTGAGATCAGCCTGGATTGGTGGGAATCAGACGGCGTGTCCTGGTCGCGGTTCTGGCAGACGATTTCTCGCCCGCCGTTCCGCCTGTTACGATGCGTCGTTCCACACTTTTTCGAGCTCTCTCATGTCCGCTGAACCTGTGATTGCCGCGCTGCGGCAGCATGCGCCGCCGCTCATGCGCTGGGCCGGTGCGATTGCCAAACGGCTTCGCCAGTTCAACATCGCCCTGACCGGCAAGCACTCGGGCAACGCCAATACCGACGCCCTGACCCTGGCCGATTTGACCGTGCAGGAACTCCTGGTCGCCGGGCTGCGCGACGCCGCCCCTGTTCTGAAATCCTGCCGGATCGAGGCGGAAGAGACGACGGGCGACCTCGCCGCGTTTGCGACCGAATCGCCCCTCGTGATTTCCCTCGACCCGATCGACGGCACCAAGCAGTTCCGCGACCACACGGGCAACGGCTACGCCGTCATGCTCCATCTGCGGAACCGGGAAACGGTGCTCTATTCGCTCGTCTACGCTCCGGAAATGGGCCCGGAGGGAACGTGGGTCGAAGCCTATGACGGCGTCGTCAAATGCGGAGCCGACAACTTCCAGGTGACAGCGGGCGAACTGCTGGCATCGCTGCCGAACATCACGCCCGCCACGCGTCCCGATTCGCCGGCCATGTACCTGATCGGCTTCCAGAAGCGCGACGTCGAATGCGCCCGGGCCGTGACGAAAGCCGGCCTGAAGGGGTTTGCGCCGGACGAAATGCCCGGCAGCATTTATCCGCTGCTGGCGACCGGCGACTTCGGCGGCTCGCTGATTCACTCCCCCAACATCTACGACTTCCCTGTCTCGCTGCACATCGCGAGGGTCCTGGGGGGAGACGCCGTCTGGGTGCATAACGGCCAGCCCGTGAACTTCGACGAAATGTGGATGGACGACCGGGCGGACATGCTGCGTCTCCCGGGGATTGTGGCGTGCGCCGTGAACCGGTCGTCGCTGAAAACGCTGTGCGAACTTGCGAAAGACTGGAACCCGGTGCGGTATGTCGACTGAACCCTATTCCTCACGCGGTCCTCGCAGCCCCCGGCCGCCACGCGGCGCCAAGCCAGCCGGCCCTCCGCGCACTGGCGACCGCCGCCCCCCCCGCGACGACAAGAGTCGTGAAACCCGCGGCCGCGATGACCGCGGCCACAAGGATCGCCGCGACGACCGCGGACACGATCGCGAGCAGCGCCCCGAAAAGCTCCCCCTTTCGCCGACACTCCTGCGACAGCGCGTCCTCGATGTGCTGCCGACTGATCCGCTGCCGGTCATCGTCGTGAAAGCGCCGTCTCCCCATCCCTGGATCTATCGCAAGCGACTCGGTTCGATCGGCTCGAATGCGCGGCATGGCGACCTCGTCGAACTGCAACTGATCGACGGATCCCACTTCGGGCACGGGCTGTTTAATCCGCGGGCCGAACTGTCCGTCCGGATGCTCACGCGCGGAGACGAGTTCCCGACCGGCCAGTGGTGGGCCGACCGTGTCCAGACGGCCGTCGACGTCCGCCGAAAGTTCCTGAATCTCGACAAGGATGCCTCGGCCTACCGGCTCGTCCATGCCGAGGCCGACGGATTGCCGGGAGTGACAATTGACAAACTCGGTTCCATTGCGAGCCTCGAAGCGTTCAGCCCCGGGATGTATCAGCGCGCCGAAGCGATCGCGAAGCTCGCGGCGCAGGCGGCAGGATGCGATCACTGGATCGTGAGGCCCGGCCCGGCGACTCTCGAACAGGAAGGCTTTGAAGGCGAATCGTTCGCGTCCCCCGATTGTCCGCCGAAGACGACGATCGAGGAGTTCGGCACGAAGTTCGAAATCGACCTGAGAACGGCCCACAAGACCGGCTTCTTCTGTGACCAGCGCGAGAATCGCCGCCGGCTCGCCCAGTGGACGCAGGGCAAATCCGTGCTCGATATCTGCTGCTACACCGGCGGCTTCGGCGTTCAGGCGATGAGGCTCGGCAAGGCCGCGGAAGTGACGGGCGTCGACCTGGACGAGAATGCCATCAAGTCCGCCCGCCGCAATGCGCAGATCAACAAGCTCGACATGCGGTTCGTGCAGGCGGATGTGTTCCACTACCTGCGGGACATGGCCGCCACGGGACGGACGTTCGACATCGTCGTCTGCGATCCACCGAAGTTCATCCGTCACCGAGATGAGCGCGACGCGGGACGCAGGAAGTACTACGACCTGAACCGCCTCGCCTCGGCCGTCGTCGCGCCCGGCGGGTTGCTCCTGACCTGCACCTGCTCGGGCCTCATGCCGGCCGATGATTTCGTGCGGACGGTGGCCACCGCCATTCCGGCCGATCGCCGTGCCTCACTCCTCGCGCGAACCGGGGCTGCGGCCGATCATCCGGTCGCTCTCGGCTGCCTCGACACCGAGTACCTGCACGCGGCCTGGGTGCGGATGGGTGATCCCGTCACGTAGCGCACGGCGAATCGAGGTTGTGAGTCACACCGGGAGCCAGCATTCGCACAGTCAGGGCCGAAGCCGGGCGTTTCGATGTCGGAACCCTGGCGTCTTTCTCCGGGATGACGCCTCGTCCGTCGGTGGGCCGGGGCGAATTGCAATCCGGCTCCGTGTCGGACACAGTGGCGGGACCTGCCTTGGGCGGTTTTACGGACTGCCCTGAGTTCGCCCTCCGACTCGCCTCGCGCCTTATGCCCTCGATACTGCGGTATGCTGCCACGGGTGTCCTGATCGTGGTCTCCATCTCGGCCTCGGTTGCCTGGCCGGCGCCTGTTGTCGTGGAGACGCCGGCCCTCTCGCCGGACGAACAGAAGACGAAGTTCAAGCTCCCGCCGGGGTTCGAGATCCAGCTCGTTGCGTCCGAGCCCGACATCGGCAAGCCGATGAATCTCAGCTTCGACGCCCGCGGGAGGCTGTGGGTCACGCATTCGCTCGAGTATCCGTTCCCCACGGCGGGCGAAGGCGTTCAGCCGCGCGACCTGAACCAGGACCAGAT
Organism: Caulifigura coniformis; assembly: GCF_007745175.1. Lineage (GTDB taxonomy): Bacteria > Planctomycetota > Planctomycetia > Planctomycetales > Planctomycetaceae > Caulifigura > Caulifigura coniformis. The sequence continues at coordinate 2,061,889 of NZ_CP036271.1, read as the reverse complement.
CACCGACCACGCACCGCGCGACCACCTGTCGTACTTCGAATCCATCGGCCCGGATGGCCGCGGGAAGGGACTCGTCCATTTCGCGGAAGGACTCAACATTCCCATCGGCCAGATTCCGCTGGTCGACAGCCACCAGGAAACGGCGGCCCTCGGCTACTCAATTCCGTCGCTCAGGCTTTATCAGCGTTCCTCTGAAACCGGCCTCGCGGAAACGTCGCAGGTACTCTTCACCGGGTTTGGCAACGTCGACACGCACGGGATGTGCAATTCGTTCACGCGGGCGTTCGACGGGTGGGTCTATGCCTGCCACGGATTCCGGAACACGTCGCACATTGCGCGTCCCGGCGGCGATCCGCTGCTGTCCCTCAACTCCGGCAACACGATCCGCTTCAGGCCGGACGGCTCCGATCTCGAGCAGTTCACGAAAGGGCAGGTCAACCCGTTCGGCATGACGTTCGACACCTGGGGAAACCTGTACAACGCCGACTGCCATTCGATGCCGGTCACGCAGCTGATTCGCGGCGCGACCTACCAGAGCTTCGGCAAACCGGACGAGGGCCTGGGCTTCGGCCCCAACATGATCGATCACAACCACGGCTCCACCGGAATCTGCGGAGTCGCGTGGTATGACGCGCCGCAGTTTCCCGAGGAGTTCCGGGACTGCCTGTATATCTGTAATCCGGTGAACGGGCAGGTCCACCGCGACAAGCTGGTGTGGACCGGGGCGAGCCCGAAGGTCTCCTCGCAGCCGGAGTTCATCACCTGCGACGACGGCTGGTTCCGGCCGGTGGATGTGAAGCTCGGACCGGATGGCGCGCTCTACATTGCCGATTTCTACAACGCGATCATCGGCCACTACGAAGCGCCACTGCAGCATCCATTGCGCGACCGCACGCACGCCCGCATCTGGCGCGTCGTCTACACGGGCGACAAAGGCGGGGCGGCGCCGGGCGAACTCGCCGACCTCACCACCCGCAGCGATGCGGAACTGGCCGCGGCGCTCGGGGATCCGAATTTCGCGCTGCGCACACTGGCGACCAACCTGCTCGTCGACCGCTACTCGCCTCCCATATCGCGGATCGCCGGTGAACGGCCGGACGTTGATCGTGAGCCGGTTCTCAAGGAGCTGGAAGGCGTCCTTCAGGGGGGCCCCTCCCGGGCCGACCATGTCGTCCATGCGGCGTGGGCCTGGGCGCGTCTGCTCCCGCCGTCTCGTGCAGGCGCGGCGGACCTTCTGTCGGCTCTCGCCCGGCATCAGGAACCGATCGTCCGGGCGCATGTCGCCCGGATTGCCGGGGCGACGGAACAGCCCCAGCTGGTCGAATTACGCGGCCCGCTGCTGGCTGCGTTGCTGAAGGACTCTGATCCGCGCGTCCGGCGGACAGCGGTCGAATCCTTGGCGCTTCATCCGGACGCCACCACGTTGCCGCTTCTTCTCGACACCTACGTCAGCACCGAGGAAGGCGATTCACATCTCCAGTATGCGATCCGGGTCGCCCTGCGGGCGCGGCTGCTGAAGGACGGCACTTCGGCCGAGGAACTCGCTGCGATGGCCGCGCCGCGGCAGTACGTGCTGGCGGGTGTTGCGCCGGCGGTGAACCCGATGTCCGCGTCGCAGGCGGAGTGGCTGCGAGATCTCGTGATTCGAACGGCCGCTTCCGAGTCGGAAGGCCCGCAGGGGGAGTGGCGGCAATGGATCAAGCCGGCGGCACGCTACAGCGAGGGGGCGGAGTTCGTCACCCTGCAGGGTGCTCTCGTGAAGGCGTCGGGCGACAATCTTTCAGACCACCTCGCGAACGCGCGGGCCGCTCTTTCAGGCCGGCAGGCGGGCGGACTGGCGGTTCCGCCGACATTGACCGTCTGGGCCGAACGACTGGCCCTGCAGTTCCTCGCGGAAGCGAGCGCCTACCGGGATCAATGGACGTACCTTCCGCTGCCCGGCGCCCGGCCTGCAAAATCGCCGTTCGGAATGCAGCCGCGGGCGCGTGAGGGCAAGCGCGGCCGCACGCCCCTGTTGTCGAGTTTTCCGGGAGGGGAGCAGGCGACCGGCATCAACCGCTCGGCCCCCTTCGAGATTCTCCCGAAGTTCAGTTTCTGGCTGGCGGGTCACAACGGGAGGCCGCCGGGGGCCGACTCCCGGCAGAACCTTGTCAGGCTGGTCGATGCCAGAACCGGAGAATGCCTCCGCGAGGCGTTTCCGCCGCGGAACGACGTGGCACAACTGGTCGAATGGGATCTCAGCGAGTTCGCCGGACGGTCTGGAGCCATCGAGATCGTCGATGCGCATACCGGCGACGCGTTCGCCTGGATCGCGGCCGGCCGGTTTTCCCGCGACCAGCTCAACCCGCCAGCCCAGGACTCCGGCGCGACGGCCGTCGGCCTGATCAAGGACTTCCGGCTGGCCAGCCTTGTGCCGCGCCTCGATCCCCTGTTGTTGAGCGAGAATCGATCACTCCGGACGCATGCGGCGACGGCGCTCGTCGCGCTCGAGCCCGACGCCCGCACCAGCACCCTGCTCCTCTGGGCCGATGACTCCGACCTTCCGGCCTCCCTTCAGTCGCGATTGTGGGAGGCGGTCCGGACGCGGGACGCCGCGTCCGTCGTGGCAACGCTTCGCGACTTGCTCATCGGGGCGGCCACCGACCGTCAGCGCAAAGTTGCCGAGAGCCTGGTGAGCGACCGCGCGGGGGCGGATCTGCTCCTCTCGCTGGCCGAAGAAGGCCGGCTGTCGCTCGTCCTGCTCCAGCAGCCGGGGCTCAAGTTCCGACTGGCCGCCCTGAACGCGCCCGAACTCACCGCGCGGGCCGAAGAACTGACGAAGTCGCTCCCGGCCCCCGACCTCGCGCTCGCTCTGCTGATCGCGAAGCGAAAGTCGGACTTCGATCCGGGCAAATGCTCGACGGACAACGGAAAGGCCGCCTTTACGAAGCGGTGTGCCGTCTGTCACCAGATCGGGACCGAGGGGGCGAAGGTCGGCCCGCAGCTGGATGGCGTCGGCATTCGAGGAGTCGACCGGCTTCTGGAAGACATTCTCGACCCGAACCGGAACGTCGATGCGGCGTTCCGGTCTTCTGCCATCGCCTTGAGCGACGGACGGATTCTCACTGGCCTGAAACGCGGAGAGGACGGGGCCGACCTGATCTTCGCCAACAGTGAAGGGAAGGAGTTCCGCATTCCGTCGGCCGACATCGACGAGATGAAGCTGTCGCCGACATCGCTCATGCCGGGCAACTTCGGCGAACTGATTCCGCCCGAAGAAATGGCCGACATCCTCGCGTGGCTTCTCACGCAGAGGCCCGCTGGGAAGTAGTTCGATGGGAGCGACGATCCGGACATTCATCGGACTTCGCATTGCGGCGACGGATGCCTTGCGGTCCGTCAGCGCCGATCTGGGCCGGATGGGGCGGGCGGTGAAGATCACCCCCGCGGACAAGTTCCACCTGACCCTCAAGTTTCTGGGCGACACGCGTCGAAGCCAGTTTGACGACATCGCCGCCGCCCTTCGAAAAGCGTCGTCGTCGGTCTCCAGGCATGCCATTGAGATCGTCGGGCTGGGAGCGTTTCCCAAGAGCGCGCGGCCCGCGGTCGTCTGGGCCGGAGTGCGGCCGGCCGGGGAGATCGAGCGCCTCGCGGCGATTCTGGATCGGCTGCTCGAGCCGCTGGGCTTCGTTCCCGAAACGCGCCCTTACCATCCGCATCTCACGCTGGCCCGGGTCAAGGGGGACGCCGCCGGACTGGAGGAGGTCATTGAGGCCAACCGCGAAACGCCCTACGGGTCGGCAACGGCGGCCGTTGCTGAGCTGTTCCAGTCAGAGCTGACGCCGGGCGGCAGCCGCTATACGTCGCTGGCAACCGCCGAACTGGGGCCGGGCGGTTGAGCCGGTTTGAGGTGCCCGGCTCCTCTTTTGCTTCTTCTACTTCTCCGTCCCGAAGATCCGCGAGTTGATGCGCTTCGCCCCGCCGCCGACGGCGATCTGTCCGTCGAGCTTGATCCGTTTCGGAGTGAGACATTCCTTGTGGTTGCAGGCCTGGTAGCGAAGCGTGAACTTCAGTTCGTCCGTGGTGACCTTCACATCCTGAGGAACCTTCATCGACGCCATGATGATGACCTGCCCTTCATAGACCGAGACGGGCTCATCCTGGTCTTCCATCTTCAGGTCTTTCCCCTTGGGATAGACGATGTCGGTCAGCTCGATTCCGGCCGTCGAGGCCAGCTCCAGTTCCGCGGGAAGGACGAAGTCGGGCTTGGCCGGGTTTGCATTCACGTGCCATCCCTCGACGATGTCGAGCACACAGGCGACCTTCGTCGTCGTCCCCGGCGTCAGCTTGTCGGTCGACAGGAAGATCCGCCCTTTGACGTACTGGTGCTTCGCCATTTCGGCCTGCGCCGGTTGGGCGAACATCTGCAGTTTCTCAGCGGCCTGAGCCGGCGGCGAAGCGGGCCGCGCCTTCGGCGGCTCGTTGGCCGCGATCAGCGTTTCCACGGCCGGGGGGGCGGCAATCTCCTTCGCCGGTTGACGCAGCACTTCGTCCGCCCCGAGCAGCATTCTCGAAAAGCCTGAAGGAGACTGCTCGATCTGTGCTCCAAAGGCCGCCAGCGCCTTCTCGGCACGGCTCTGGTAGGCGACATCCTTTGTGATCCGGAACAGCCGGGCCAGCGCGTCGACGCTCACGCTGTTTCCCGAGGGCATCACCGAATCGTAGCCGTCCTTCATCCGGGCGATGAGCGGCTCATGGTGATCGGCAGTAAAGAAGAAGCCGCCATTCCGTTCGTCCCAGTACTGCTCGACCTGGTCATCCATCAAACGGCGGGCGGCGTTCAGCCACTTTTCGTCGCTGGTCACTTCGTAAAGCGCCACGATTCCATCGATGAGGAAAGCGTAGTCGTCCAGGCAGGCCGCGTTCGCCGCCTGTCCTTCGCACCACGTCCGCTTCAGCGTTCCTTCGGACGTGCGCATGGACGTCAGGATGAACATCGCGGCCCGGTCGGCCGCGGCGATGTAGCCAGGCTCATCGAGCAGCTTCCCGCAGACCGCAAGAGAGCGGATCATCTGACCGTTCCAGGAGGCGATGATCTTGTCGTCACGGAGCAACGCCGGGCGGTTCTTGCGGACGTCGAGGAGGCGTTCGCGGGCGGCCGCCAGACGCGAGGCGACATCCGCCGCGGTTCCGCCAAATGATTTCGCCAGTTCCTCGTCCGACTTCACGCGATGCAGGACGTGGCCATGCTCGAAGGGGGACGGCTGGTCGACGCCATAGGCCGCCGCGAACAGGGGAGCATCGTTGACGAGAGCCTTCTGGACCTCTTCAGGCGACCACACGTAGTAGGCCCCTTCGATTCCATCGGTTTCGGCATCCAGCGCCGAATAGAAGGCACCGCGGGCGTCACACAGGTCGCGAAGCACGAATCGCAGCGTCTCGTGGGCCACCTGCCGGAAATCGTCGCGGCCCGTGCGGCGGGCCTCGATCGCATAGATCTCCGCGAGCTGCGAGTTGTCATACAACATCTTCTCGAAGTGGGGCACGAGCCACTGTCGGTCGGTGCTGTAGCGATGGAATCCGCCCGCCAGGTGGTCATAAAGCCCCCCACGGGCCATGTGTTCGAGCGTGAAATCAAGCGCTTCGCCGACCCCCTGCTCGTCGGCATGATGAGCGAGCAGCAGGAGCTTGCTCGGCTGAGGGAACTTCGGCCTGTTGGCCGCTTCGGCGTTGAATCCAAATCCGCCGTACTCGGGATCTCGCGACGCGACCAGGTCGGCGACCGCCTTTTGCACCGCATCGGCGGACGGAGCCTTGGCGACGCTCAGCGGAGACGGGCCGGACAGTCGCTGGACTTCCCGCGCGATGACATCGGCCGAACCGCGGACCTGTGCTTCCTGCCCATCCCAGATCTCGTGCAACCGCTTGAGCACGCCCGGGAAACCGGGCCGCCCCGGAAGGTCGTCGGGCGGGAAATAGGTTCCGCCCGCGATCGGCTTCCCTTCGGGTGTGAGGAAGATCGACAGCGGCCAGCCGCCGCCGTCTCCTGCGCCGGTTGCCTGCAGGTACACCTGCAGCGAGAGCATGTAGAGGTCGTCGAGATCGGGCCGCTCTTCGCGGTCGACCTTGATGTTCACGAAGTGCTCATTCATGTACGCGGCGATCTCCGGGTTCTCGAAGACCTTCCGCTCCATGACGTGGCACCAGAAGCAGCTGCTGTAGCCGATCGACAGGAAGATCGGCTTGTTCTCGGCCCGGGCCTTCTCCAGCGCTTCCGGTCCCCAGGGGTACCAGTCGACCGGGTTGTGGGCGTGCAGCTTCAGGTACGGACTGGTTTCCCTGGCCAGCCGGTTGGCTTTCGCCGTTGCGGCCGGCTGCTCCTCGATCGACAGGGCCGGGGAGCCCGACAGCACAGCCAGAGCGAGGGAGGCCGCGGCAAGAGCGCGGCCGTGACGGCAACGAGACAGCATGAGTCGGGATCCTTCCGAATCGCATTTCCACCGGCAATTTCCGCCGGAGTTGAATCGTAACTCATGGGCAGGGGTTGATGCGACCGCAGGTTGCTGGGGGTGGGCGGGGTTTCGCGACTGCGGTGCGGGGAGGGTCGTTACGCCGCGTGGCGTGGGAAGCGCGAGGAATTCGTGTGTCGCACGCTTGCAGGTCGTCCCCCCGATGCGTAATGTCATTCACTGTTGAGACTGAATCTCAGTTTCTTACAGGTTGGGCGAACGCAGAACTCTCCCTGCCCCTTCGATTGCGAGCCACCCCTGCTCGGATTCCTCAGATGACTCTCCCTCGACCCCTGCGATTGCAACGCGGATTTACCCTCATCGAACTTCTGGTCGTGATCGCGATCATCGCGATCCTCATCGCCCTGCTGCTTCCCGCAGTTCAGCAGGCTCGTGAGGCGGCCCGCCGCACGCAGTGCAAGAACAACCTCAAGCAGATCGGCTTGGCGCTCCACAACTACGAGAGCACCTACAGCGTGTTCCCGAACGTGAATGCGGCCCACAATCCGATCAGCGGCACGACGTTCTTCGCGTCGATTTTGCCCATGCTCGAGCAGGGTAACACCTATTCGCGCTACGACTTCAACAAGGGCAACTCTGACCCCGTCAATCGCGAAGCCGTCGGGCAGCAGATCGCCGCCTACCTCTGCCCCTCCGGCTCGATGCGCCGTCCGGTTCCGTCCTGCTCGGGCGACAGCGGAAGGGCCCCCGGCATGTACGCCGCCTGCGTCGGCAGCATCGCTTACGACATGTACTGGCAGTCGATGGGCAACCCCCGGCCGCCGCTCAACGGCGCCATCATCTACTCGGACGCCGTCGGCGGTAAGACTGCGATCCGCGATTTCACCGATGGAACTTCCAATACCATCATGATTGGTGAAACCGCCTATAACCTGCCGAGCTACAAGTTCTTGCCAAGTGACGCTCTCTGCCCGGGGCAGTCGCGGTACTCGTTTACCTACTGGTCGAACCCCTACCCGACCTCGACCGGCATCAGCACCCAGTACGGCTTTAACCTGAAAGACAACGGCCAGCCCGGCAACGGCTACACCAGCAGTTGGGTTGGCACGTTCCGCAGCGAACACACCGGCACGGTGAATTTCGCCCTCTCGGACGGATCGGTCCGCGGCATCTCCGACAATATCTCGTCGGTCGTTTTGACTTCACTCGCCACCCGGAGCGGCGGCGAAGTGACGGGAGAGTTCTGATGATGATTCGCCATCGCCTTCGTATGGCGGCGGCAGGGATGGTGCTGGCGATTCTGGCCAGCGGCTGCGGTGGAGCAGACCCCAAAAGCCATGCCCGGGTGGCCGTGAGTGGCACGGTCACCCTGGACGGCCAGCCGTTGGACAACGCGGTGATCCTGTTCGTCCCATTACCTGAAGTGAACGGGCCGACCGCATCAGCTGGGATTGTCGAAGGAAGGTTTCAGCTGTCGGCGGAAGCCGGACCGGTCGCCGGAAAGCATCGCGTCCAGATTGAGTCCAACGATCATGGTGGGATCGCGCCGGATGACGAGGCGGCCCTCGCCGAGATGGCCGCAGGCAAAAGGAAGCTCCCCAAGACGGTGAAGATTCCGGCCATCTACAACAGTCGGAGCAAGCTCGAAGAAACGATTGCCGCCGATTCGCCGAACGAGTTCACGTTCGAACTCGTGACCAGGAAGTAGTTTTCCGAAGCTGGCCGGCCCAGGTCGGCCGGAAACGCAGAGTCGATGTCCCCTGTACTGCACACGAGAGGCTCTTATGAAACGCATCCTGCTTGCTGCGGCTGTGGCCGCCAGCTTCCTGACTCCGGCCGCGGCCCGAGCCCATTTCATCTTCCTGGTCCAGAAGCATCATGACGGCAAGGACCGGGTGCATGTGTACTTCGCTGAAGAGGCGGCTCCGGACAATCCGGAACTCCTCAAGAAACTCGACGGAATGGTGGTCAAGGCAGTTTCCGCCAAGGGCGAAGCCAAGGCCGTCGATCTGAAGGCCGATGAGAACTCGCTGACGTCGGAGGTTCCGGCCGGTACGCCGTTCACGACGACGACCTTCCAGTACGGCGTGATGGCGCGGAATGAGTCGAACAGGTATCGTCTGGTGTACCACGCCAAGTCGGGCCCGGTTCTCGGGGACGCAGCGTGGAAGGCGGTCGACACCTCGAAGATGGTCGAAGTCGACCTGATTGCCGCGGACACGAAGGACGGCAAGATCGAGCTGACCGTGTTGTGGAAGGGCCAGCCTGTTCCGAAGTCGGAAGTGGCGGCGGTCATTCCCGGCATCGGCCCGAAGAAGGCCGAGACGGACGATCAGGGAAAGGTCGTGTTCGAGAAGGGTGAGCCCGGCCTGTTTTCGGCCCGCGCCCGGATTATTCAGGAAGGCAAAGGGGAAGAAGGCGGCAAGCCGTATGATAGCACCCGGCACTACGGAACAGTTTCGTTCTCGACCGCCTCGGTCTCCGGAACGAAAGAACTGGCTCCGCTGACGCCGGCAGTCACCAGCCTTGGTGGCGCGATCGTTGGCGACTCGCTGTACGTCTACGGGGGCAACCTCGGCAGCGCCCATTCCTATTCCAACAAGGGGCAGAGCAACACCCTCCGCAGGCTCTCGCTCTCCGGCCAGTCGGGCTGGGAAACGGTTGCAGAAGGACCGGCCCTGCAGGGGCTCGCGGTCGTCGCCCACGGTGGCAAGCTCTATCGCGTCGGCGGCTTCACCGCGAAGAACGACGAAGGAAAGCCGAACGACCTCGAATCGCAGGCCTCCGTCGCCTGTTTCGATCCGGCGGTCGGGAAGTGGACTGATCTTCCGGCCCTCCCCGAAGCCCGTTCGTCGCACGACGCGGCGGTCCTCGGCGACACGCTGTACGTCATCGGAGGCTGGAAGCTCGGCGGCGGCGAAGGCGACACGCAGCGCGGCTGGCACAACACCGCCTGGTCGCTCGACCTGACCGCCAAGAAGCCGGAATGGAAAGCGGTTGCGAAGCCTCCTTTTGAACGTCGGGCCCTCGCGGTCGCCGCCTACGACGGCAAGCTGTATGCCATCGGCGGGATGCAGAAGGAAGGTGGTCCGACGACGAAGTCCTCGATCTTCGACCCGGAAACCAACGCCTGGTACGAAGGCCCGGCTCTCGTGGGCGATGACGGCATGACCGGCTTTGGCGCATCCGCGTTCGCCACCGGCGGCAAGCTGTACGTCAGCACCAGCAAGGGCAACCTGCAGCGGTTGAGCGCCGACGGCAAGAAGTGGGAGATCGCCCGCGAACTGCCGACGGCCCGGTTCTTCCACCGCATGCTGCCGGTTGACGACTCGCGCTTCGTGATGGTTGGCGGGGCCAACATGGACAGCGGGAAGTTCGAGCAGGTTGAGATCGTGTCCGTCACGGAATAGGCGGAACCAACGTCAGACTCCCAAGTCTGCGTTCCGGGGGCGTGCTCCGCAGGGGGAGTGCGCTCCCGTTTTTTTGCGCGCATCGGGACAGTGGAGTTGCACGCGGAGCCCCATCTGCGGGGATCAGTTTGCATTCCCCGGTGGTCCGCGTGAACATCGTGGAGGATCAGGAGTGGCAAAAGATTGAACAGAAGGAAAGGAAGAGAGGGAAGAAGCGACTCAGTGCGTGCCTGCGTTCACCAGCACCTCGATCCTCCCAACGACGCCGCTTCGTTACCCCCTTCATTTCCTTCCCTGCCTTCTGTTCAAAGTCTTTTGTTCAAGCTCTCTTGGTCGTCTGCAGCGACGAACGGATCACGGAATGAAGATTGCTTACTTTGAATGTGCGACCGGCATCGCCGGCGACATGACCCTCTCAGCCCTCGTCGACGCGGGCGCTTCGTGGGAGGCGGTCACGTCGGGCATCGCAGCGCTCGGCCTGCCGGGAGTCTCGCTCCGGCTCAATGAAGTGCATCGCTGTGGATTTCGCGCGAAGCACCTCGTTGTCGAGCACCCCGAGCAGCACGCCCATCGCCACTACAGCGAGATCGTCGATCTGCTCGACAACAGCGGGCTCGCGGCCAAACCGCGTCAGGTCGCGCATCGTCTCTTCCGGGCGATCGCAGAAGCGGAAGCGAAGGTGCACGGCATGCCGCTCGAGCATGTCCACTTTCACGAAGTCGGCGCGATCGATTCGATCGTCGACATCGTCGGCGTCGCGATTGCGTTCTGTGACCTCGGCATCGAACAGGCGTGGTTCAACGCCATCCCCACCGGCCGGGGATCGGTGACGATCGACCACGGCGTTTGCGCCGTTCCAACGCCCGCCACGGCCGAACTGCTTCTCGGTGTTCCGCTGGCGGATGTGCCGCTTCAGGCCGAGCTGACGACGCCCACCGGAGCGGCGATCGTTAAAGCTCTCGGAAAGGGATTCGGAGCACAGCCCGAGATGACGGTCGCCGCCATCGGATGCGGCGCCGGAACGAAGGACTTCAAGGACTATCCCAATATCCTGCGCGTCTTCATCGGCCAATCGTCGCTCAGCGCCGACGGCGACATCGTCACTCTTCTCGAAACCAACCTCGATGACATCCCGGCCGAAGTCATCGGCTACACGACCGAGCGCCTCCTCGCGGCCGGCGCCCTCGACGTCTACTCCACGCCCGTCGCCATGAAGAAGCAGCGGCCGGGCGTGATGTTGAGCATCCTGTGCTCACCGCATCAGGCAGGGGAATGCGAGGCGATCCTGTTTGACGAAACGGGGACGCTCGGCATCCGGAAGCAGTCGATCCAGCGAGTCAAGCAGTTCCGCAAGGCACATTCGGTGACAACCCCCTGGGGCGAAGTCGCGGGAAAACTCGCGTGGCGCGGCTCGTCGACGCCGCGGTTCACTCCCGAGTACGAAGCCTGCGCACTGATCGCACGGCAACAGCATGTCCCGCTCGACAAGGTCTACCGCGCCGCGCTCGCGGTGTACGCCGCCATTCCCGTCGATCCGGCGACACTCGTCGAGGAACCAGCGCCAAAGACTCAGAAGAGCGGCCGGGATCACTCCCACTCGCATGATCACAGTCACAGCCATGATCATTCGCATGACCACTCGCATGATCATGGGCACAGCCACGACCATGGGCACTCTCACGATCACGGCGGCCATTCGCACGATCACTGAATAGACTGGAACAGAAGGTAAGGAAGGAAAGGAAGTGGGGACGGGCGCCTGCCAGAGTCGTTCGACAGCCCTCAAGGCTGCCCGGACGATGTGGTCTCGAATTGCGGGTTGAGTTCGAATTGAAGACCTTTCTTCCCTTCCTTGCCTTCTGTTCAACCCCTTCTGTCTTCACTGCCGGGTGACTCTCCATGTTGACGACGGCCCTGGCGCTGGAAGATCTTCGCCTGCGGATTCTCGCCGGCTATCCGCTGCTCCTGCTGCGGACCTACGAAGAAGAACGCTGGATCCGGGAACTCGGCGAACTGTGCGGCGAAATGGAGAAAGGGCTGGTCGCCTGGTCGGCGACGTCTGGGGCTGAGCCTCCCCTGCTCGAACTCGTCTGTGAGCCTCTGGAATTCCTACGACAGACAGCCGACTACCCTGAGGACCACGTTTTCGTCCTCAAGGACCTGCACCCGCATCTGAAGGATTCTGCCGTCGTGCGGCAGCTGCGGGACCTGATCCCCGGGCTGCGCGAGCGGCGGCAGTCGATCCTCCTGATCTCGCCGGTCGACGACGTGCCGGTCGAATTGATGAAGGATCTCTTCGTCATGGAGCTCCCGCTTCCGGGGCTCGAGGAAATGCGCGAGGTGCTGGGTGGCGTGCGGGAATCGCTGCTCAATCCGGTCAGGATGGAACCCGATCAGGAGGAGCATCTGCTGAAAGCGGTGCTCGGATTGACGGCCGAAGAGGCGCGAAAGGCCTACGCCCGGGCGCTGCAGAATCGGGAAGACATCGACGACAGTGTTTACGCCGGCCTCGTGGCCGAGAAGCGGAACATGGTCCAGGGATCCGATCTGCTCGAATTCTTCGACCTTGATGAAGGGGTCGATGACATCGGTGGCCTGGAAGGTCTCAAGGCATGGATCGCCGAGCGGGCGGAGGCGTTCAGCGTCGATGCGCGGTCCCGCGGCATTTCCAATCCGAAGGGGGTGCTGCTCGCGGGCGTGCAGGGCTGCGGAAAAAGCCTCAGCGCCAAGGCTATCGCCCGGCTGTTGGGCTTTCCGCTCGTCCGCATGGATCTTTCCAGTCTGCTCGAATCGGCCCGCGGCTCGTCGGAGCAGAACCTCCGCGAAGTCCTGCACACGATGGAGACGATTGCCCCCTCGGTGCTCTGGCTGGAAGAAATCGACAAGGCGTTCGCCGGCTTTGACGCCGAAGCGACAACCGACGCTACGATCGCCCGTATCGTCGGCCGGTTCCTGACCTGGCTTCAGGAACACACGGCCCCGGTCTTCGTCGTGGCGACGGCGAACAATGTCTCCCGGCTCCCGCCCGAACTCCTGCGACGGGGACGCTTCGACGAGCTGTTCTTCGTCGACCTGCCGAACTACTACGAACGCAAGGCGATCTTTGAGATCCATCTGAAGCGGCGGGGCTGGAAGCCCGAGATGTTCGACACGGATGCGCTGTCAAACCGCACCGACGGCTACAGCGGGGCGGAGATCGAACAGGTCGTGAACTCGGCGATCATCGAGTCGTACAGCCAGAGCCGGATGCTGACGGATGACGATCTCGAGCAGTCGCGGGACCGGACGGTTCCTCTTTCCGTGACGATGGAGGACCAGATCTTCTCCCTCCGCGAGTGGGCCCGGTCGCGTTGTCGACCGGCCACGCTCGACAGCAGGCTGGCCCAGATGATGGATGAGGAGGAACGGCGGGGCGAAGACAACGTGGGCGACGGCCGCGCCCCGAAGCTCAAATGGCTCGAACTGGCGGAGTACGGCCAGTTCGGCCCCGCGATCATCGAGTACGTGCGGTTCCACGACCATGTGCCGCTCGACCGTCTGGTGACGGACCTCGGCGCCTGCTTCGAGAGCAGTGGAGAGTTCGGCCTCGTGCTCAACGCCGACACCAAGGCGGTCGTCTGGACGCGGATGAGCCGCGAAATGGCCGACCAGCTGGCGACCTTCGTGGCGGGGAAACGCCTCTACTTGAACCCTGCCCGGCCCGATGCGTATCAGCTCAGGACGCTCGACCTGCCGGTGCTGCAGAACCTGCCAGCCGAGAAGCTCGACCGGCCGGCCTGGATGCCGATGACGCTCAGGCTCATGCCTCCCGCGGGCGGCAGTGCCCGCTACAGCCGCCTCGCCAGGATCAAGCTCGGAAAACGCGGGTAACGCGAGCGATGCTGCGACTCGCCCCTGACCGCGGATGTGGCTCGACCGCTGGAACTGCCCTGTCGGCCCAAAACGAGACCTCGGCGCAACAAAAAACCCGCCGGCTTGCGCCGGCGGGTCGACCGTGTCTCAGGGTTGAATGAAAATCCTTACGCGAAAGGGACAGCGCCCCAGTACCGACACGGTAAAAAAATATGACGTGAAAGCCTCGAATGCTGGGATAGTAGCGGCCCAACGCTGATTGCCAAGTGAAATCCTGCCTTTTCGCGATTCCCGGAAAATCGGAGTTGGCCGCTGTCCTCTCCTCAGGCAAATTCGGGGCCGTTCCCTGTTCCCGAGGCATTCTGTGTCAATTCCGGACACCAGCTTCTGAAGGCTGCTTCATTCTGCGGAATCATCGCTCGCGCGCTGCTGCGAATCGGTCGACTGGCAGGCGGAAAACCCCTCCCAGCGGGCAGGATTGCCGATCGGCACAGCAGGTGCTTGAGAAAGTGGTCGCTGCAGTAGCAGGACATCGGCCCGCACTTGCTCTGCGCGGAGGCGTCACCTGGTTTCGCCAGGTGGCGCTTTTTTTATGCGCCGCCCTTCGCGTCAACGCCCGCGACGCTGCCTGCGAGGGACCTCGCGTCAGAAGTCGTACCAGATACCACCGCCGAGCATGTTCTCTTTGCGGTCCCCCAGCTCCCACTGCAGCGACGGGCCGCGGTAGTACTGCATACCGACTCGGAATGTGTGGTTCGTCTTGGCGCTTCGCCACTGCCATCCACTCTGGACGGTGAGGCTCGTTGCCCAGTTGTAATCTTCGCGGGTGTGTCCGTTGATCGCCGCGAACGGCGCTCCGGGCCAGCCGGTCGTCATCGGGCTGTACTGCACGCCGTATTGGAACTCGAGAGGCTCCGCCCCGTCCTCGGCGTTGAATGCATAAGCAAGTTCGCCGTAGACGGAGAAGTCCTCGAGGAAATACTGCGTGATGCCGATGATGCCCGCGTCCCGCACGTAGTTGATGCGGACGAACGCCGGATTGTTGATCAGGAACTCGTCGCCGGCGTGGGACGACAGGTGGTAGTAGCCGGCTTTCACGGCGGTGTCGCCATACCGCCAGGTGCTCAGCAGCCCGACGCGGAAATCGACGGCCTCGAGCGGTGACGACGGATCCTGCGGGATCACGCGGGGGAGCGCCGCTCCTTCAATATCGAACTGCCAGCCTTCCGGGTGCAGCACGTCTTCCGTGCCGTAGCGCACCACGCCGACCCTTCCGCCAAGCGCGTTCTCCCAGATCAAACCGCGTTTGCTGTCCTGCATCCAGACGGTTGAGATACGGGCTTCTTTGGCCCCTGCCAGGTACGACTTGTACAGCAGCCCCACCGGGGCGAGCTGCCAGTGGTCATCGGAGTTCCCCGCAACCGCCTGCGCGAGTTCAATCCGGCTCGATTCGTAACTCCGGGCCGGGATCGAGGCGTCCGCCGTGGCCACATCTTCCGACTGGAAGGTGGAGAATCCGGCTGCCGTGGTCGTCCAGTCGCGCTGCTGGGCGGCGGCATCACGGCCCGACGCAGGCTGCGGAAATTCGGCGCGTGCCGCGGGGTGACTGGCCAGCGAGGCCGTGAGCACCACGAGGGGGCCGATCCAGTGTTTAATTGCCGTGAGGCCATCCATTTCGGCACAAGTCCTAATTTGCGAACGCCCGGAATGACTCCGACGTTCGTATCGGACCGCGCCGCCGCGCAACTCCGGGTGAGGAACAGCACGATTGCTCGCGAAAAGAATCTTCTGCCGGACGTGCCGGGTGTTCCGGTTGTAGAGGTCAAGCCGCAAAGTCGGCGCGCTCTGTACCAGTCAGGGGCAGTTTGACGGTTGGCCGTGCAAGGCGATCCCGGCGCGTGGCGGCGACTCCGCAGCCCGATCGCGGCGTCGCGGCGCGCCTTTCCCCGGTCCCAAAGAACCCTTCTTCTTCCGGAACCTCAACGAGCAGCTGGATTTCCGGTCCATTTCACCTTGCCGATGCCG